>JAYTNX010000358.1:0-4057 GCA_043748075.1 Pseudomonadota bacterium
AGGGTGCCAACACCGCGTCGCGCCGGATCCAGTGTTCCATGAAGGACGGCGAGCCGACGGTGTATTGGTTCCACGGTGAAGGCTTCAGCCGGGTACCCGGCGAACGCGATCGCAAGCTGTTCAATGTGGAGGGCATGAACGTTCGCACCTGCGTCACCGTGCAGGACGAGAAGCGCGGCAGCGGCTGGCGGCTCGTCTCGCGGGAACTGCTCTTCTATACCGACCCGACGACGGGCGAGCTGCTGCGCAGCTGGGCGAATCCGTGGACGGGCGCGACCGTCAACGTGCTGCAGACCGCGAACGACCCCGTGAATCAGCGGCCGCAGTTCGCGACCGGCGCGGATGGCAAGCCGGCCAAATGGACCGGCACGATCAGCGGCAAGAAGTGGTGGAACACCATCACGGTGCCGCTCTTCTACAACAACCCGCTCGGCGGCGACTACCAGAAGTATGTCGGCGGCGCCTATCACGCCACCGAGATGTTCAACTTCTTCGGCAACCTCGACGACCTGGTCAACGACAAGCTGCCGAACCCGCCGATCGAGGTGGGCTGGGTGCGGCTCGCGAGCTGGCTGCCCTGGATGGAGATGGGCGATCGCGTCGGCATGATCTACATCCATGCCGCCGGACGGAAGCTCGACCGCTTCGACCAGCTGCCCGCGGTGATGCTGAAGGAAATCGAGTCGACCTATCCGGAGTACCGCACGCCTCCGCCGGGCGACGATGCGCGCGAGAACGAGACGAGCTGGACCTTCTTCAAGAAGAAAGTGCCGCCGCCGCCCAAGGGCCGCTGACGGCGACCGCGCTCACCACATCTGCTTGACGCGCTGCGTGACGTCGAGCGATTCGGGCGTCGCCTCGCTGAGGCCGGCCTCGGCGAGGTGCGTGCCGTGGAATACCGTTTCCTCGAGCGCCTTCAGTACCTTTTCCGTCATGAAGCGGCTGCGGCCCCCGTAGACGTGCGCGTCGCTCTTCGGGCCCTGGCTGGTGATCGCGAAGCGCAGCGGCTGGATCAGCGACAGCTCCTGCCGCGCGCGCGTCATCGCGACGTAGAGCAGGCGCCGCTCCTCCTCGACCAGCGCGTCGCTGCGCGTCGCGAACTCGTTCGGAAAACTGCCGTCGACGACGTTCATCACGTAGACGCTGTCCCATTCCATGCCCTTGGCCGAATGCACCGTCGAGAGCACCAGATAGTCCTCGTCGAGCAGCGGCTGGCCGGCGAGGTCGCTGGTCGACTGCGGCGGGTCCAGGGTCAGCTCTGACAGGAAGCGTTCCCGCGACGGCTGCTGGCCGCCGAGCAGCTCGAGCTGGTCGAGATCGCCGACGCGGGTGTGGAAGTGCTCGTACTGGCGTTCGAAGTGCGGCTTGTACCATTCACGCACCAGCCGCAGCTGGCCCGCCCAGGGACGCTGTGGCGTCGTGAGGTCGGTGAGCAGGTCGAGCAGCTTGTTCCAGGCAATCCTCGAATCGGCAGGCGGCGCGTGCTGGCGCAGCGTGGCGATCGCGCGGTCCTTTTCCGCGAAGGCGTCGAGCGCCTTGCGCGCGTTCACCGGGCCCATGCCCGGCAGCAGCTGCAGCACGCGGAAGGCGGCGAGGTCGTTGCGGGGGTTGTCGGCCCAGCGCAGGATCGAGAGCAGGTCCTTGACGTGCGCGGCCTCGAGGAAGCGCAGGCCACCGTACTTCACGAACGGGATCTTGCGCCGCGTCAGCTCGATCTCCAGCAGGTCGCTGTGGCTCGCGGTGCGGAACAGCACGGCCTGGCGGCGCAGCGCGATGTTCATCTCGCGTTTCTTCAGCACCTGCGTACAGATGAACTCGGCCTGTGACGGCAGGTCGTCGGCGGCCACCATCTTCGGCCGCGGCCCTTCGCCGCGCGTCGAGAGCAGGTGCTTGCGGTACTGACGCGGCGCATCCGCCATCAGCGCATTCGCGACGTCGAGCACCGGCTGGGTCGAGCGGTAGTTCTGCGCCAGCGTGACCACCTCGGCCCGCGGCGTGAACTTGTCGGGAAAGCCGAGGATGTTGTCGACTGCGGCGGCGCGGAACGAGTAGATCGCCTGCGCGTCGTCGCCGACGACCGTCAGGCCGTCGCCATCGGGGCGCATGGCCAGCAGGATCTCGGCCTGCAGGCGGTTCGTATCCTGGTACTCGTCGACGAGCACGTGGTCGAAGTGCTGCGAGACGTGCCGGGCGAAGCGCGGCTCCTGCATCATCGCGTGCCAGAACAGCAGCAGGTCGTCATAGTCGAGCAGCGACAGCTGCTGCTTGCGCTCGACGTAGGCGCGGCAGATCTGGGTCAGCTCCTCGGCGAACGGCACGCACCACGGGAACTGCGCCTCGAGCGTCTCCTTCAGCGAGCTCTGGGTGTTGACGCGGTGCGAATAGATCGCGAGGCAGACATCCTTGCGCGGGAAACGCTTGTCGAGCTTCGCGAAACCGAGCTGCTCGCGGATCGAGTCGAGCAGGTCGGCTGCATCGCTGCGGTCGAGGATCGTGAAACTGGGGTCGAGGTTCAGCTGCCGCGCATAGTGGCGCAGCAGCCGACTGCCGACCGCGTGAAAGGTGCCCGCCCACTGCATGCGCTGCAGCAGCGACTGACTGATGCCCGAGACCGTCTCGTTCAGCGCCGTCTTCACGATGTCGCGTACCCGGCGCCGCATCTCGAGCGCGGCGCGGCGCGTGAAGGTCAGCATCAGGATGCGGCCGGGATCGACACCGTGGATCACGAGATGCGCAACGCGTGCCGCGAGCGTGAGCGTCTTGCCCGTGCCCGCGCCGGCGACGATCAGCAGCGGGCCGCTGCGAAACCCCTTCGGCAGCACCGGCTCGCCGTAGGTGACGGCACGTCGTTGGGGGCCGTTGAGCGCCTCCAGGTGAGCGGTGGTCGGGGACATTCCGAAGACTATACGCAGCGGCCCCCGGCCGGGCCATCGGGGAGCCTGAGTCGCCGGTCACAGAACCGTTGTGCGTTGCGGCAGTTTCGCCCAAGATTCCGGTAGCACTTCACGGAAGCGGCAACCCATGGCCCAGGAATCGATCGGCGTCTCCGGCATTGCCTTGCGTTTCATCGTCGCGCTGGCGCTGGTGTTCCTGACCTACAACCCCACGGGCTGGTCCTACTATCACTGGGCCGCGAAGTCGGTTCCTGCCGGCATCACGCCGCCCGTCGTGCTCGCCGGCATCGCGCTGCTGATCGGCTGGGGCGTATTCGTCAGTGCGACCGCGCGTTCGATCGGGCTGGTGGGCGCGTTGCTGTGGGGCGCGCTGTTCGGCGCGCTGGTCTGGACGGCGGTGTTCTACGGTTGGCTCTCGATCGCCGATCCTGGCGCAATGACCTGGGTCGGTCTCGCGGTGATCGCCGCGATCCTCGCGCTCGGCATGTCGTGGTCGCACCTGCGGCGGCAGATGAGCGGCCAGGCCGACGTCGACGAAGTGACTGAACGCTGAAGCCGGCGCGTCGCGCAGGAGACCCCATGCCGAGACGCTACAAGGCCCAGCCCTCGAGACTGATCGCGCTGAAACTGCCGATCCCGCCACGCCGCAAGCTCGACGCCGACCTGCGCAAATACTTCGCGCTCTGCGACGAGAAGATCGGCTTCGTGCCGAACGTGCTCGCCGCCTACAGCTTCGACGCGGTGAAGCTGCGCGCCTTCATGGCGATGTACAACGACCTGATGCTCGGCGCGTCGCGGCTCAGCAAGCTCGAACGCGAGATGATCGCGGTGGTCGTCTCGGCGGCCAACCGCTGCTACTACTGCTTGACCGCGCACGGCCAGGCGGTGCGCGAGATGTCGGGCGACCCGGCGCTCGGCGAGACGCTGGTGATGAACTGGCGCGTCGCGCAGGTCACGCCGCGGCAACGCGCGATGCTGGAGTTCGCGCACCAGATCACCGTGGACCCCGCTGCGACCGGCGCGGCCGCGCGTCGGGCACTGAAGCGCGCCGGCTTCAGCGATCGCGATACCTGGGACATCGCCGCGATCGCCGCGTTCTTCAACATGACCAACCGTCTCGCGACGGCCACCGACATGATGCCGAACGAGGAATACCTGGCGAA
>JAYTNX010000359.1:0-2538 GCA_043748075.1 Pseudomonadota bacterium
GCGAGCTTCTCGGCCTCCGGGGGCACCTCGGCGACCCAGCGCGACAGGAATCGTGCATTGTCGATGTGCAGGATCAACGGATGGTCGGCCGGGCGACCCTTGGCTTCGAAGATCTTGCGCAGCGCCGCCGAGTCGCGCGCGTTCGCACCGAGACCGTAAACGGTCTCGGTGGGAAAGGCGACGAGGTCCCCGTTACGTAAAGCCGTAACGGCAGCCTCCAGTTCCTGCTGGGTAGCGCGGCGCAAGCGGGCCATCAACCCATTCTATCAAGCAGCATCCGCTTCACTCGTGATGTGGCGTACAAGCGCCACAATTCCGGGCGGCGCCGAACTTTCCGCCCTGCATTTGACAATGATCGACACCTCGCGCCCGGATTTCAGTGCGGGTGCAGTCACCCGCGGATCACCCGGGGTCCCCCGATGGCGCGCGGCGTCACTCCAGCTCGCGGCGCTCCCAGCCGTCGCCGTTGCGCCGCATCTCGTAGGCCGGCCAGTAGTGCTTGTCGAGCTTCAGCGTGATCACTTCCGGCGCGTTGTTCCAGGTGATGGTCCGCAGCCGCACCGAGGCGCGATCGGGTCGGCCGGTCACGACCTTCAGGAAGCTGTCGAGATCCGGTGTCGGTATGCCGTCGACTTCGATTATGCGGCGGCCCGGCAGCAGTCCGTAGCGCGTGGCGGGCGAGCCATAGGCGAAATAACCGACGTAGACGCCGAGCGGCGGCATGCCGCGCTGCGCCAGCATCGCGCGATGCGGCGCCTGCAGCGTGGCGCCCGCCCACTGCACGACGCGCGCGATGTCGATACCCGACAGCGCGACCGTGGGCACATCGATGCGGATTTCGGCGTTCTCCCGCCAGATCGTCACTTCGACCTTGGGTTTGTCGGCCACCGCGCGCTCGACGTCGCGGAAGCGCGTGACCACCTGCCCATCGACCGCCAGCAGCAGATCGCCCTGGCGCAGCAGCCGCTGGGCGGGTGCGCCGCCCACCAGGCGAGTGACCGTCAGCACCTGGCGCTTGGCACCGCCGGCCTCTTCGATCCGCTGCAGCCAGTCGCTCGAGAGGCCGAGGCGGCGCGCGCTCGCCAGCGGCTGCGGCGCGAACTCGGCCTCGATCGAGTGCAATGCCCGGTCCGACTGCAGTCGTTCGACCATGTCCGCGACCAGGTCGACGCTGACGGCGCGGCTCATCTGCTGGGTTTCGCGGCCGCTATCGTAGGCGAAGCTGGACCAGAGTCCGCGCACGCGGCCACCTTTGTCGACCACGACACCGTCCTCGACACCCGGCGTCGTCGTGAGTGTCGCGACATCGAGGTTGGTATCGCGGAACTGCATCGTGCGCGACAGCGGCAAGGTCAGCGTCTCCACGTCGCCGATCTGCGTGCCGCGCAGCTTGATGTCGCCGTCGCGACCGAGGCCGACCACCCACACCGGCTCGCCGGACAACAAGGGCTTGCGATCGAACTCCGCCGCCCGCACCGGCGTCGTGCCGATCAGTGCCGGGTCGAAGGACACCATCGCGAGGTTGTGCAGCGGATGCACGAACTCGACCCGGCCGGGGATCTCGAGCGTGCCGGCGAAGGTCAGCCGCACGTCGCCGATCGACACCGGCACGGTGTTGCGGTCGACGACCACGAGACCGCGCTTGACGTCGACCAGCAGGCCGGTGCCGTAGTAGTTGCGCTCGGTGATTCCCGAGACCGAGTACGGCATGTCGAAGCTGACGCCCACCAGCGAGGGCGCCAGCTTCACCGCGCGCGGGTCGGTCTGCTTCGCGAACGTGGTGCTGCCGCCGGTGACCGGCTTCGAGGGCGGGCCCGGCGGCAGGTCGACACAGTCCCAGATGCCGCTGCCGTCATTGCGCAGGCAGCGGCGGGCCGGAAACCAGCGCCGGTCCATGCGCACCGAACGCAGCTGACTGCCATTCGGATCGTCGATCGTGGTGTAGCGCATTGCGACGCGGTCGCCGTTGCCGAGCACCGAGATCGCCGCCTCGAAATCCGCGAGGCCGGCGATGTCCTTGCCTTCGATGTTCAGCACCACGGCGCCGCGCGGCAAGCCTGCGGCACCGAGCAGGTAGCCCGGATTCGCCACGTAGGCGCCCTTGACCGGAATGTTGAAGTGGCGCGCCTGCTGCCAGGACAACGTGTGCACGATCGACTCGCCGAAATCGAGGTACTCGTTCGGCGTGATCGCGTGCAGGTCGCCCACCGGCACAGTGGCGCTGACCGGCTTGCCACCGCGCGACAGCTCGAGCGTGACGGCCTTGCCGACCGAATCGTCGAGTACGGCCGCCAGCGGCTCGAACTGCGTGACGTACTCGCCATTGACCTTGCGCAGGATGTCGCCGGGCTGCAGCGCACCGTCGGTCTGCGAACCCGGCTGCACCTCGGCGACGACCAGCATGCCGGTGTAGGCGGGGAAATCGCGGCGCACCTCCTCCTCGGTCGGCGTATCGAGGCCGAGGCGGCGTAGTTCGTCGAACGGTGCGTAGGTGAAGACCGTCTGCAGCGTGCCGCGGGTCACCGGCTTGCCCTGCTG
>JAYTNX010000360.1:0-2476 GCA_043748075.1 Pseudomonadota bacterium
GCCCGCCTCGGCGCCGCCCGCGCCTTCCAGCAGCGCGTCGTACCGGCGAATGCGGCCGCCGGCGGCGCGCCGCTCGATCGCAAGAGCGCGCGGACCGCCCTGCTGCAGGAAACCGAATACCAGTTCTTCTCCGACCTGCACCGCGTCAGCCAGGAATTGATCTGGAATTCGGTGTCCGACACGCTCGATCGCGAGGTGCCGCAGCTGAAAGAGGACTTTCGCGCGCTTCAGGCCCGTGAGGCCGGCAAGCGCGGCTCGCTGACGCTGGACCCCGCGCTGCCGATCCCGAAATACCTGCTGGCCATGGACACGCACTGCATGCCGGGCAGCTATCACACCGAGTGGAGCGAGGGCGACCTCGCCAACGGGGCGCTCTACGATCGCGGCGCCTTCCTGTATTCGCCCTCCGGCGGCCCGCGCGGCGACGGCGCCGGGCGCACCAGCCTCGCGCTGTATCGCCGCGATCACCCGCAGGCGACTCCCGCGCGCATCCTCGACCTCGGCTGCGCGACCGCGGGGCCGCTGCTGCCGTATGCCGAGGCCTTCCCGGAGGCCGAACTGCACGGCATCGATGTCGGCGCGCCGCTGCTGCGCTTCGGCCACCTGCGCGCCGAAAGGCTCGGCATCCCGATCCACTTCCGCCAGGCCGACGCCGCGGCCACGGGCTTCCCCGACGATCACTTCGACCTGATCGTCTCGCACATCGTGCTTCACGAAACCTCGGCCGCGGCGATCCCCGCGATCGTCCGCGAGGCCCATCGCATCCTGAAGCCGGGCGGCGTGTTCCTGTTCGTCGACCTGCCGAACGCCGCCGTGATCCCCGACGTGTTCCAGCAGGTCGTGTTCGACGGCGACGCGCACTACAACAACGAACACTTCTGGATGCGCATGCACGAGCTCGACTGGCCCGAGGTCTACCGCCGCGCCGGCTTCGCCCCCGAGCGCATCAAACCCGGGTTCGCGCCGATGCAGATGTACCTGCCCGAAGGCAGCGCGAACCCGCAGCCGAAGTGGATCAGCGGCATGTTCGGCCTCTTCGCCCTGCAGGCCACGAAATGAGCGCGCCGCACCCCACCGGCACCGGCCGCGTCGCGCGCCTCGCCCGCGGCAAGCGCCCCGTCTATGGCCAGGCATCACCCGAGCAGGTAAACCAGCTGCTGGCGGCCGTGACCTCGCTGACCGCAGAGGTCTCGGTGCTGCGCCAGCGCGTGAAGACACTCGAGGCGCTCGGCTCGCAGGCCGGCTGGCTCGCGGCCAGCGCGGTCGATGGCTACGCGCCCGGCGTTCCCGAACGGGAGGAGCAAGCCGCCTGGAACGAGGCGCTGCTGTCGCGGGTGTTCTATCTGGCGGTGGAGACGCCGCCGCCTGCGCCGACGCCCTCGGCTCCGGATCGGGGCTGATCCGCAGGCGTCGAAACGCTAGGCTTTGCGGCGTACTCGTCGAGCTGGACGCGTGTCACGCGGACCGGCAGTAACCCGGCGTCGCCCGACAGCGGCCGCAGCCGGAAGGTTGCTCTTGATGAGCTCCACGAGACGCGTTCCGGCACGGCCCAACGGTCGATTGGTCCGATGCACCAGCAGTGGCGTGAACCGATAGCGGGAACCGCCGGCGAAGCGCAGTTCCTGCAGCGTACCGCCGCGCAGGTTCTCCGCCACCGCGTACAGAGGCATCCAGCCGAAACCGACGCCCATCAGCAGGGCCTGCCGCTTGGCGTCGAACCCTGAGAGATGGAACACGCGTTCACCGCCGAAGGTGTGACGGTCGTTGCCCTGTCCACTCGAGTCCTGCACGGAGAGCTCGACATGCTCGTGCAGCGCGGCCAGCGATACGGATCGCATCGGCGCCAGTGCGTGGGCCGGCGCGACGCAGAGCACGCAGACAATTTCCGGCAATGCGATGGCACTGAGTACATCGGCAGGCGAATAGTCCTTCACCAGCATCAGGTCGGCGTCTTCCCGCTCGAAGCGGAACTGCACGCCGCCGAGGTATTCGACCTTGACCTGGATGCGCGTCGGGATGCGTGCGTCGGCCAGGGTCTTCAATGCCTGCAGGGTCGGCTCCAGCGGCAGGATGCCATCGACCACCAGAGTCAGGCGCGGCTCCCACCCTTCCACGAACTGGCGCGCGGTGAATTCGAGGTGCTCCGCCAGGGCAAGCAGCTGGCGACCTTCGGCAAGCACCGCTTCGCCGGCCGGCGTCAGCGTGACTCGATATCCGCGACGGTCGAGCAGCGGCAAGCCCAGGCGTCGCTCGAGCTTGCCGATCTGGTAGCTGACCGCGGACTGCACTTTGTGCAGGTGCCGTGCGGCGGCCTCGAAGCCGCGATGGCGGACCACGGCATCCAGGGCACGAATCGCTTCGAGATCGGGCAGCATTACCATCTGATTTTTCGATTGAGAGCTACAAAAATATACGCTTTCATCGAATGCGCAAGGCGCCTAATTTGATCGCAGGAACCGACGGGGAAGGCACGGCC
>JAYTNX010000361.1:0-1827 GCA_043748075.1 Pseudomonadota bacterium
GCTCGCGGCATCGACTTCGCGATCAGATGGCGCGCCAGGGGAAGATTGCGCGGAATGCGCACCTCGAGCACGTCAGCCTTCTCACGCACGGGGAACGTCCTGAGCGGGAAGCGCGCCGGAAATGCGGTGCAGGCGCCGGTACGGATGTCGAATCGTGCCTGGTGGACGGGGCACTCGATCTCGAATCCCTCCAGCAGCCCATCCTCGAGTGGCACGAACGCGTGCGTGCACAAGCTGTCGGTAGCGAACAGCTGCCCGCCTTGCCGGAAGACGGCAATGGGATGGCCGCCCGGTCGCGCGCCCAGCGCGCTGCCCTCGGCCAGCCGCGTGGCGTCCCCGACGCCGATCCAGTCTCCCTCCTCCGACTGCGTCACGCCCTGTCTCCTGGCGGGCGGCTGCCAAGCCCGAGTCGCCCTGTGTAGCGAACCGGCCGGCGGGCCGACAAGCGGGGGATTGTAGTTCTATGATCGAGAAGATCGATCACGCGACTTGCGTCGAGGGAGGGGGCCGGCGATGGATGTCGTGCAGCTGGAGCGGTTTCTCCGCATCGACGCAGTCGGGAGTTTCCGTGCGGCCGCACGCTCGCTGGAGCTCTCGCAGGCGGCACTGTCGTCCAGCATGCAGCAGCTGGAATCCGAACTCGGCGGCGCGCTGTTCGACCGCTCGGGCAGCGGTACCCGGCTCTCGCCGCTGGGCATCTCGCTGCGGGCGCGTGCGGAACTGATCGTCGCGCAAGCGGGGCGCATGAGGGACGACGCCCGCGCCGTACTGGGTCAGGGCGCGCCCTGCCTGAACGTCGGCACCACGGAAGCGCTGGCCGCCGGTGTGATGACACGCGCCGCCGGTGCACTGCTGGCGCAGCTCGAGTTGCGCATGTCGTACGCGGATTCGGACACGATGCTGCACCGCCTGCGCACGGGCGAGCTCGACGTCGTGCTGTGCACGCCGAAGATGGGGGCGGATTTCTCGGGGTTCGAGTTCGAGCCCATCTACGAGGTTCGGTTCGTACTGGCGGCACGAGCCTCGCATCCCTTGTTCCGGCAGGCGGGGCCGATCACGCTGGCGGCGGCGCATGCGTTCGGCTGGATCATGCACGAGCGCGCGTCGCCGCTCGTCGCCACGCCGCAGGGACCTGACGGCACGGCGGCTTCGACGGCCACGGTGCGCGCGCGCGTTCCCGCCCACGCGTTGACCCGCGCGATGCTGCAGGGTACGGATCTGCTGGGCTACATCGCGGAGGACGTGATCCAGGCCGACGTGGACCAAGGCGCCGTCCGGATCATTGATCTCGAGCGCGTCACGACCTCGCGACGGGCGGGCTTGCTGGTCCGAAAGGGCGCTCCCTCCACGCGGGCCGCGACGCTGCTGTGCAAGGAAATCCGTGTCGCCTCGCGCGAGCTGCGACGCGGGCGGGCCGCCGTGCGCTGAGCATTCTGGCCGACCCGGCGATCGACAAAGGCGATCACCGACCCGAGTGGGCGGTCTTGTGGAAGGGGCGGAGCGCCTTCTATAAGCCTTCCATACCGGTCGCCCTGTCGAGGAACCTGCGATGAGCCGCAAGACGAATCCCTACCTCACGATCGACACGGATGCCCATTGCGGCACGCCGCTCGACCTGTTCGAAAAATACCTCGACCCGGAGATCGCGCGGCACCCGGATGCACCGCGCATCGTCGTCGAAGACGGGGTGAAGGTATTCCGCTGCGGGCGCTATGCGTTTCCGCGGCTCGCGCCGCGCAAACCCGGCGATCCGCCGCCGAAGCTCACGCCCTCGGGCTCGCTTCCGGGTCCGCGCGGCAGCTGGGATGCCAGCTATCGCATCGAGAC
>JAYTNX010000362.1:0-2184 GCA_043748075.1 Pseudomonadota bacterium
CGCACCCTCGGCTGCTACCCGCTCACCGCGGCTACTCCGTCGAATGCCACCACCGTGCCCGAGGTGATCGGCGAACTGCTGCTGAGCCGCGAGTCCGAACGCGCCGGGCGACTCGTGGATTCCGACCAGGCGGCGTCGATGGAGCGCAAGAAGGCGGAAGGCTACTTCTGATGGGCGGCGACGCGGCGTTCCGCGAGTACAACGATGGCCAGCAGTCGAAGGACCTGCTGCGCCTGATGACCTGCGGCAGCGTCGACGACGGCAAGAGCACGCTGATCGGCCGTCTGCTGCACGACACCGGCAGCGTGCCCGAAGACCTGGTGCGCGCCGCCACGCTCGACAGCGAGCGCTGGGGCACCTGCGGCGATGAGCTGGACGTGGCGCTGCTGGTCGACGGCCTGCAGTCGGAGCGCGAGCAGGGCATTACCATCGACGTGGCGCACCGCTACTTCGACACCGCACGCCGCAAGTTCATCCTCGCCGACACGCCCGGACACGAGCAGTACACGCGCAACATGGCTACCGCGGCCTCGACCGCGACCGCCGCGGTGCTGCTGGTCGACGCCAGCCGCGTACTGCAGCCCCAGACCCTGCGCCACGCCTGCATCGCGCGCCTGATGGGCGTGCGGCAGTTCGTCGTCGCGATCAACAAGATGGACCTGGTCGGCCACGACGCCGCGGCGTACGAGGCGATCGTCGCGCATTGCCGGGTGGCGCTCGGCCGCCTGCCGCCGCACGTCGCGTACTTCGTGCCGCTGTCGGCGCGCAGCGGCGACAATGTCGTGAGGCGCAGCGCGGCGCTCGACTGGTACACCGGCCCGACTTTGCTCGAGCTGCTCGAAACTCTCGATGCCAGCGAGCCCGAGGCGCCGGAACTGCGCCTCCCGGTGCAGTACGTGAGTCGCCCGAACGAGCGGTTCCGCGGCTATGCCGGGACGCTGTCCGGCGGCCGCCTGCAGGTGGGCGACAACGTGGTCGCGCTGCCCTCGGGCGTGCGCAGCCGCGTCACCTCCATCGGCACGCCTCAGGGCGAACGCGATCACGCCGCCGCCGGCGATGCGGTCATTATCACGTTGGCGGACGCGGTCGACATCGGCCGTGGGCAGGTGCTGGCGCATGCCTCGCACCCGCCGAGCGTCGGCACGCGCTTCGAGGCGGACGTGGTGTGGATGTCGCCGCAACCACTGGTCGCGGGCGGCAGCCTCGAGTTCAAGTTCGCGCACCGCTACGTCGCCGGCAGCGCGTCCCGGGTCGTGCATCGCATCGACGTGACGGACCTCGGCATCCACCGGGCCGGCACGCTCGGTCTGAACGACGTGGGCCGCTGCGAGTTCGTGCTCGCCGAGCCGGTGGCCTTCGACAGCTACGACGAGCACCGCACGACCGGCAGCTTCGTGATTGTCGATCGCGTGTCCCAGGCAACGCTCGGCGCCGGCATGGTGCGCAGCGCCTCGAGCGGCAGGCTGATTGCGCTTCCGGAGCAGGTGTCGCGCAGCCAGCGGGCGGCGCAGAAGCACCAGCGCGCGGCCGTGCTCTGGCTGAACGGCCTGTCGGGCTCGGGCAAGTCGACGATTGCGGCGGCGCTGGATCGCACGCTGTTCGAGCGCGGTCACCACAGCTACCTGCTCGACGGCGACAGCCTGCGTCAAGGCTTGAACCGCGATCTCGGGTTCTCGCCCGAGGAGCGCCACGAGAACCTGCGGCGCGCCGCCGAGGCGGCACGCCTGCTCGCCGATGCGGGCCTGATCGTGATCGCCGCCTTCATCTCGCCGCGGCAGACGGACCGTGACGCGGTGAGGGCAATCCTCGGCACGGAGCTGATCGAGGTGCACGTGGACGCGCCGCTGGCCGAATGCGAGCGCCGCGACCCCAAGGGCCACTACCGGCGCGCCCGCGCCGGCACGCTGCGGGACTTCACCGGCATCGACGCCCCGTACGAGCCGCCGGCGGCTCCCGACCTGCGCCTCGATACCGTGGCGCTCGATGTTGACGCTGCGGTCTCGCAGCTCGTGAAACATCTCGAGTCGATGGGGCGGCTTACGATAGCGCACTGAGGCGTGGTCAGGCCCTCGCCCGTTTTTGGTCGAATTATCGTTCGCGTCAGCAGCAGGCGTCCCGGTCTCGCGGGGTGAGAGCCTCCTGGCGGGGACGCCCACGAGCACATCCGTGTGGGGCTCGGAGCGC
>JAYTNX010000363.1:0-2475 GCA_043748075.1 Pseudomonadota bacterium
CGCCGGTATTCCGCGGCAATCGTGAAGCCGCTCTCGCCGGCAAGATCGGTGGAGAGGCTCAGCCCGAACTGCAGGTAGTCCGGTCCCCAGTCCTTCTCGCGCGGTTCGATCACGATGTCATCGCGACCCTCGACGCGCTCGCGCCGCACCGAAACCTGGCGGAAGTCGTCCGTCGCGTACAGCGCGTTGACGGCACGGTTCACGGCCTCCTCGTCGGTTTGCCCGCGAAGCGCCTCGCTGAATACCGCGCGTACCGAGTCGGGATTGACGCGCCGCAGGCCCTCCGTGGCGACTCGCACGATGCCGGCCGGTGCGTTCGGGCCACGGATCCGGCCCTGGCGCTCTTGCAGTGCGGCGTAGCGTTCCGGGGAGACCGAAAGCTCAGCGAGGCGGACGGCCATCGCGCGTGCGGCACGCTCGCCGAGCTCGATGGTGGTCCACGCGCGGGCGAAGTCCGCCGCGCTGAAGGCGCCGAGATCCGGCTGGATCAGAATGTCCTCGGGTCGCAACTGCGCGATCGAAGCCTGCACGTTCTGCTCGGTCAGGATGTTGATCATCTGCCCGGCAACGCCCACCAGCGAGCGCAGCTCCTCTCGACCCGACAGCGGCGTGCCGAGGTTGACCGCGATCACCCGCGTGGCGCCGATCTCGCGCGCCACGTCGACGCCGAGATTGCGCACCAGGCCGCCGTCGACGAGCAGCCGCCCGTTGAGCTCCTGCGGCGCGAACACGCCCGGCACCGACATGCTGGCGCGCACGGCCGCGTTCAGGTTGCCGCCGTCGATGACGGTCATGCCGCCGCTCTCGATGTCGGTCGCGATCGCGCGGAACGGGATGCCCAGGGTGTCGAACGACGTTCGGGTGATAGGCGCGCCGAGCAGCGACTGCAGAAAGGTCTCGAACTGCTGCCCGATCACTGCGCCTGACGGCAACACGGCACCGGTGCCCTTGATTCCAAGCTCGGCGCCTGCGACCCGCAGCCGCTCCAGCTCCTTGCCGCGATACGAGCGCTTCGGACGATCCGGCTGGTCCGCCAGCACCACCGGCCAGTTGGCCGTGCGAATCGCCTTTTCCATCGCCTCCAGTGACACGCCGGAAGCCCAGGACGCACCGACGATCGCCCCCATGCTGGTGCCGACGATGCAGTCGATCGGGACGCGCATCTCCTCCAGCACCCGCAGCACGCCGATGTGCGCCGCGCCACGGGCGCCGCCGCCGCTGAGCACGAGGCAGGTTCGCGGGGCAGTCGGGTCGGGCGAAGGGCTGGCCGCCACGGCGGTGCCTGGCGGCGTCGACGGCGGGGCTGCCGCGTCCGCGGCCCGGGCGGCCGCGTACCAAGGGCCAGCGACCAGCACGCAGGCTGCGACGCACAATCCGGCGCGGGCCGTCCGTGCCTGGCGCGACAACAGCGCCGCCGCGATCGGGGGTTTCCTTAGCATCCCTGCCTGGTCCTGAAAGTCGCTTGCCCGCGATTGTAGGTCAGTGACGACGGCGCCGTGAGCGGGGCGCGAATCCGCCGCGATCTGCGCGCGTCGGGGCGGAGCGCCGGTGGCCCTTGCGACAAAGGCATTCCGCTCGCGACATTCCGTTTCAACCTGACGGCGCATCGCGGCTACATTGGTGGGCCGCCCACTTCCATACGGGGTGCCTCGCGATGATCGTCCTCGTCCGATCGGGCGCTGAACACGACCAACCGCATCGACGCGGCAGGATTGCAGCGCAACGTGATCCTGAGTGTCAATCGGGACTTCCGCCCGCAGAGTCTCTTTGCCTCGGTCTGGTTCGCCGGCGCGTGGGTGGGGACGTCGCTGATGTCGACCGCGGGCAGCCGGCTATCCGTCGTGGCTAGCACGCCGCACGGGCAGATGACCCAGGAAACGAACGTACCGGATCGTTTCGCGCTCATTCCGCATCCTCCCGCGGCGAACGCCTGGCAGGTCGGGGCGTACGACCGCAGCCGCGGTGGATTGCAGAGCATCCCCCTCTATGACCTTCAGACCCGGCTGCCAGGGCCCGGGAACATGTTCGGCGCCCTGAATGCCACGCCGATGGAGTATCTGGGCGTCGCACGCATCGACGTGCCGGCGGGGCGGTTCGACGCCGATCATTACCGTTGCGGCGACTCGGAGATCTGGGTGCACGGGCCCGATGCCATCATCGTCCGCTTCCTTTGGGCGACGGTCGGAGAGGAGTACGTCCTGACTTCGCTGCAGCAGGGTCGATAGCCGGGCGGCGTTCGGGAGCGTCTCGCCAGCCCGCGCGGTGACCGTTCGCGCAACGCGAACGCCCCTCACGACAAAAGCCGCCGTTCCACGACATTTCGCTGGGAGCGTTCGAGGATTGCGGGTCCAGTTGGTTTTCGTCTAAGTTGATCGTCCAACTGACAGGGAGCTTGCCATGCCTCATTCGTCTCAGCATGTCCTCCGGAACCCTTTGCTGGTCGCGGCTGTGGTCGCCGCCGGCGTGTTGGCCGTG
>JAYTNX010000364.1:0-1685 GCA_043748075.1 Pseudomonadota bacterium
GCGAGCTGCTCGCGTTGCGCCCGCAAGTGCGCCGGAAGATGCTGGAAGACATCGTCGAACATCAACGCCGGATCGAGCTTCGGGCCGTCGTTCAGCGAGCCGTGGCGGACCGCCTCCTTCCAGTCCGCCGCGATCTGCGCCTCGATCTCGCCGACGAGTTGCTGGTGCCGCGTGTCGTCCCATTCGCCGAGCGCGACCAGATGCTGTCTCAGGCGCTCGACCGGATCGCCGAGCGGCCAGAACTCGTAGTCGTCGCGCGGGCGATAGCGCGACGGGTCGTCGCTGGTGGAGTGCGCGCCGGCGCGATAGGTGACGTGTTCGATCAGCGTCGGGCCGGAACCGCGCCGCGCGCGTTCCGCGGCCCAGGCCGTTGCAGCGTACACGGCCAGGAAGTCGTTGCCGTCGACCCTCAGGCCGGCAATACCGACGGCGGGCCCGCGGGCCGCGAACGAGCGCTGTTCGCCGCCGGCAAAGCCCTGGAAGGTGGAAATCGCCCACTGGTTGTTGACGACGTTCAGCAGCACCGGCGCGCGATAGACCTTGGCGAACAGCAGCGCGTGGTGGAAGTCCGCCTCGGCGGTGCTGCCCTCTCCGACCCAAGCCGCGGCCAGTTGCGGCTCGCCCTTGATCGCCGCGGCCATCGCCCAGCCGACGGCCTGCGGAAACTGCGTCGCGAGGTTCCCCGAGATCGAGAACAGCCGCAGCCGTGCGGAGTGATACATCACCGGCAACTGCCGGCCGCGGCACATGTCGCGCGTGTTCGACAGCAGCTGGCACATCATGTCGACCAGCGGCAGGCCGCGCACCACGTGCAAGCCCTGGTTGCGATACGAAGGAAACAGCATGTCGTTCGGATCGAGCGCCATCGCCGCGGCGACCGACACGGCTTCCTCGCCATAGCTGCGCACGTAGAAGCTGATGCGGCCCTGGCGCTGAGTGCGCTGCATGCGGTCGTCGAAGAGGCGCGTGACCAGCAGGTGCCGCAGGCCGGTGCGCAGCGTATCGGCGTCGAGTGCCGGCGCCCAGGGCCCGAGCGCGCGCCCGTCGTCGTCGAGCACGCGCACCAGACCCTCGGCTAACGCGGTCGTCTCCTGAACCGCCACGTCCACCGGAGGTCGGGGCGCGGCGCCCGCCGGCGCGAGCTTGACGTAGCGGAAATCGGGGCGCTCGCCCGGGCGCGCCGGGACGGCGGGAACGTGCAGTCGCGTGACGTCGCTCATACTTCGAAGACTACGGAAGGACAGCGGACAAAGGCAGGCCCCGGCACGGCAGTTCTGGATGCGCTGCAAAAGGACGCCCCGCGAATGCTGCCGGCAAGCACTGCGGTACGCCATGCTATACCGCGCCGGCGGCTGAACCGGCCGCCAATCCGCGCGGAGCCTCGACGAGATGTACCTGCCCGACGGACCCACATGCCCGGCACGCCGCGCGCACCGATGAACCTGCTGCCGATCAAGCTGCTGGGTGTGCCGCTGCTGCTGGCGCTGGTCACGATGGCCGGGCGGCGCTGGGGCCAGAACCTCGCCGGCTGGCTCGGCAGCTTCCCGATCGTCGCCGGACCGATCCTGCTGATCCTCGCGATCGAGAACGGCAATGCGTTCGGTGCGCGCGCGGCGCAGATGTCGCTGGCCGGCGTTGCGGCCGCGATGGCCTTCTACGTCGCGTACGCCCGGCTAGCCGACCGT
>JAYTNX010000365.1:0-9701 GCA_043748075.1 Pseudomonadota bacterium
TCAGCTCTGGAACCCGCGCCGAGCGACCGTGGATGCGGCCTATATCGCCGAGGACTCGCGCTTCACAGTCATCGATGGACTGCGGCTGCACTACAAAGATTCCGGTAAGGGCCCGGCGGTTCTGCTATGGCACGGCAACTTCGGCAGCCTCGATTTCTACGATGGCTGGGTGAAGCAGCTGTCGGATCGGTATCGACTGATCCGGTTCGATATCAACGGCTACGGCCTCAGCGGTCCCGACGAAAAGGTCGACTTCACGATCGAGCGGCGCCTGATGATCGCCCGCAGTCTCCTGGACCAACTCGGTGTCGAGCGCTATTTCGTGGTCGGTACGTCCTTCGCGGCGCCGATGGCCTATCGTGATGCCGCGGAGCGGCCGGAGCGCGTGCTTGGCTTGATGCTGGCCAATGCGGGCGGACTACCGCGTGCGGCTGGCGGGGAAATCAACAAGCCTTTGCCCAATCCCATCCGGCAGTGGATGAGCGAGCGCTATCGCCCTCGCGGCTATTGGCGGGACATGGCCTTGGGCCTCCACGACAACGACGCCGTGGTCACGCCGGAGATGGTGGAGCGCTACTTCCTGATGAACAACATGCGGGGGCGCAGTTCAGATGACGCCCTCGCGCTCGAGCAGTTCGACATCGGCGACGCTCCCGGCATCCTGGCGCGAGTGAGTCAGCCGACGTTGGTGCTGTGGGCGGCTGGCAGTTTCCTGCCGCAGACGGAAGCCGATCGCTATGTGGCCTATCTGACGAGCGCGGCGGTACGCGTCGTGCGGATGAACAGGCTCGGCCACATGTTCGCGGATGACGATCCGTCACGGACGTCGCTGCTCTTCGATCGCTTCGCGCAGTCGGTACTCGCAGGCACGTGGCCCGACGGCCTGGTGCAGTCGGCGGACGAATCGGACGGGGCGCAGCGGTAGCGGTCGGGATGACATTCTCGCGCTCCAGCAGCCAGGGTCATGAGGACGAAAACGATGGCGGATGAGCCCAGCAGAATGATCAGCCGTCGCGGCGTCAACATCGCCCTGGCGTCATCGTTGATCGGTTCGGCGTTCGGCCGCCCGGCGCGTGCGGCCGACAGTGCGGACGTCATCGTGATCGGCGCCGGCCTCGCCGGCCTGAATTCGGCACTGATCCTGGAGGAGCAGGGTCTGAGCGTGATCGTCCTCGAGGCCGCCGATTACGTGGGAGGGCGGACGAGGACGTTCGATCTGCCGGTGGGCCCGACGAACGCGGGTGGCCAGACCGTCGGGCCGTACTACGGACGCTTGCGAGACCTGATATCGCGACTGAAAGTGCCGCTGGTTCCCGTGAGCCCCGGCGGAAAGATGGGGAACTATATCAATGGCGCCTTGATTTCGTCGGCCGACTGGCCGGGATCGAAGGCGAACAGGACCGTCGGACCAGAGCGATCCGTCCAGCCCGGCGCGCTGGAGTTCTTCTACCTTTCCCGCAACAACCCGCTGCCTGATCCGGCGAAATGGACCGACGCGGAGTTCGCCAAGTACGACGTGCCACTGACGAACTATCTCCGTGCGCAAGGGGCTTCCGACGAAGCGATCCGCCTGGTCGATGTGTCGATCAATGCTTTCGATCTTTCGTCCTGCTCGGCGCTCGCCTACCTTCGGGACATCAGGACGCTGCAGGTCGGTGTCGCGGACAAGGGCAGCAGTACCCGCTCCACCTACGATGCCGGCGGTGGAGAAGGCGTCGCCTATCACGAAATCGCCCGAGGTACCCAGCGCTTGCCGGAGGCGATGGCCAACGCCTTGAAAGACGAAGTGCGTCTCAACCAGGCCGTCGCCTCGATCGACATGACTGGCAGCGGCGTAGAGGTGAAGACCCTGAGCGGGCTTCGCTTCCGCGGCAAGTACGCCGTCGCTGCCGTGCCCTTTTCGGCGCTGAGAAACGTGGACGTCTACCCGAACTTCGCCGGCGCCCAGCTCGATGCCGTGCGTAATTCCGCGCATGGCAACACGGTGCGGGTGTTCATGGAGTACAGCTCCCGGTTCTGGGAGAACGACATCGGCGAGGCGGGGTTGTTCACGGACACGGCCCTCGAGCGTGTGTTCGCGCACACCAATGAAAGCGGTGAGGTCTACGTCCTGGACTGCTGGGTCAACGGCAACGCGGCCTATCGCCTGGACCAGATGCCGACCGCGGTCGTCGGCGATTTCGTGGTAGATCAACTGCGACGCATTCGCCCATCGACCAAGGGCCGGTTGAAGGTTCTGAAGGTGCATTCCTGGGCCAAGCATTCGGCGTCCGGCTGCTGTCGCCACGTCTTCAATGTCGGGCAGGTCGGTGCATGGGCCGACGTGATGGCGACGCCGCACCATCGCCTGCATCTTGCCGGGGAGCAGACACGCAGCCTCGATAGCGGCATGGAGGCAGCAGCGTCGACGGGTGAGCGCGCTGCGCTCGAGATCCTGGCACGGCAGGGCTGAAGGCTCGCCGGCATCTACCTGGGGAGGACGATATGTCTGCGTTGCTGGTGGCTGACATCGACGTACGGGACGCCGCTGCCTATGCGCGTTACCGCACGGCGAATCCGGAGATCGTCAGAAAGTTCGGCGGCAGATATCTCGCCGTGGGCGGCGAAGTGCGGGTCCTCGAGGGTGACTGGCTGCCTCGCAGGACGGTGATCATCGAGTTTCCGGACATTGCGGCGATTCAGGCCTTCTACGAGTCTCCGGAGTACGCCGAGATCCGCGGTATCCGTTGGCAGAGCGCCGATACGCGACTTGTCGCTTTCGAAACGACGGCGCCGGCGGGATAGCGAGAGGGCGTGCGTCACTCACTGCGGCGGTCGATCGAATGATCCGCCGGCCTGCGGAGGGCGCGCCGCGCTAGACTTCGGCTGCCCGGCGCGCCGGATCGTGACCGATCGGTGCGTCGTCAGGCGGCGAGTTCGGATCGCGGTACGGAGCAGCCCCGATGGACGAGAAGGCGAGCGATGAAGCCCCCGGAGGCGCACGCCTCTGGCAAGCCATTGCGATGCAGACGATCAACAACGCCGTCAATGGCGCCTCGTCGCGAGCCGATGCGATGGCGATGGTCGATCGCAGCATTGATCGATGGGAACAGTTGCTGGGCTACGCCGTGGGTCGCGCAAGTGGCGTGCCGCGTGTGGTGGTTTTTCCCGAATTCAATCTGCAGGGCTTCCCCGTCACGGAATCCACGGAGCAATGGATCGAGAAGGCCTGCCTGATCATTCCGGGATGCCCGCAGGTCGAACGTCTGCAGCGGCTGGCGCAGAAGTTCGGCGTCTACCTGGGCGCGAACGCGTATGAGCGCTCGGACGACTGGCCGGGAATGTATTTCAACTGTTCGTTCCTGATCGATCCGTCGGGCAATGTGATCCTGAAATATCGGCGCGTCTCCACCGAGCAGGGATTTTCGCCGCACGACGTGCTCGAGCGTTATCTCGACCGTCACGGCATCGAGGGTCTCTGGCCGGTAGCCCGAACGCCGATCGGCAACCTCGCGATGATGCCTTGCGGCGAGATCCTCTGGCCGGAGACCGCGCGCTGTCTGATGTTCCGCGGCGCAGAAGTGATCCTGCATCCGACCTCCGACCACGGGCACAGCGAGTTCATGGCCTGGGAATCGGCCAAGCGCACGCGCGCCGCCGAGAACATGGTTTACCTGGTCTCGGCCAACGCGGGCGGGACCACCGGCGGTCCGCCGTCGAACCAGAATGCAGGCAACTCGAAAATCTTCGATTTCCAGGGCCGCCTCCTGTCCTCGAGCGACTCGGCGGGTGAGTCCTTCCGCTGCAATGCGGTGATCGACGTCGGGCTGCTGCGCCGGGCGCGCTGTACGCCAGGGGGCCTGTTCGGAGTGAATCGCCTCGCAAGGCTGCGACCGGAGGCCTATGCGCCGCTGTACGCGGCGGCGTCGTTCTATCCGCCGAATCTCTGGCTGAACGGCCCGATGAAGTCCAAGCAGCAGATCCAGGAGGAACTAGTGCGGGTGATCCAAAAGAACGTCTCGTCGGGAACCTTTGTCGCGCCCGACGGCGGGTGAGGCGCAGGCAACCAGCTTCCCATGATTCGCCGTCGTCGCTGCCTGATAGGGGCGCTATGGCTGACGCTAGTGGCAACCCCGGCCGCGGCGTCCGACGGCGGCCGGGTGCTGCGGGTGGCCCACTCCGGCGACGCCGATTCGCTCGACCCTCACTCGGCGCTGTCGGCGACTTCGCTGGTGATCCTGACCGACCTGTTCGAGGGCCTGTACACGCTCGACAACAACGGCCAGGCCGTGCTCGGCGCGGCGCAGTCGGTTCGCACCCTGCAGGATGCGACGGGCCCGTCTCTCGTATTCACGCTGAGGCCCGGGCTGAAATGGTCCGATGGAACCGCGCTGACGGCCGGTGATTTCGAATATTCCTTCAAGCGACTGGCCGATCCGAAGACCGGCGGAACGTTGCTCGCGTCGAACCTCGCGTTGCTCCGCAACGGCGAGGCGGCGCTCGCGGGCCGTGCTCCGCCCGGGTCGATCGGCGTCCGCGCGCTCGACGACACGCATCTTCGGCTCGAACTGGTCCGCCCGGTCGCGTGGCTCTCCAGCGTACTGGCGTTTCCGAGCTTCGCGCCGGTTCCCCGCCATATGGTCGAAAAGTACGGTCGCGAGTGGACGCGCCCCGGCCATCATGTGAGCAACGGTCCCTTCGTTCTCGCGGAGTGGAAAGCCAGCAACCACGTACGTGTGGTCCGCAATCCGCGCTTCCACCAGGCGGGGTCAGTTCGCCTCGACGCTGTGGAATACATCCCATCGCCGGACCTGAACACCGGGCTGCAGATGTTCCGCGCCGGCCTGCTCGACACGATGGTCAACTTTCCCCCGCAGAAGCTCGACTTCCTGCGCACCGAGATGCCCGGGACGTTGCACCTGTCGCCATCGCTCGGCGCGACGCTCTACCTGTTCAACTTCCGCAAGCCGCTGTTTCGCGACGTCCGCGTCCGCAAGGCACTCGCACTGGCGCTCGATCGCGAACTGCTGACGACGCGCATCGTGCGCACCGGCGATGTGCCGGCCTATGGATTGGTCCCGTCCAACGTACCCGGCTATCGGCCCGCACTCGGGCCCGCACTCTCCACCCAGGCGGAGCGTCTCGCGCAAGCGCGCCGCCTGCTGGCGGGTGCCGGCTACTCTGCGCAGAAGCCGTTGCGGTTCGAACTGCTGTACCACACCAGCGAGGAGCACCGCAGCGTTGCCGTTGCGGCGGTGGCGATGTGGAGTGCCCTGGGCGTGCGCGTGACGCTGCGCAACGCCGAACGGCGTGTCGTCGAGGCCGCGACGCGCAGCGGCGATTTCGACATGGTGCGCAGCGCGCTGTTTGCGCCGTACCCGGATCCGAATGGCCTGCTCGCGTTCTTCCGCGCCGGGAACTCGGCGAACGGCTCGGCTTATGCAAGCCGGGCTTTCGATGCCGCTGCCGAAGCCGCGGAGCAGGAAGCGGAGCCCGGGCCGCGCCGCGCGGCTGCGCAGCGCCGCGCCGAGCAGCTGCTGGTCGACGACCAGGCATTCCTGCCGCTGTATTTCATGACCAGCAAGCGCCTGGTCGCGAAGCGAGTCTCGGGCTGGTCCGACCGCAACCTCACGGCGCTGCGGCCCGCGAGATATCTCAGCGTCACGCCCTGAGCGAACGCCGGCTGCGGCGGTGCGACGACACGCCGGACTGCGCTCCTCCGGCTTGCCGAGCCCGCGGTGCGCGCGCAGGATTCTTGCGACCCAGGAGATCATCATGATTCGCTCACTCGTGCTGATGTCGATCTTCACCCTCGCCACTGCCGGAACCGCGATGGCCAAGCCTGCCCTCGACTCGGCGGGCAAGTGTCGCGACAACGGCAGGTTCGTCGAGGCCAAAGCCTGTACGACGGCCGTTGCCGACAAGTGTCGAGACGTCAAGACCAAGAAATTCGCCAAGTGCGGCAGTGCAGGCACCGAGCCCGTCCGCACGAAATAGTCATCGCAGGGGCAGAAGGCCTGGACATGAATCGACGAGCGCTGATCGGCGGGTAGTGCCCGACGTCCGGCAGGCTGATCTTCGACACCTGCGTGTTCTTCCGGACAGGAACGCCGCAGCTATCGCTGCCCTGCCGCTGCGCCGGGTCGCAGCTTCGGCCGGCGACGCAGGGCGTCGAGCGCGTCGATTGCCACGCGCACCCGCGCCGGCAGCAGCCGGCCCGACGGAAAGACCACGTGGATCGGCATGGGTTCGGGGCGGCAGGAGGGCAACACCTCCTGCAACACGCCTCGGGCCAGCTCGTCCTGGATCAGGTTGTCCGGGATCTGGCAAAGGCCGAGGCCGAGCTTCACGGCATCGACGAGGCTCTCGGTATCGTTGATCAGTACCTTCGCCTGCGGTAGCTGCTCCACCGGATTGCCCCGCTGGCGGAACTGCCACGCTCTTGGACGCCCGGTCGACGGCACCCGGAAGGCGATCGCATCGTGGCGCGACAGTTCCTCGATGCGGCGCGGCGTGCCCCGCTCGGCGAGATAGGCCGGCGTGGCGCACAGCACCAGGTCCTGGCTGTCGACGCGGCGTGCCACGAGTGTCGAGTCGCCGAGCGCGCCGATGCGGACCACGAAGTCGAGATTGTCCAGGACGAGGTCTGCAAACCGGTCGCTGAATCGAATGTCGAATTGCAGTGCAGGGTGTTGCCGCGCCAGTTCCGCGAGCAAAGGCAGGACGAAACGCTTGCCGTAGTAGACGGGAAGGTTGATCCGCAGGATCCCCGCGGGCGAGGCCCGCGCCCCGATGGCTTCGGTCTGAAGCTCCTCGACTTCGGCCAGGACGCGCCGGCAGCGCTGGTACAGGCGCTCGCCGTCGGGCGTCAGCCGCACCTGGCGTGTGGTGCGATGAAACAGTGCCACGCCGAGCTCGCGCTCGAGCCTGGACACCGCCTTGGCCAGGGTCGACGGCGCGACACCCTGCTGGCGCGCCGCCGCGGCGAACCCACCGTGCTTGGCGGTCTCGCTGAATGCGATGAACTGCTGCAGTCCCTGCATGGCGATGGACCCGCAATTGAGGATGGAATGTCCTCAATGTTACGCCATAGCGATGACTTCCAGGCGCAATAGACCTGCGGCACCCTGTCGTCCCTCGTCACGCCGCCCACGGAGAACACCATGTTGAAAGTCATCGATCAGGCCCGCCCCGAAGCCACGCCGATCGCGGGAATTGCGCACACCACGCTGGCCAGTGCCGCGGACGGCCTGCGTCGCTTGTCCCTCTGGCGCCAGGTCCTCGATCCCGGTGCCGCCACACCGCCGCACAGTCACGAATGCGACGAGGTCGTCATTTGCCTGAGCGGGCGGGGAGAGGTTCACGCCGAGGGCAAGGCGCTGCGTTTCGGCGCGGATTCCTGCGTCGTCCTGCCCCAGGGGCTCTTGCATCAGCTATTCAACACGGGCCCGGGTCGGATGGAGATCATCGGCGCCTTCGGTTCCACCCCGGTCGTGACGCGGCTGCCGGACGGCGAGGCCATCGATCTGCCGTGGCCGAGCTGATCCGAGCCGATGGCCCCACGGCATCGGCCGGGCGCCTCGGCGAGCGACGAGGTCGGGGGGCTCAGGCGCCGCGCAGCAGTGCGGCGGCCTTCCCGGCGATCATCAGCACGACGGCGTTGGTGTTCGAGCTGGGGAGCCGCGGCATCACCGAGGCATCGGCCACGCGCAGCCCGTCGAGCCCCCTGACTCGAAGCTGCGGATCCACGACGGCGGCGCCGGTCACACCCATCGCGCAGGTGCCGGCGGGGTGATACTGGGTGCCGCCGACGTCGCGACACCAGGCTTCGAGATCCGCATCCGACTCGCAGGCGGGTCCCGGTGAAATCTCCCTGGCCCCATGGTCCGAGAGCGAGGGGGCCGCGTGGATGCTGCGCACTTTGCGCAGGCCCAGCACGAGACGGCGCAGGTCTTCGGGCGACTCGAGCAGGTTCAGGCGACAGCGCGGTGGCGTGAGCGGGTCGCGGGAGCTCAGTGTCAACTCACCGCGCGGTTGCGGATGACAGACATTCAGGATGGTCGTGATCGCGGGGTCGCGCGCCAGCGCGAGGTGGCCACGCCCGGAACCTTCGAAGCCGAGTGCCAGCAACTGCAGGTGCAGGTCCGGCCCGGGTTCGTCGGCGCGGCTGCGCAGGTAGCCGTTGGCGAGCACCGCGCCGCCCGCCGCAGGCCCCAGGCGCGAGACGAGCCAACGCGCGCCATGCGCGGCAGCCCTCCAGCCGTGCGAGTCAGTGCGTGTCAGCGCGGGCAGGTCCACGCGGAAGCTGATCGGTACACCGACGTGGTCCTGGAGATTCCTGCCGACTCCGGGCAGGTCCAGGACGACCGGAATATCGAGTTCGCGCAGCGCCGCGGCGGGGCCGACCCCCGATCGCAGCAGCAGCGCCGGTGAGCCGAAAGTTCCCGCGGACACGACTACTTCGCCGCGTGAGTCGGCTTCGACGGTGAGGCCGTCGCGGCGGTACGTAACGCCGGTGCAGCGACGTCCGTTGAAACGCAGCATCGTGACCTGCGCCTCGGCGAGTACCGCCAGATTGGGTCGCTGCCGCACCGGCTGGAGGAAGGCGTCGCGGGTGCTGTAGCGCAGCCCGTTGCCGGTCGAACACTGGGTAGCGCCGACGCCCTCGCGCGGAAAGGCGTTGAGGTCTTGCACGACTGCAATGCCGCTCGCGGCGCAGGCGTCGAGGTAGGGCTGCAGGCCGGCGAAGCGGAAGCGATTGAACTCGACGGGCTGGATTCCGCGTGTTCCGCGAAAACCGCTTTCGCCGTCACCTGGTGCGTCGAGGAAACGCTCGAGCCGGGTGAAGTGGGGCATCACCTCGGCTGCGGACCAACCCGCGCATCCGGCGTGCGACCAGTCATCGAAGTCGCGCGCGAGCCCGCGGTTCCAGGCCATGCCGTTGATCGCGCTGCCACCGCCCAGCACGCGGCCCGCCGACCAGCGGATGCGGCGCCCGTGGCAGGAATCGTCGGGGTCCGAGGTCGGCTGCCAATCGAATCGCGGGTTCCCGATCAGGAACACTACGCCACCGGGAATGCGCAGCCACGGTGAGCGGTGATCGTGCCCCGCGTCGAGCAGCAGAACCCGGCAGGCCGGGTCATCGGACAGTCGCGCCGCGAGCACGCAGCCCGCCGAGCCACCGCCCACCACGATGTAGTCCCAAGGACCTCGAAGTCCGGTTCCCAACCGCGACGATCCGACGTCGTTCGACGCGCGACTACTTGTCGTAGGCCGCGTCCGCGCCCAGGTCCTCGCCCTCGGCATAACAGCGGATGTAGAACCAACCGAGGTTCAGGCCGAAGCGCCCCGTGTCGTCGACGGCGTAGGCGTAGGCGATCGGGACATCCTTGCCCTTCTCGTGGATGCGGAACAGCGGATATTCGCGATCCGGCGGCGAGGTGAAGGCGCGGGCGTGGATCGTGAACGTCAGCGTGCGGCCATCGGGCCAGGCGATGTCGGCCTGGCCTCCCTGGTCGTGCAGGCGAATGGTCTTCAGGAAGCGCGTTTTGCGCATGTCCCCGTCGGCACTCTCCTGCACCATGCAGGTGAACGGCCGCGCGCGGGTCTGCTCGAACCAGGCAGCGCCCGGACGTTCGCGAAACCAGGTATAGCGGCGCCCGACGACCAGGCCGTATTCGACAGGCTCGCCGGCGACCCTGCAGGACTTTGGCGGCAGGTTG
>JAYTNX010000366.1:0-8981 GCA_043748075.1 Pseudomonadota bacterium
TGCGCCTGCCCGATGCCATCCAGGTCGCGACCGCGATCTGCGCTCGTGCTGACCCGTTCGTGACCCACGACCGACGACTACGGCCGGTGAAGAAGTTGAACGTCATGCGCACGACGTTGCGGCGCGGCAGCGGCGCCATCAACGGGGACGCCGCCGCCTGCGGCGAAACGTCGCCACGGCGCGACTCCGGACGCTCGCCCCGGACGCGAACCGTCCGGCTAGAATGCGCTTCCGTCGAAGCCCCTGGTCTCCCTCCCCGTGAAAACCGAGCTCGCACGCCTGCTGACCGCGGCGCTGCAGACCCTCGAGGGCACGCTCGTGCCCTCGCCGATCGATCCGGAGTGGGTCAGTCTCGAGCGCACCCGCGATCCGGCGCATGGCGACTTCGCCTCGAACGTGGCACTGCGCCTGGCCAAGGCCGCGAAGCGCAACCCGCGCGAACTCGCGCAGGCGATCGTCGCAGCGCTGCCGCCGAATGACCTGATCCGTGCGGCCGAGGTCGCCGGCGCGGGCTTCATCAACTTCCGCCTCGCGCAGGACCTTTACCTGCGCGAGCTGGTGCGCGTGCACGAGCAGGGCGAGGCCTGGGGTCGAGCAACCCTGCCACAGCCGCATCGCGTGCTGGTCGAGTTCGTCTCGGCGAACCCCACCGGCCCGATGCACGTCGGCCACGGCCGCCAGGCTGCCTATGGCGATGCGCTGGCGCGGCTGCTCGCGGCCGCCGGGCACACGGTCGCGCGCGAGTACTACATCAACGACGCGGGCCGGCAGATGGAGATCCTCGCCGTCTCGCTGTGGCTGCGCTATCTCGAGGCCTGCGGCGAGCCGCTGGTCTTTCCCTCGAATGCCTATCGCGGTGACTACGTGCTGCCGGTCGCCGCGACGCTGCGCGAGTGCGTCGGCGATGCGCTGCGCCGCCCGGCCGCCACGGTGTTCGCGAACCTGCCGCCCGATGCGGCGGACGGCGGCGACAAGGACCAGTACGTCGACGCGCTGATCACCCGCGGCCGCACGCTGCTCGGCGAGCCGGCCTGGCAGGACCTGCTGAAGCGCGGCCGCGATGCGATGCTGGCCGACATCCGCGCGGACCTGGACGCGTTCGACGTGCGTTTCGACGTCTGGACCTCCGAGAAGGCGTTCGCCGACAGCGGTGCGATCGATCGCGCGCTCGAGCGGCTGCGCGAGCAGGGGCGTCTGTACGTGAATGACGGCGCCACCTGGTTCCGCGCCACCGAGTTCGGCGACGACGAAGACCGCGTCGTGATCCGCGAGAACGGCGTGAAGACCTATTTCGCGGCCGACATCGCCTACCACCTCGACAAGCGCGAGCGCGGCTTCGACACGCTGATCGACGTGCTCGGCGCCGACCATCATGGCTATGTCGCGCGCGTGCGCGGCGGACTGCAGGCCTTCGGGCACCCGGCCGACTGCCTCGAGGCCTGCCTGATCCAGCTCGTCAGCCTGTATCGCAACGGCGTGAAGCTCTCGATGGGCAAGCGCGACGCGACGTTCGTCACGCTGCGCCAGCTGCGCGAGGAAGTCGGCAACGATGCCTGCCGGCTGTTCTATCTGATGCGCGGCAACGACCAGCCGCTGGATTTCGATCTCGAGCTCGCCAAGTCGAAATCGAACGAGAACCCGGTGTTCTACATCCAGTACGCGCATGCGCGCGTCGCCAGCATCCTGAAGGAAGCGGCCGCGCGCGGCCTGTCGTACGACGCGTCGAAGGCCCGGGAGATCGTGCTGGCGCGCGGCAATGCGCTACTGGCCGGCGAGCAGGCGCAGGCGCTGCTCGCCAGCCTGTCGAAGTACCCAGAAGTGCTCGTGCAGGCGGCCGCGAACCGCGCGCCGCATGCGCTGGTGCACTATCTGCGCGACTTCGCCAATACCTTCCAGACCTTCTACCAGGCGGAGCGCGCGCTGGTGCCGGACGACGAACTGCGACACGCCCGCCTCTACCTCATGTGCGGCGTGCAGCAGGCGCTGCGCAACGGCCTCGCGCTGCTCGGCGTGTCCGCCCCGGAGAGCATGTGAGCGGCCGGCCCGTCGCGCGCGACTACAAGCGCAGCCGCAGCAACGGACCGGGCTTCGACGTCGCGCGCTGGAAGGAATTCGCCGCGGGCCTCGGCGTTGGCCTGGTGGTTGCCGCGGGGCTGTTCATCTACCAGCGCAATGCCCTCGATCGCGCCACCGCAGGCGCGGAGTCGCCGCGGCCGGAGCCGCGCCGCGGCGCCGCAGCGGGCCGCGCGCTCGATGGTGACGAGGCGGCCGCGATTGCCGACGAGGCGAACAAGTCCTACGACTTCTACGAGATGTTGCCGAAGTTCGAGGTGGTGGTCCCGGAGAAGGAGCCGGAGGTCAAGCGCGACATCCCGAGCTCGCCGATCGAGCGCCCCGGCGTCTACGTGCTGCAGGCCGGCAGCTACCGCAAGCTCGAGGACGCACAGCGCGTGCGCCAGCAGCTCGGCCTGCAGGGCATCGAGGCCAATGTGCAGCGCGTCGCCGTCGATGCCGACGTTTGGCATCGCGTACGCATCGGGCCGCTCACCGACCTCGCCGAAGTGAACCGGCTGCGCAACAAGCTGCGCAGCGCCGAATTCAATGCGCTGGTGGTGCGCGTCGGCGACTGAGCGCGGCGCGGGCAGGGAGCGAACACGACATGGATCGAAGGCAGTCCCTGGCTCGCATGGCGGGCGCCGCCGCTGCAGCCGCAGCCGCAGCGGGATCGGTTGCAGGTCACACGGTCCCCGCGGAAACCACTTCGGCGGGAGGCGCGGGTGGCGCGGCCCGCGCCCCCGATGCCGTCCTTGACGCGGGCCTCGACCTCGTCAGTCCGGCCGGACAACTCAACGCGTTCCTGAAGATCTTCGTCAGCCGGCGCCCGGAGACGATCTGGTACTGGTACACGGGGATCCTGGACGCGGCCCTACCCGGACGAACCGTCGTGCCGCTGGTGGCCTGCGACACGCTGATCCGGCGCGAAGTGCTGCCCCAGCCCGACGGCAGCGTCGCGGTGCGCACCTTCGAGGCGAACTTTTTCCGCTTGCGCGACCAGCCGCAGCCGCTCGAGTGGTTCGACAATCCGCTGAACGGCCGCCGCGTCGAGCCGCTGCACTATCGCGAGGGGCCGCATTTCCTGGTCCTGTCGGACCGGGCACCGAAGTTCGTCGCCGGACATGATCCGGCGCAGATCCGGATCAGCACGGCGGACCGCGCCGCGTCGCCGCCGCTCGCGCTGCGCTGGCAACGCGCCGGATCGCAGCTCTGGGTCACACGCGAGACTTACTCGGACGCGCCGCATCCGCTCGACCCCAGCGTGTGGCGGCTCGAATCCTCCGGTGCGCGGCAATCGGGCGGGTCGTTCGCAAACTACTTCGCGGACGCGGCACAGGTCACCGAGCCGACGCGCGACCGCGTGGACTGCGGCTTCGCGTACCAGGCCATCTTCGGCTGGTGGCCATGGCTGCTGATGGGCCAGGCGCCCGGCCAGCTGTTCTGGCGCGCGCAGGGCCGCAAGCTGGCGACCGTTGCGGACGTGCCATCGCAATCTCGCGCGGGATTCGAAAAGCTCCATCCGCAGATCTTCGCCAGCGGGCTGCCGTGGACCGAACCGGCCTCGATGTGGAGGGACTTTCCGCGGCTGCGACGGCCGACTGCCGAATAGGGTCCTCGACCGCCCGAAACGCCCACCACGCGGACGAACGCGGCCCATTCCCGGCCTGCAGTGCTACCGTCGCGACGAATGGGCGCAATCGGACGGTCCAAGGGGTCATGGTCAGCCACGCTCAGGACTTCGACCTCGCCCGCCGCGTCGTGGCCGGCGATCGCGAAGCCTTCGATCGGCTGTTCGAGGCGATGTTCGCGCGGCTCTACCGGTTCGTGCTGCTGCGCCTGGATCGCGACGCCGACGCGGCGCAGGACATCTGTCAGCAGGTCATGGAGCGCGCGGTGCGGCGCCTCGACAGCTACCGCGGCGAAGCCTCGCTGCTCACCTGGCTATGCACGATCGCGCGTCGCGAACTGGCCGATCACTGGGAGCGCGAGGCGCGCACGCGCCGCCGTACCCGGTCCTACGATCAGGACGACGCGCTCCGGCAGGTGCTCGAATCACTCGAGGGCGATCCGTCGCTCGCGCCCGACGCCGCGCAGGAACAACGCGACCTGAAGCTGATGGTGCAGACCGTGCTCGATCACCTGCCGAAAACCTATGGCGACGCGCTCGAATGGAAATACGTCGACGGGCTCGATGCCGCGACGATCGCCGCGCGACTGACGCTGTCGTCCACGGCCGTGCATTCGCTGCTGGCGCGGGCGCGCAGTGCATTCCGCAACGAGTTCGCGGCGGTCGTGCAGGAACTCGGCCCGCGCGCAAACCTGGAGAGCGATCGATGAGTGCGCCCTTCCCGCCTTCCCCCGATTCGCCGGAACCCGTGGTGCGACTGCTGGGGGCCGCGGGTCGGCGCAGCGAGCCGCCCGAGGAAGCGCGCACGGCGGTCTACCTGTCGACGCGCGTCGCCTGGGAGGATGCGCTGCGCCGTCGCCGGCGCATTCGCAGGACCTGGCTGGCCGCCGCGGCATCCGTGGCTATCGTTGGATTAGGGCTCTGGCTCGGAACCGCCGCGAGGCTCGGCGTCGGCGAACCCGCCGCGTCGCTGGTCGCGCAATCGATCGACGCCGGCGTCACCCTGCGGGTGGGCGAGCAGTTCGAGACCTCCGCGGGGCGCGGCCTCACGCTGGCTACCCCGGATGGGCACGCCCTGCGACTCGATCGGGCCAGCCGCGTACACGCCACCGCGCCGCAGGGCCTCGAACTGGACCGCGGTCGCCTCTATGTCGACACCGCGGAGGGGTCCTCGCATCCGCTCGTCGTGGCGACCCGCGGCGGACGGGTCACTCATGTCGGCACGCGGTTCACGGTCGAGGCCACGGATGACGGATTCGCCGTGCAGGTGCGCGACGGCCGGGTGCGCATCGAGACCGCCGCAACACGGCTCGAGCTCACCAGCGGCACTCGGGTCATGATCGATGCTGGAGGACGCGAACTGACACGCCGGTCCATTCCGCGACACGGCCGCGACTGGGATTGGGTCGATGCGCTGGCGCCGCCACTGCGTCTGGACGGCCGATCCCTGCTCGAGGTGCTCGAGGACATCGCGCGCCAGAGCGGTCAGCAACTGGAGTTCGCGGAGGAAGGCCTGCGTCGTGACTGCCGTTCGATCGAACTCAAGGGACCGCTGGTCGACCTGCCGTTGTCCGGCCGGCTGTTCGCGGTGCTGGTCACGACGAACCTCGAGGCGGTGGAGAGCGGCGAGAGAATTCTCATCCGGCGGCGCACCGCAGCCTCGCCCGACGCGCCGCATCGGCCACCGACTGCCGGCGATCCGCCCGTGAACCGTTCGCCATGAACGCCTCGTCATGAACGCTTCATCAAAGCCTGCATGACGACGTCGGCAATGCGTCGGCCATCGAGGCACAGCGTCGCAGGGCGCGACCCGCTCGAGCGGCGCGTTGCAACCGTGGCCAGGCTCGTCGGATATTTGCTGGGCTGCGTCGCGGGCAGCGCGATCGGCACCACCGCCTCGAGCCAGCCGATGAGCGTCGCGACCGCGGACAGGCCGATCCACGTCGCGGCCGGCGAACGCGTCGACGCGGCGCTCGATCGCCTGGCCGCTGCGGGGCTCAAGCTGCTCTACAGCACGGCGCTGGTCGATCCCGGTCTGCGTGTCCGGCGGGCCGTCAGCGGGGATGATCCGGAGGCCGTGGCCCGCGAGCTGCTGCGACCGCTGGGTCTCGTCCTGCGCAGCCTCGGGCCGGATCTCTATGGCGTGGCCGAAACGCCGCGCGGGCTGCGTTGGCGGCTGGCCGGCCGCGTCGTCGATGCGGCCGATGGCCGGCCGCTGCCGCAAACGCGGGTCGAGGTACTCGCCGACCGCTTCGTCACCTGGAGTGCGATGGACGGCGCGTTCTCACTGGACCTCGTCGGTCGCCAACCCACCGTGGTGCGCCTCAGTGCGGAGGGCTTTGCGGAGGCACGCCAGGCCATCGCGTTTCCCGAGGCGGCCGACACACCGATGGAAATCCGGCTGGTGCGGCTGCCGCAGGCGCTCGAGCAGATCACGGTGGTCGCGAGCCGCTTCACCTACGAGGATCCGCCGCGCAGCGGCGCGTTCCTGCTCGACCAGTCGGCCGTCATCGGCCAGCCGAAAATCGGCGAAGACGCGTTGCAGGCGCTCGCTCGGCTGCCCGGCGTCTCGTTCTCCGGACTGTCGGCGCGACCGAACGTCCGCGGTGGCGAGAGCGGCGAGATGCGCGTGGTGCTCGACGGCATGCCGATCCGCCAGCCATTTCACCTGCCGGCCTACAACGCGGCCTTCAGCGTCGTCGACGAGGCGCTGGTGCGCGGGATCGACGTCTACACCGGCACCTTGCCGGTGCGCTTCGGCAACCGGCTCAGCGCCGTTGCGGAACTGCACAGCCTCGCCGGGGGCGAACCGCCGGGGCAGGCCCTGGGCCTCAGCACCTGGAACGCACGGCTGCGTGGCGGCCTGGCCCGCGACGCGCCGTTGCCGATCGAGGGCCTGGTTTCGGCACGGGTCGGCACGGTCAAGCACTGGATCCAGCGCTATGCGCGCGATGTCGGGCGACCGAGCTTCGAGGACGCGTTCGCGCGCGCATCGACCTCGCTGCCCGGCGGCGTCGAGATCGGCCTGCGCGGGCTCGCGGCGACCTCCAGGCTCGAACAGGTGGATGTCGACACCGGCGAGCAGGCCGAACTTGCCAGCCGCAGCAGCTACCTGTGGCTCGACCTGGCGCGCCGCGACCCACAGGGGCTGTCGCTGTACGGCACGGTCGGGGTCTCGAACCTCGACAGCGACCGCCTCGGCAGCGCCGCATCGGAACTCACCGCATCCGGCTCGGTGGAGGACCGCCGCCGCAGCCGGCTGTGGGATCTCGCCGTGCGCGCGGTCTGGGCGCCGCAACCCGCCGACCAGAGCCTGGAGTTCGGCGTCACGGTCGCTGACGGCGAGGCGCGTTACGACTATCGCAGCGAAGCACAGTTCGAGTCGCTGGCCTCCGCCCTGTTCGGCGTGGCCGGATCGCGTCGACGCGAGGCGCGCCTCGACGTCCTGCAAACCTCGTGGGGGGCCTTCGTCAACCTGCGGCGACGCCTGCACGACCGCTGGTTCGTCGAGATTGGCGGACGGCTCGATCGCGAGGCGCACGAGGGCGCACGGCTCGAATCGACGCAGTGGAGCCCGCGGGCGGCGCTGCGCTGGGACCCGGATCCACGCACGACCTGGCGGGCAAGCCTCGGGCGCTCGTTCCAGCGCGACGAGGTGCACGAATTGCGCGTCGAGGACGGTGTCGTCGCGTTCGCGCCGCCGCAGCGCGCGGACCAGGCGGTGCTCGGCTTCGAGCGACGACTGCTGGATGGACTGACGCTGCGCGTCGAGGCTTACGAGCGCCGCATCACCGCGCCGCGGCTGCGGTTCGAGAACCTCTTCCACCCGATCCGCTATTTCCCTGAACTGGCGGCGGATCGCGTCGTCGTCGCGCCGCGGCGCTCGCAGCTGCGGGGCGTGGAGCTCTCCGCGCAATGGGAACGCGGCGCCTGGTCGCTGTGGGGCGCCTACACCCTGTCGAGCGCGGTGGATGAGCTGGCCGACGGGCGACGCGTGGCGCGCGACTGGGATCAGCGCCACGGCCTGGTCGCAGTGGCGAACTGGCGCAGCCGCGACTGGAACGTCTCCGCGCTCGGCGCCCTGCACAGCGGGCGTCCGACCACACCGGTACTGCGGACGGCGCTCGACGATCCGCAGCTGGCCGCCCGCAACTCGGGGCAGCTCGGCAGCTTCGCGAACCTCGACCTGCGCGTCGCGCGGGAGTTCCCGCTGCGACGCGGCAGGCTGGTGGCCTACGCCCAGGTGACCAACGTCTTCAATCGCAGGAACCCCTGTTGCTTCGAGCTCGACCTGCCCGACGACAGCACCGCGAGGCAACTCGACGCGGATCCGCTCCACGCCTACCCTGCGGTGCCGGCGATCGGCATCCAGTGGGACTATTGAAGCCATCGGACCGCATCGCCTCAGCGGTCGATGATCTTCACCAGCTGCAGACGGTCGCTCGAGCCCGGCTTGGTCTGCAGGATCAGTCCCACGCCAGGCTGGTAGTACTTGTTTTCGGTCGCGCCGGGTGAGAGAGGCGTGAACTCCTCGGTCACGAGACAATTGCCGGCGCAGCGGCCCGCCGGCACGGTGGCGCTGCCGTTGAGCCCGACCACCTTCGCCACGTCTTCGGCGTTGCCGAGATCGAACTCCTGACGGTAGACGTCGCCGACGGCAGGCGCAGCCTTCATGATCATTCCCGGTCGCGCGCCGTCGACGTCCGCCTGGAACGAGCCGTCGACGTTCACGGGTATGCCGCCCTCGTACTCGGCAGTTGCTTCGCCGCAGTACCAGACGTTGCCGCGAACGTCCTGCGCGAACCAGTCGGTCGTGTCCTCCAGCAGTTCGCCGTCGACCTCGACGACGTCGCGCACGACCAGGCAGGGCACCTTGTCGATGACCTTCACCTCGTCGGTGATGGTCACCGTCACCGTCTCGTCTTTCGACTCGTAGACCAGCGTCCGACCCGCCTTGAGCGGAAACCACGGATTCGGCGCGATGCTGCGGCCGATCTCGCGGGGATCGACGAAGTCGCCGGACTCGAAGCGCGGATCGTACGGCGCCTGGCCAAGAGCGTCGCAGAGATCGTCGCGCGCCTCGCGCTGGTCGCGGCACAGGGCGTTCTCTTCCTGCAGCGCGTCGCGCGCATCGTCCAGGCAGACATCGCGATCGGCGGAATCCGCCTCATTGCGACATTTGCCGACGCCGAGCTGATACGTGTCGAGCGTGCTGAACAGGCAGGCGGAGTAGGCGGCGCGCGTGGTCGCGTTGCAGGCGCCACCGCGGTTGTCGTGCGCCGCGGCGTCCGGCGGCGCG
>JAYTNX010000367.1:0-4662 GCA_043748075.1 Pseudomonadota bacterium
GGCGGCTCGACGGGCGCGACGGGTTTGGTCTGCCCGCCCATCAGCGAACAGGCGGCCAGCAGCATCGCGGGAAGCGAGACGGCAATCGCGCGAAACGGCGCGGCGTACCGGTGATTCATATCATGGGATTATGGCACCGCGACGACATCGGCGTCGTCGCGTCCAACCGTCGCCAATTGGCTACAGCGCGGACCTGTGACGACGCGCGTTCGCGCTCACAGCAGGATCGGCTGGTTCGGCTGCTCGTTGCGATCGCCGCCTTGCGTCGGAAAGTGCTGCGCCAGCAGTCGCCCGACGGCGCGCACCCCGGCGACCGAGCCCTGCTCGAATCGCCCGGCGCGGTAGTGATCCTCGATCTCGCGACTGATGGCGTCCCATTCCGCCTGCGACGCGCGGCGCGCGATCGCACGATCGGCGACGATTTCGACATCATGGTCGGCGACCAGCACGTAGATCAGAACGCCATTGTTCCCCTCGGTGTCCCATACCCCGAGGTGACCAAAAACCTGCAGCGCGCGCTCCGGCGCGCCGACCCCGTGCCAGAGTTCCGGCAGGTCGAGCGCCGTCTCGACCGCGAAGCGGATCTCGCCGGCGTGGCGCGCCTCGACCTCGCGGACCGCTGCTTCGATGGCGCCCAAAGTGACTTCGGGAAATCGACGCCGGGTGCTCCAGCGGGTCGCGAACAGGTGCCTCAGCGCGCGCAGCACGTCCATGACCGGGATCACCAGCGCCCGGAAGCGCCGCCGCCCCCGAATCCGCCCCCACCACCACCGAAGCCGCCACCGCCGCCGCCGCCGAAGCCGCCCCCGCCCCAGCCACCGCCGCCCCAGCCACCGTGATGCGGCCGACTCGACCATCGGCCGCCGCCGGTCGAGCCGAGCAGCAGCGACATCAGGAACGCGAATACGCCGGCGCCGAGCGCGACGGGCAGCAGCTGGCTGATGACGTACCCGGCCGCGCCAGCAACGCCGCCCGTGGCCACCGAACCGAGCGCACGACCGAAGATCGCGCGCAGGATCACCGACGCGACGAAGATGATCGCGAACAGGAAAGGCAGCAGTTCGCCGATCTTCGCCGAGCCGCCCCAGCCGCGATCCGGCTCCGGCAGCGCCTCGCCGTCGATCACGCGGATCATCTGCTCGAGCCCCGCGGCGATGCCGCCGGCGAAGTCTCCAACGCGGAACAGGGGCAGGATCGTGTCGTCGATGATCCGGCGGCTGACGAGATCCGTGAGCGCGCCTTCGAGCCCGCGCCCGACCTCGATGCGGATCTCGCGATCGTCCTTGGCAACCAGCAGCAGTGCGCCGTCATCCGGCTTCTCGCGCCCGAGCTTCCAGGCGTCGACCACCCGGATCGAGAACTGCTCGATGGCCTCGGGCCGCACCGTCGGCATGATCAGCACCGCCACCTGCGCGCCCTTGCGCGACTCGAACTCGGCGAGCCGCGATTCGAGCTGTGCCTGCTGCGCGGCCGTCAGCGTGCCGGTGAGGTCGGTGACGCGCGCCTCGAGCGCCGGCACCGGCTGCAACGACTGCGCAAGCGCCCCGGGCGCCGAGACGGCCGCTGCCGCCAGCACGGCCAGCAGCAGCCGCGGCGCGGCGGCGAGGCACGTCATGGACGAAGCGCCCGTGTCAGGTAGCCGGCGCGGGCGCCGGTGCCGGTGCCGCGGGACCGAACTCCACCGCGGGCGGACGCGCGATCGCCGCCTCGTTCTCGACGGTGAAGTTCGGCTTCACGGGGAACTTGAACAGCATCGCGGTCAGGTTGGTGGGGAACTGGCGCACCGTGCCGTTGAAGGCCTGCACCGTCTCGATGTAGCGGTTGCGCGCGACGGTGATGCGATTCTCGGTGCCCTCGAGCTGGGCCTGCAGGTCGCGGAAGTTCTGGTCCGACTTCAGCTGCGGATAATTCTCGCTCACCGCGATCAGGCTCTTCAGTGCGCTGGTGAGCTCGCCCTGCGCGGCCTGGAACTTGCGCAAGGCCGCGGGGTCATTCAGCACCTCCGGAGTGACCTGGATCGACGTGGCCCTGGCGCGCGCCTCGGTGACGCCGACCAGTACGCGCTCTTCCTGGGCCGCAAAGCCCTTGACGGTCGCGACGAGGTTCGGAATCAGGTCGGCACGTCGCTGGTACTGGTTGACCACTTCAGACCAGGAGGCCTTTACGGCTTCATCCTGGGTCTGCAGCGTGTTGTAACCGCAGCCGCCGAGCCCGAGGCTGGCCACGACGATCAGGGCGAGGGCGATGAAACGCATGTTGTACTCCGGTGGATACGGCCCGGCATCAGCCCGGGCGGGCGATTGGCCGCGCGCGGCCCCGCGCCGCTCGCATCACCAGATTTTCACACGATCTCCGGGCGCGCGATACAGCCGGTCGGTGGCCTTCAACCCGAAGGCCTCGTGGAATTCCGCCATGTTCGCGACGATGCCATTGACGCGAAACTCGCTCGGGCTGTGCGGGTCGGTCAGCAGCCGCAGGCGCAATTCGTCGTCGCGGTACCGGCGCCGCCACATCTGCGCCCAGCCGAGGAAGAAGCGTTGCGGCCCCGTGAAGCCGTCGATCTCCGGGGCTTCGCCGCCTCCCAGCGAGATCCGATAGGCCTTGTACGCCACCGCGAGGCCGGACAGGTCGCCGATGTTCTCGCCCAGGGTCAGCTGGCCGTTGACCGCTCGCGCGTCGAGCACCTTGAAGCCGCCGAATTGCGCCACCAGCCGCCCGGCTCGCTCCTTGAACCGCGCACTGTCGTCGAAGGTCCACCAGTCGCGCAGGTTGCCGTCGCCGTCGTATTGCCGGCCCTGGTCGTCGAAACCGTGGCTGATCTCGTGGCCGATCACGCCGCCGATCGCGCCATAGTTGACCGCGTCGTCCGCAGCCGGATCGAAGAACGGCGGCTGCAGGATCGCTGCCGGGAACACGATCTCGTTCATCGCCGGGTTGTAGTACGCATTGACGGTCTGCGGCGTCAGCAGCCACTCGTCGCGGTCGATCGGTCTGCCGAGCTTGTCGAGCTGGCGCTGGAACTCGAATTCGTTCGCACGCCGCAGGTTGCCGACGAGATCGCCCGCCATGATTTCGAGCCGACCGTAGTCTCGCCAGCGATCCGGGTAGCCGATCTTGACTGCGAAGTGCGCCAGCTTGCGGCGCGCCTCGGCACGCGTCGCCGGGCTCATCCAATCGAGTGCGTCGATCGAACTGTCGAAGGCGCGGATCAGGTTGCCGACCAGTTCGAGCATCCGCGCGCGCGCCGCGGGCGTGAACTGCCGCGCGACGTAGAGCCGACCCAGCAGCTCACCGATGGCGCCGTCCAGCAGCTGCACCCCGCGCCGCCAGCGCGGCGGCTGCGCCGGGGTGCCGCGCAGCGCGCGCTGGCTGAACTCGAAGTTCGCCTGCTCGAACTCCGGCGCGAGATAGGGCGCATACGCATCGAGCAGGCGGAACTTGAAGTAGAGCCGCCAGTCGGCGACCGACGTGCCCTTGACGATTTTCGCCAGGTCACGCACGTAGGTGGGCTGGTTGATGTCCAGAGCCGGCACCGACGACGCGCCCGCCCCCTCCAGGAACGCGAACCAGTCGAACCCGGGCGTGACGGTCAGCGCCGCGGCGAGCGTGACCTTGTTGTAGGTCTTCAGCGGATCGCGGTTCTGAACCCGGGTCCAGTGGTGGTTCGCGATCCGGCCTTCGAGCGCCGTGACACGCCGCGCCGCGGCGTCGGCCGAGGTCTCGCCGGCCAGCGCCAGCAGTCGGGCGACGTACACCTCGAGTGCGCGTCGCAGTTCGACGTTGCGGGCATCCATCGCCAGGTAGTAGTCGCGGTCCGGCATGGTCAGCCCGCTCTGGTACACCGAGGCGATGTAGGCCTTCGAGTCGCGCGCATCCTGCGTCACGTACATCAGCAGCGGGTGCGGCACCCCGAGGCGCTGCGAGCGGCCCATGTAGGCGAACACGTCGCGCACGGTGCGGATCTGCAGGATCTGCGCGATCTCGCCGGCGAGTGGCGTGGCGCCGAGCACCGCGACGCGATTCAGGTCCATGAAGCTCGCGTAGAAATCGCCGACCTTCTGCGCATCCGACCCGTAGCTGCGCCCCGGCGTCGCCGCCGTCTCCTCGACCAGCGAGCGCAGCGCCGCGAGTGCGTTGTCCTCCAGCGCCGGGAACGTCCCGTAGTTGGAGCGATCCTCCGGAATAGGCGTCTTCTCCAGCCAGGCGCCGCCGGCAAACCGGTACAGGTCATCCTGCGGCCGCACGGCCAGGTCGAACCCGGACAGATCCAGCCCCGACTTCAGCACCGGGGCAACCGGCACAGCACCCGCCGCAGCGCCGACCGCGCCCGTCGGCGCCGGCGTCGAAGCCGCACATGCCGTCACAGCCGCCGACAGAACGACGACGATCAGTCGATGCATGAGATCACCACGAGCAAGCGCGAGGCCGCAACGGTACCAGCGAACCTCGGGAACCGAAATCGCTGCGCTCATCGAATCGGGACATGAGCAGATGGGCGGAGCGCCGAATCGTGGGGCCATTTTCATTCGCCGCCCGTTATCGGCTCGGTGAAAACGGCCCCATGACTCGACACTCCGCCCCCCACCGTTCGTGTCGGGTTTGAACGCCCACAACGACGACTCCACTTCCTCTTTAGATACGTGACGACCTTTGCCGGCGCGG
>JAYTNX010000368.1:0-1884 GCA_043748075.1 Pseudomonadota bacterium
GGACTACCTGATCGCCCGCGGCGCCGACTACGCGACGCGCTACCAGCCGGACGGCTTCCTCTGCCTGTCGGAATCCATCGACCTGCATCGCGTGGACGCCGCGCGGATCTTCGTGCCGGTGACGGCCGTGGCCGTGCGCGAGGACCAGCTCGTGCCGGTCGCCGACATGCGCGCGATGACGGCGCGTCTGCCGCACGCCAAGCTGCAGGAGATTTCCTCGCTCTATGGCCACGACGCGTTCCTGAAGGAACGCGAGGCCCTCGAGCCGATATTCGCGCGACTGCCCGGAGCCCCCGCATGACGATCTTCGATCCTGCCACCCGCGCCGTGCGCGCCGGCCTCGAGACCGACGAACTCACCGGCGCGGTGGTCCCGCCGATCCATCTCAGCTCGACCTTCGCGTTCCGCGGCTTCGGCGACAAGCGTACCTACGACTACTCACGCTCGGGCAACCCGACCCGCGACCTGCTCGGCGCCGCGATCAACGATCTCGAGGGCGGGGCAGGGGCGGTCATCACCGGTTCGGGGATGGGTGCGATCACCCTGGTGGGTCACCTGCTGCCCGCTGGCGCGCGCGTCGTCGCGCCACACGACTGCTACGGCGGCTCGTTCCGGCTGTTTTCGGCCTGGCAACGCCGTGGCGAACTGAAAGTCGACTTCATCGACTGCGGTGCGCCGGGCGCGCTCGAAGCGGCGCTCGCGACGCCGGCGCAACTGGTATGGATCGAGACACCGAGCAATCCGCTGCTGCGCATCACCGACATCGAGGCGGTCGCGAAGCTCGCCCATGCCCGCGGCGCGCTGGTGGTGGTCGACAACACCTTCCTGTCGCCGGGCCTGCAGCGGCCACTGGCGCTCGGTGCGGACCTGGTCGTCCATTCCACCACGAAGTACATCAACGGCCACAGCGACGTCGTCGGCGGTGCGGTGGTCGGCGCGACGCCGCAGCTCGCGCAGGACCTCGCCTGGTGGGCCAACGCGCTGGGCCTCACCGGCTCGGCGTTCGACAGCTTCCTGACGCTGCGCGGGCTGCGCACGCTGCACGCGCGGCTCGCGGTGCACGAGCGCAATTCCAACACGCTGGCGCCATGGCTGGCGGCGCGCGAGGGCGTGCAACGCGTCTGGTATCCGGGCCTTGCGACTCACCCGGGGCATGACGTCGCGCGTCGCCAGCAAAGCGGCTTTGGCGCGATCATCACCGTCGAGCTCGAGGGTGGCATTCCCGCGGTGCGCGCGTTCGTCGAGGGTCTCGAACTTTTCTCGCTCGCCGAGTCGCTCGGCGGGGTCGAGAGCCTGGTCGCCCATCCCGCGACCATGACCCATGCGGCGATGGAGCCCGCCGCGCGCGCCGCGGCGGGGCTGACCGACGGGCTGCTGCGGCTCTCAGTCGGCATCGAGGCCGTGGAGGATCTGCAGCGCGACCTCGCCGCCGGGCTGGCGCGGGCCAGGCAGGCCCGCTAGGAACGCGGGCTTTTCAGGCCCACTGCAGTCGAGCGCCGGCCTGACCCGCGGAGCGCGCGCCGGCCTCAGGTTCGCGCGAGTTCCATCAGCACCGCATCGCCCATCGCGACCGTCCCGATCGCCGCGATGCCCGCCTCGGCGATGTCGGCGGTGCGTGCGCCGCCGGCAATCGCAGACTCGACGGCCGCCTCGATCGCGGCGGCCTCGCGCTCCAGCCCGAGCGAATGGCGCAGCAGCAGCGCGGTGCTGAGGATGGTACCGCAGGGGTTCGCGATGCCCTGGCCCGCGATGTCTGGCGCGGAACCGTGGATCGGCTCATAGAGCCCGCGCCGACCCTCGCCCAGCGAGGCCGACGGCAACACCCCGAGCGAGCTCGACAACATGGCCGCCTCGTCGGTGAGGATGTCGCCGAACAGGTTCTCG
>JAYTNX010000369.1:0-1790 GCA_043748075.1 Pseudomonadota bacterium
GCGCGCAGGCTCGCCAGGTGCTCGATGGGCTGGTGCGTCGGACCGTCCTCGCCCAGGCCGATCGAATCGTGGGTGTAGACCAGCAACACGCGCAGGTGCATCAGCGCCGCGAGGCGCACCGCATTGCGCGCGTAGTCGGAGAACACGAGGAAGGTTCCGGCGTAGGGCACGAAACCGCCGTGCAGCGCCATGCCGTTCATCATCGCGGTCATCGCGAACTCGCGCACGCCGTAGTTCACGTAGTTGCCCGAGAAGTCCTCGGGCGTCAGCGCGCGCGAATCCTTGCGGAAGGTGTTGACCGAGCCGGTGAGGTCCGCCGAGCCGCCGATCAGTTCGGGCAGGCCGGGGCCGATGGCATTCAGCGCCACCTGTGAGGAGGCGCGCGTCGCCTGCGGCGCCGCGATGGCGGCGGCCGCGATGGCGGCCTGCTCGCGCAGCGCCGACCAGTCGGCAGGCAGATCCCCCCGCATGCGACGCTCGAATTCGGCGGCCAGCGCCGGATGCGCTTTGCGATAGCGACTGAAGCGGCGCGTCCAGGCCTTCTCGGCCCGCGCGCCGCGCTCACGCTGGTTCCAGGCGGCGCGGATCTCGTCCGGAATCACGAAAGGCTCGTAGGGCCAGTCGATCGCCGTGCGAGTCGCAGCCACCTCGTCGACGCCGAGCGCCTCGCCATGCGTCGCCTTCGTGCCCTGCTTGTGCGGCGCGCCCCAGCCGATCGTGGTCTTGCAACAGATCAGCGTCGGCTGGCGGCGATTGGCGCGGGCGCGCTTCAACGCCCGGGCGATCGCTTCGCTGTCGTGGCCGTCGACGGCCGCGATAACCTGCCAGCCATAGGCCGCAAAGCGCTTGGGCGTGTCGTCGCGCATCCAGCCCTCGACCTTGCCGTCGATCGAGATGCCGTTGTCGTCGTAGACGCACACCAGCTTGCCGAGCCCGAGCGTGCCGGCCAGGGAGGCGGCTTCGTGGGAGATCCCTTCCATCATGCAGCCATCGCCCACGAACACGTAGGTGTGGTGATCGACGATGTCGTGGCCGTCGCGATTGAAGTGCGACGCCAGCAGCTTCTCGGCGAGCGCCATGCCGACGCCGTTCGCCAGCCCCTGGCCGAGCGGACCGGTAGTGGTCTCGATACCTATGTCGAGGTCGCGCTCGGGGTGGCCGGCGGTACGCGAGCCGAGCTGCCGGAAATTGCGCAGCTCCTCGATCGACACGGGGTAGCCCGTGAGGTGCAGCAGGGAATAGAGCAGCATCGAGGCGTGGCCGTTCGACAGCACGAAGCGGTCGCGGTCGGCCCAGCGGGGGTTGGCCGGGTTGTGCTCCAGCACTTCCCTCCACAGCACCTCGGCGATGTCGGCCATGCCCATCGGCGCACCAGGATGGCCGCAACCGGCCTTCTGGACCGCGTCCATCGACAGCGCACGGATGGCATTGGCGAGGTCGCGACGTGTGGTCATGGTGTCCCGGGAGCCGTGAAAAAGGCGGGCGGCATTGTCCACCACGCCCCCCGCGCGGGCAATGAATTCTGTTCAATGGCGACGCCACGGGTCGTGCCAAGACCCCGGGCTCCGGGCTATACTGCCGGGTCCCCCGCAGGAGCGCGAATACGCAATGTCGAACAGCTATTTGTTCACGTCGGAGTCCGTATCGGAAGGCCATCCGGACAAGGTCGCCGACCAGATCTCCGATGCCATCCTCGATGCCATCCTGGCGAAGGACAAGCGCGCCCGCGTGGCCTGCGAAACACTGGTCAAGACCGGCGTGGCCATCGTCGCCGGCGAAGTGACCACGGA
>JAYTNX010000370.1:0-21279 GCA_043748075.1 Pseudomonadota bacterium
TTCGCCAGGTGCTCGGCGCGCAGCTCGCTCACCTGCGACGCCTCATGGGCTTTCGGGCCGCGGCGGCGGCGGGGGCACCGCAGGTGGGGTCGCCGTGGCGTCGCGCTCGCGCGGCCGGATCGTGATCTGAACGCGGTCGGTTTGTCCGGGACGCGTGCCCGACTGCACGCGCTGTCCGCGCACGTCGTAGGTGAGCTGCTGACCCCGGATCTCGTTGCGGCCGTCGCTGAGCCAGGCGTCGCCGATCAGCTTGACCGTGCCGGCCGTGACGTCGTATTCGATCGTCTCGGCTCGGCCGCGCGCGAGGTCGGTGCTGCCGCTGCGTGCCTGTTCGAACTCCGCCGGCGCGCCGCGAATGCGAGCGCTGGCGACCCGATTCGCACGGAACTTCACCGACGCCTCGTCGGAGCGCAGCGCACCGCCGTCGACCTTGATGCGTACCGTGCCGGTGAAGTTCCAGGTGGACGCCTCGAAATCGAGCCCGGTCGCGCGTGCCTGCGCGGCAGCGACACGGACGTTGCCCTGGCTGATCACGATGTCGCGGAAGACGACGGTGTTGCTGCGGTAGTCGACGTCGGAGGAGGCCGCATCGAGCGTCACCGCGCCGTCGCCGCGCGGCGGGCGCGCCGGAATGGCGCGGGTGGCGTCGGCCGCCAAGGCGCCAACCGTGAGCAGCCAGGCGGCGCAGCCGGCAGCCAGCGTCGCCCTGCGCCGACGGTTAGGGGACGAAGCGGCCATGGACCTGCGATTCTAGTCGGACCTGCCGCTGCTTCAAGCGCGCCTCGATGCCGCGCGCCCGGAGCCACTTGCCCGAGAGCCGGAACTCGACCTCGGCAGCGGAGCGGGCGAGCGCCGGCGCGATCTCGTAGCTGAGCGTCTCGGTGCGGATCTCGATCGGCTCGGTGCCGCGCCCGAGTGTCCCGGCGACTCGCACGTCGCCGTTCAGTTCGATCCGGGACGCGTCTTCGGGCATGCGGCCGTTGCGCGCCGTCAGGCGCCACGGTGCGCCTTCGCCGTCGCCGACCTGCATCGACAGCGTCTCGAGCGTCACCTGCAGCGAGCGCGGATCCTGCTGGATCGACACCGCATCCAGTGTATAGCGCGGCGCGCCGGTCGCGTCGGTCTCGAGCACTCGGGCGTCGGTCGCCGAATAGCCCGGATCGATGGCGCGGGGGGTGCCGTCCTCCTCGACAGCGTCGCCGGGGTCGCGCGCACAACCGGCCAGCGACAGTGCCGCCACGAGCGCGACGGCGGTCGCGATGAGGTCGTGCACGCGCATGGGCCGGCTCAGCGACCGCGAGCTGCGACCAGGCGGTCGCAGATCTCGCGTACCGCGCCCTGCCCGCCGCGCAGACGCGTGACGACGTCGGCCGCCGCCAGTGCGTCCTCGTGCGCGTCCGCAACGGCGAACGCCAGGCCCGCGGCCCGCATCACCGGCACGTCGGGGGTGTCGTCGCCGACGCAGGCGCACTGCGCGCGTGCCAGGCCGAGGCGCGTGCGCAGCCGGTCGAACGCGCTGAGCTTGTCGTCGATGCCCAGCAACACGTGCGCGATGCCGAGGTCGTGCGCGCGCCGTTCGACGGCGACGGACTTGCGCCCGGAAAGAATCGCGAACTCGACCCCGAGCCGGCCGAGCGCGCGGATCCCGTGCCCGTCGCGCACGTGGAAGACCTTCAGGGTCTCGCCGCGCGGGCCGTAGTGCAGGCGGCCGTCGGTGAGCACGCCATCGACGTCCAGCACCAGCAGCCGTATGCCGGCCGCGGCGACGTCGGCTGCGCGCGCCCCGAGGCGAGGGCGAGGGCGCGGCCGTGGTGCCGCAGCGCGGAGTGCCGCGCGCGCGCCGGCCGTCGCGGCCGAAGAACGGGGCGGACGTCGCAGGGAACTCATGGGCCGCGCCTCAGACCACGCCGGCGCGCAGCAGGTCGTGCACGTTCAGCGCACCGAGCAGCCGGCCGTCCGCGCCGACCACCGGCAGCGCAGTGATGCCGTGCGTCTCCATCACGTGCACGGCCTCGGCCGCGAGCTCGCGTGGACCAATGCTGCGACCGCGGCGCGTCATCACGTCCTGCATCGCGACCGTGTGCACGTCGATGCGTGCATCGAGCGTGCGGCGCAGGTCGCCGTCGGTGTAGACGCCGAGCACGCAGTCGTCGTCGTCGACGATCACCGTCATGCCGAGACCCTTGCGCGACATTTCGAGCAGGCCCTGCGACAGCGGCGTCGTCCGTTGCACGCGCGGCACGTCGTCGCCGCGCCGCATGACATCCTCGACGTGCAGCAGCAGCCGTCGCCCCAGCGCGCCGCCGGGGTGCGACCGCGCGAAGTCCTCGGCGGTGAAGCCGCGCGCGCCGAGCAGCGCGACGGCCAGCGCATCGCCCATGGCCAGCGTCGCGGTGGTGCTCGCCGTCGGCGCAAGGTTCAACGGGCAGGCTTCCTCTGGCACGCGGACATCGAGGTGCACGGTTGCGTCCCGCGCCAGCGACGACTCGGGGTTGCCGGTCATCGCCAGCAACGGCACGCCGAGGCGAGCGATGTGGGGCAGCAGCATCAGGATCTCGGGTGTCTCGCCCGAGTTCGACAGCGCCAGCATCAGGTCGTGACGGGTGATCATGCCGATGTCGCCGTGGCTCGCCTCGGCCGGATGCAGGAAGAACGCGGGCGTGCCGGTGCTGGCCAGCGTTGCGGCGATCTTGCGGCCGACGTGCCCCGACTTGCCGATGCCGCTGACCACCACCCGCCCGCTGCAGGCGAGGCACAGGCGGCACGCCGCAACGAAGTCGGCGCCGATGCGATCCTGCAGCGCCTCGAGGGCGCGGGTCTCGATCGCCAGCGCGCGACGGGCAGCCGCGACCAGGGCCTCATCGGCCATCACGCCATCGGCCAGTGGCTGCGCAGGGGGTTTCATGGAGTGGCATGATAGCGCCATGAGCACCCCGATCCATGCATCCTGACGCCGTCGCCGAACTGATCCGGGCGGCCATGCCGGGCGCACAGGTGCATGTCGAGTCCGATGACCAGACGCACTTCGCGACGCGCGTCGTCAGTGGCGATTTCGCCGGCAAGCGCAGCATCGCCCGCCACCAGATGATCTACCGGGCGCTCGGCGAGCGCGTCGGCCGCGAGATCCATGCGCTGTCGATCGAGGCGCTCACGCCCGACGAGGCCGGTGCAGGCCGGCCTGAATGAGCCGGCCTGAATGAGCCGTCCTGGATGAGCATGCGGGGGCAGTCGATGGACAAGCTGCAGATCACCGGCGGCACCCCGCTCGAGGGCGAGGTACGCATCTCCGGCGCGAAGAATGCGACGCTGCCGATCCTCGCCGCCACCCTGCTCGCCGACGCGCCGGTGTCGATCGGCAACGTCCCGCACCTGCAGGACGTCACCACGATGATCGAACTGCTCGGTCGCATGGGCGTCTCGGTCACCGTCGATGAGCGCATGCGCATCGAGGTCGACGGCTCGACGCTGCGCCAGCCGGTCGCGCCCTATGAACTCGTGAAGACGATGCGCGCATCGATCCTGGTGCTCGGCCCGCTGGTCGCGCGCTTCGGCCAGGCCGACGTCTCGCTGCCCGGCGGCTGCGCGATCGGCGCGCGACCGGTCAATATCCACGTCGCCGGGCTGCAGGCGATGGGCGCCGACATCTCGATCGAGAACGGCTATATCCGCGCCAAGGCCTCGCGCCTCAAGGGCGCGCGGCTGGTGCTCGAGACGGTCACCGTCACCGGTACCGAGAACCTGATGATGGCTGCGGCGCTGGCCGACGGCGAGACCGTGCTCGAGAACGCGGCGCGCGAGCCCGAGGTCGTCGACCTCGCGAATTTCCTCAACGCGATGGGCGCGAAGGTGCGCGGCGCGGGCACCGACCGGATCGTCATCGAGGGCGTCGAGCGGCTGCACGGCACCCATTACGACGTTCTGCCGGACCGGATCGAGGGTGGTACCTACCTGGTTGCCGGCGCGATCACCCGCGGGCACGTGCGCATCAAGAACACGCGGCCCGGGCACCTCGACGCCGTGTTGCAGAAGTTGGTCGAGGCAGGCGTCAAGGTCGACGTTGGCGACACCTGGATCGAGGTCGACATGCGCGGCAAGCGGCCGAAGGCGGTCGACGTGCGCACCGCACCCTACCCGGCGTTCCCGACCGATATGCAGGCGCAGTTCGCCGCGCTCAACACGATCGCCGAAGGCGTCGGCACCGTCGTCGAGACGATCTTCGAGAACCGCTTCATGCACATGCTGGAGATGCGGCGCATGGGCGCCGAGATCCGCCTCGAGGGCAACACGGCCATCATCAAGGGCGTCGAGACGCTGCAGGCCGCTCCCGTGATGGCCACTGACCTGCGTGCCTCGGCATCATTGGTGCTCGCCGCGCTGGCGGCGCAGGGACGCACCGACATCGAGCGCATCTACCACATCGACCGCGGCTACGAGGCGATCGAGGAAAAACTCGCCCTGCTCGGCGCGCATATCCGGCGCGTGCCCCACTGACGCGACAGCGCCCCGCCTCTCAGGCGCGGGTGCGCGGCCGCTCGGTCACGTCCACCGGCACCTCGGCCACTTCGCGCCCGCGCTGTACCTTCAGCGCCACCTTCGAGCCGGGCGCCGACTGCGCGACGCGCGCCAGCACTTCCTGGGCGCTGCCGACCTCCGCACCGCCGACCGCGAGCACGATATCGCCCGGGCGCAGGCCCGCCGCCTGCGCCGGGCTGCCGACGTACAGATTGGTGACGACCACGCCGCCACGCGCGAGACCCAGCTGCTGCGCCTGCCCGTCGTCGATGTCCTCCGGCACCAGGCCGATCCAGCCGCGCACGACGCGGCCCTTCGCGACGATCTCCTTCAACACGCCGCGCACCAGGTTCACCGGGATCGCGAAGCCGATGCCTTCGACGCCGAGGTTCTTACCGATCACCGCGGTGTTGATGCCGACCAGTTCGCCTAGGGCATTGATGAGCGCGCCCCCGGAGTTGCCGACGTTGATCGGTGCGTCGGTCTGGATGAAGTTCTCGAACGTCGCAACGCCGAGCTGCCCGCGCCCGGTTGCGCTGACGATGCCCTGGGTGACGGTCTGCGACAGGCCGATCGGGTTGCCGATCGCCAGCACGACGTCGCCGACGCGCAGCTGGTCGGAGCGACCGAACGGCATGGTCGGCAGCTTGCGCAGCGCGATCCGCAGCAGCGCGAGGTCGGTGTCGGGGTCGCGGCCGACGATGGTCGCATCGGCGACGCGGCCGTCGGCGAGCTGCACGCGCACCGAGTCGGCGTCGGCGATCACGTGATGGTTGGTCACGATATGGCCGTCGGCGTCGACGATCACGCCGGAGCCGAGCGAGCGTTCGACGCGCTGGCGATAGCGCGGCCCGAGTTCACCGAACGGATCTTCGAAGCGGTTGCGGGGCACGCGTTCGGTGACCACGCGCGCCGTGTAGATGTTGACGACCGCCGGCGCCGCTCGCTGTACCGCCGGCGCATAGCTCGCAACACCGGCAGGCACGTCTGCGGCCATGCCGGCAGGCGCTGCCGTTGCGTCGCTCGTCGCGCCTTCGCGGCCGACGTCGGTGGGCCTCGCGGCGCCATCACCGCTCGCTGCGGCGGGCGCCGTGCCAGCGCCCCCGGGTGCGACGGTGCCCGCGGCAGGATTCGCTGTGGCCGCGGCCACTGCCCGGTCGGCGGCGGGCGCGGCCGCACCGAAACCCGGCAACAGCCCCGGATGGAACGCGACGATCAGGAAGGCGAGCGCGAGCCCGCCGACGACCGATCCCGCCAGGAACACCAGCCCGTTCTGCGCGCCATTCATCGCAGTTGAATTCCCCCGCACCGACGTCCTTGGATACACGAGGGCGGACCGTCGGCGTGTCTCACATTGGGCAGCAAGCCGTTGTGTATAATGCGCCGCTTCCCTGATGTGCGAATAGCGCCCCGCCGTCATTGGCGGACCTGGGGCCGGTGCGGCGAGCCTGCGTGGAGTATTCGTGATGACAGACGACGTGCTGAATGCCCCGGACATCGACCTCAGCCGGCGCAAGTTCCTGACGGCCGCCACGGGCGCGGTCGGCGCAGTCGGCGCGGTGTTCGCCGCAGTGCCGTTCGTCGCGTCCTGGAAACCTTCCGAGCGCGCGCGAGCGATGGGTGCGCCCACCGAAATCGACCTCACCAAGCTCGAGCCCGGCCAGATGGTCGTTTCGACCTGGCGCCGGCAGCCGATCTACGTCGTGCGCCGCACCCCGGAAATGGTCGCCGCGCTGCAGAAAAACGATCCGCAGCTGAAAGATCCGGCCTCGGCTGAATCCGAACAGCCGGCGTACACGAAGAATGAATCGCGGTCGCTCAAAGCGGAGTACCTGGTGTTGTACGCGACCTGCACGCACCTGGGCTGCCTGCCGAAACAGCATTTCACGCCCGGCGACCCGGTCGTCGGCGCCAACTGGCCGGGTGGCTTCTTCTGCCCCTGTCACGGTTCACGGTTCGACCTCGCCGGTCGCGTGTTCAACGGCTCGCCAGCGTCGGCGAACCTGAAGATCCCGCCCCACCGCTACGAGCAGGACACGATGCTGATGATCGGTGTGGATACGGCCGTGGCGCCGGCGGCCGTCGCCGATGCATCGAGGTCCCATTCAAGTTCCCATTCGCAGGTCACTCACGAGTCTCGAGGAGCCGCCTGATGGCCGTCGTTCCGGAAAATGTTCCCTCGGAAAACGTGGCCGGGGTCGGTCCGAAGCCGGGCGGCTTTCGCGCCTGGCTCAACAAGCGCATGCCCGTCGACGCGTTCGTCGCCGAGCAGCTCACCGGCTACTACGCGCCGAAGAATTTCAACATCTGGTATTTCTTCGGCTCGCTCGCGCTGCTCATGCTGGTCATGCAGATCTTCACGGGGATCTTCCTGACGATGCACTACAAGCCGGGCGAGACCCTTGCGTTCGACTCGGTCGAGTACATCATGCGCGAGGTCGAGTGGGGCTGGCTGATCCGCTACCTGCATTCCACGGGCGCCTCGTTCTTTTTCATCGTCGTCTACCTGCACATGTTCCGCGCGCTGATGTACGGCTCGTACCGCGGGCCGCGCGAGCTGCTCTGGCTGCTCGGCATGGCGCTGTACCTGGCGCTGATGGCCGAGGCGTTCATGGGCTACGTGCTGCCCTGGGGCAACATGTCCTACTGGGGCGCGCAGGTGATCGTGAACCTGTTCGGCACGATACCGGTCATCGGGCCGGGGCTCGTGGAGTGGATCCGTGGCGACTACGGCATCGCCGACTCGACGCTGAACCGTTTCTTTGCGTTGCACGTCATCGCCGTGCCGTTCGCGATCGCGCTGCTGGTGCTGCTGCACCTGGTCGCGCTGCGCCAGACCGGGTCGAACAACCCGGACGGCATCGAGATCAAGGCGAACCTCGGCAAGGACGGCAAGCCCGTCGATGGCATCCCGTTCCACCCGTACTACACCGTCAAGGACGTGGTCGGCGTCGGCGTCTTCCTCGCGATCTTCTGCGCGGTGGTGTTCTTCTCCCCGACCTTGGGCGGACTGTTCCTGGAGAAGCCGAACTTCGAACCGGCGAATCCGCTCTCGACGCCCGAGCACATCGCCCCCGTGTGGTACTTCACCGCGTTCTACGCAATGCTCCGCGCGGTTCCAGACCAGCAGATGGGCGCACTGATCATGCTGTTCTCGATCGTGGTGCTGTTCTTCCTGCCGTGGCTGGATCGCTCGCCAGTGAAGTCGATCCGCTACAAGGGCTGGATGTCGCGGTTCTGGCTCGGCACGTTCGTCGTCACCTTCATCGTGCTGTCCTATCTCGGCCTGCAGCCCGCCGACGGCATCTATGTGCTGCTCGCGCGCATCTTCACGGTGCTGTATTTCGCGTTCTTCCTGCTGATGCCCTTCTATACCCGCGCCGAGAAGACCCGACCCGTTCCGCAGAGGGTTACGTACCATGCTTAAGTCCGTGGCAATGCTTCGGGCGTTGCTCGTCCAGACGGTGCTGCTCGCGACGGTCGTCATCGTCCCCGTCGCCCCCGCCGCCGTCGCCGCGACCCCTGCCGCAGGCGAGAGCGCCGGCGCCTCAGCCGAGGCCGGCGGCGAGCACGAGGCCGTCCACTGGAACCACTGGACGGCGGGCAACGAAATCACCAACGTCGATTCGCTGCAGCGGGGCGCACGTAATTTCGTCGCCTATTGCGCCGGTTGCCACTCGCTGAAGTACAGCCGCTATTCGCGCGTCGGCAAGGACCTGCACATCCCCGACGAACAGCTCGACGAGTTCCTCGTGACTCCAGGCGACAGCAAGAACGGCTACATGCTGACCACGCTGGCCGACGCCGATGGCGAAGCCTGGTTCGGCAAGGCACCGCCTGACCTGTCGCTGATCTCCCGTGCGCGCGGCACCGACTATGTCTACCAGTTCCTGAAGGCGTTCTACGCCGATCCGAACACGGCGACCGGCGTCAACAACCTGGCGCTGCCGGGCACCGCGATGCCGCACGTGCTGGCCGACCTGCAGGGCGTCAAGGCCGGCGTGTTTCGCGACGTGGCGGTGCCGGCGGCCGGCGACCAGCCGGCGACGACCAAGGTCGAGTTCGTGCGTTTCGAGGACCACGTACCCGGCAAGCTCAGCGAGGTCGAGTACGACGATTTCGTTCGCGACATCGTCAACTTCCTCGACTATGTCGGCGAGCCGGCGCAGGCCCGGCGCATGTCGCTCGGCGTCTGGGTGGTGCTGTTCCTGCTGGTGTTCACCGGCATTGCCTACCTGCTGAAACAGGAATACTGGAAAGACGTGACGTAGCGCGAGGGTGCGTCGGCCGGCCCGGAGGTCCCAGCGTGTCGAGTCGACGTTCAACGATTACCCTGTTCTCGGCGCCCGACGACGTCTGGAGCCATCGCACGCGCATCGCGATCGCCGAGAAGGGCATTCCGGTCGACATCATCGATGTCGAGCCGGGTCGACTGCCCGAGGACCTGCTCGACCTGAACCCCTACCACAGCGTCCCGACACTCGTGGACCGTGACCTCGTGCTCTACGATTCACGCGTCATCATGGAATACATCGATGAACGTTTCCCGCATCCGCCGCTGATGCCGGTGGATCCGGTGTCGCGGGCGCAGACGCGGCTGATGCTGCACCGGCTGGAGCGTGACTGGTATGCCGCGGCCGGCGCGATCGAGGCGCAGGCCGACGCGCGCGAACGGGTCGCGCCGCGCAAGGTGCTGCGCGAGACGATCCTGCAGACGGCCGACCTGTTCAAGGTCAAGCCGTATTTCCTCAGTCACGAATTCTCGATGGTCGATGCCACCCTCGCGCCGATTCTGTGGCGGCTGCCGCACTGGGGCATCGACCTGTCCCCGCAGCAGGCTCAGCCGATCATGCGTTACGCCCAGCTCGTGTTCTCGCGGCCCGGCTTTCGGGCCAGCCTGTCGGCGGCGGAGCACGAGATGCGGGTCTCCTGAGCCCGGTCCGACTCCTCGGACACCGACCGATCCGATGATCTCCCCAAGCCGCCTCTCTCGCAGGCCCTACCTGCTGCGCGCGATGCACCAGTGGATGTCCGACAGCGGCTTCACGCCGCACGTGATCGTCAACGCGGACGTGGCCGAGGCGCTGCTGCCGCGTGCCTACGCGCGCGACGGCAAGATCGTGCTCAACGTCAGCTACTCGGCCACCCAGCACCTGGACATCGGCAACGACTGGGTCGGGTTCGAGGCGCGATTCTCGGGCGTGGTGCAGCAGGTGCGTTTCCCGATGTCCGCGGTGCTCGGGGTGTACGCGCGCGAGACCGGCGAGGGCATGGTGTTCTCCGAGCAGGAACCCGATCCCGAGCCCCCCGGCACCCCACCCTCGCCGCCGGCGCCGCCGACGCAGGACGAACCGACCCGGCGACCGCAGTTGAAGCTCGTCAAATAGCGCGGGCGCCCGTGCCTGCGATTCAGCGGGCCTCGAAGGCGTGACGGATCCATTCGATGCGCCAGGACGGCGGGTCGGGCGACACGACGGCGACGTCGAAGCGCACCGGCAGTGCGGCGAGGTCGCGGCGTTGCTGCAGCAGCTGCAGGGTCGTGAGGATGATGCGCCGCTGCTTGGCGCGGTCGACACTGGCCGCGCCGCCGCCGTAGTCTTCGCCCGAGCGCATCCGTACCTCGACGACGACCAGCGTCGCACCATCGCGCGCCACGAGGTCGAGCTCGCCGCAGCGGCGCCGGTAGTTGCGCAGCAGCACGGTGGCGCCGCGTGCCTGCAGCGCTTCGGCGACCCGGTCTTCGGCCAGGCGACCTGCCGCGATACGGTCGATCGACGCCGGCGCGCGCGCGCCCCGGAGGGAACGTGGATGCGGACGTGCGCCGCGCGGTGGCTGATGCACGCCGGCACCCGGTCGCAGGTCGTTCAGCGCCCGGCGGCCGCCGGCGCTGCGGCGCCCGCCGCGGTGGCGAGCCGGCGCGGTAGGCCACCGCGAATCTGCGCCCAGTCGAGGTCGCGGCGCACGCGGCGGTCCGCGTCGACGCTGAGCCGCCCCGTGACGCCCTCGATCAGCGCTGGGGCGCTGCCGCCGGCGCGCAGCCCCTGGTAGAGCAGCCAGGCGTCGTAGCCGAAACCGTAGAGGCGGCCGCGGCCGCGGGCGTCTGCGCCCCAGGCGTCGGTGGTGGCGGCGCGCAAGCGTGCCGCGGGACCGTCGGCGCCCAGCATCCAGGGCATGTCCGGAAACACCAGACCCTCGAGATCCTGGTTGCCCGCGAGGCCGGGCTCGTAGGCATCGGAAGTGGCATAGGCGGGCAGGTCGCCGGCGAAATGAAAGCGCAGCTGCGGCCGCAGCTGGCGCGCCGTGGCCGAAGGCGCGGGCGTGAACAGCAGATCGATGTCGGCGCGCCGTCGCGGCTGGAAGCCGAGCGTGGTGCCGAGCACGCCCTCGAGCCGCTTCTGCCGAGCGCGACTGTCCTTCAGGCGCAGCGCCGACTGGATCGGGTCGGAGTAATCGTTGCGGTTCGGTGCATACGCCACGGCGTCGAGCAGCTGGCCGCCGCCGCCCTCGAACTCCGCGCGAAAGGCGTTCACCACCCGCGTGCCCCAGTCGCCTTCCGGCACCAGCGCGACCGCGCGACGCCGGCCGTCGGCGAGCGCCCGGCGCGCCACGAGCCGCGCCTCGTCTTCGGGCGAGAGCGCGAACTGGTAGAACCCCGGCGGCGCCGTCGCCTCCGGCGCGAGGAAGTTCAGCGCCAGCAGCGGCGAGCGACGCCCCGGCGCCTCGGCGGCTGCGACCACTTCCTCGCGGGTCAGCGGGCCGATGACGAACTCGGCGCCGGCGCGGTTCGCTTCGTTCAGCGCGTCGGCGATGCTGGTGGCGGCCGTGTCGTAGAGCCGCAGCGGGGGGCGTGTCGCCGCCGGCATCGCGAAATAGCCGGCGAGCAGGCCGTCGCGGATCTGTGCGGCGGCGCCGGCGTTGCGCCCCGTCACCGGCAACAGCACCGCCACGTGTGCGCCGGGCGGCAGCTGCGAGGCCGGTGTCGGCACGCTGAAGTCGCTGCGTAGCAGCTCGGCGGCCGGGTGCGTCGGATAGCGGGCGCGCCAGGCCGCGATCGCCGGTGCCGCGCCGCCGCCGCGCTCCGCCGCCGCCGCCACCGGGCCGAGTTCCAGCCAGCCGCGCACCAGTGCGTCGGCGCCCGCCGCCGCGGGCTCGAGCTTGACGCCGCGCCCGCTGGCCTCGCGCAGCTGCGCGAACAACTCGCGCCGCGACTGCAGCCGCGCCTCGGGATCGGCCAGCAGTTTCTCGCGGGCCAGCTGCGCACGAATGCCGTCAGCGGGACGGCCGGTGACGAACGCCAGGCGCTGGCGCAGCGCCAGATAGGCCTGCTGCCTCGCGGGATCGCGCGCCGCGCCGGCCATCGCTTCCAGCTGCTGCCAGGCGCGCTGGCCCTCGCCGTCGACCAGCAGCAGCTCGGCGTTGAGCAACTGTAGTTCGACGGCCTGCGACGCCGAGGGCGTGCCGGAGATCAGTGCCAGCACGCGCCGCGCGTCGGCGGCGCGGTTCGCCGCCAGCCATTCGCGCGCGGCGACCAGCACGTAGCCGTTGCCGGCTGTGCCCGGATTGTCCTCGGCGAGCTTCTCGTACTCGCGCGCGGCCGGTTCGTGATCGCCTCGCTGGGCGAGCGACTCGGCGCGTTGCAGCGAGCCGGGGCCCGGCGCGGAACCGGATAGACTCTGGCATCCAGCCAATAGCAGCGCCGCAATCAGTAGGGCCGCGGCCGGGATCACGGGACGCACGGCGGCGCTGCGCGAGACGTCGGCGATCGGGTTCTGCATGGATTGAATACCCCCTCCGCGACGGGCAGGATGCCTCGGGCTCGATGCGACCCCGCGCCGGCGACTGCCGAACCCGGCCCGTCCTCTATGCCGGAATTATAGTGCCTGACACTCCATCCGCTGCGTCGGTCGCGCGTCCCCGCGTCGGGCGACTCGACATTGTGGCGACGCCGATTGGCAACCTCGGCGACCTCTCGCCGCGGGCGCGCGAGGCCCTGGCGGCGGCCGATGTGGTCGCCGCCGAGGATACCCGCCGCACCGGCCAGTTGCTGTCGGCGATTGGTGTACACCGGCCGCTGGTGTCGCTGCACGCGCACAACGAGCGCGAGCGTTCTGGGGGGTTGCTCGAGCGACTGGCGCGCGGCGAAGTGGTGGCCCTGGTCAGCGATGCGGGCACGCCGCTGCTGTCCGACCCCGGCTTCGAGCTGGTGCGGCGCGCGGTCGCCGCCGGGCATGTGGTACGCGCGATCCCGGGGCCGACCGCGATTGCCGCGGCGCTCAGCATCGCCGGCCTCGCGACGGACCGCTTCTGTTTCGAGGGCTTCCTGCCGGCGCGCTCCGGCGAGCGCAGCGTGCGGCTCGCCGAGCTTGCGCGCGAGACACGCACCCTGGTGCTGTTCGAGACGCCGCACCGGATCGCCGAATCGCTGGCCGATGCGGCGCGCGTTCTCGGCGTGGACCGCGCCGCGGTGGTCGCGCGCGAGCTGACCAAACTCTACGAGACGATCTATCGCGGCACGCTCGGCGAACTCGCCGCGCGGGCGCTGGCCGAGCCGGAATTCACGCGTGGCGAGATCACGCTGGTGATTGCCGGCGCGCCGCCGGATGCCAGTGGCGCGGGCGCGGCCGGAGTCGATGAGGCGGCCCTCGAGAAGCTGCTGCGTGCGGCGCTCGAGCACCTGCCCGCCTCGAAGGCCGCGGCACTGGCGGCAGCCGCCACCGGCGTGCCACGCAAGCTTGCCTACGAGATCGCCGTGCGGTTGGCGGCGCAGCGTCGCTGACGCCTCTTCGGGCGCGTGCGCCGGCGCCGGTGCTGCCGCCGATGCTGCTGACGCCGCAGTGCCTGCGAGCGCCGGCGACCTGCGCGCGGCCCGGCCTTGCCGCCGTCGCGGGACGCGGAGAATCAGGTTTGTAGTCGTATCCACAGGCGCGTATCTTCGCCCGCGGGAGCCGGCCGGGTGATCGCTGCATTTCTCGCGAATTTCTCGTAAAGAGTGGCTCGCGAAGAAGTGGGGAGGAAAGTCCGGGCTCCGACGGACACGGTGCCAGGTAACGCCTGGGGGGCGCGAGCCCACGGAAAGTGCAACAGAAAGATACCGCCGAAGCACGGCGCGCCGAAAGGCGGGCCGTGCTGGTAAGGGTGAAATGGTGCGGTAAGAGCGCACCGCGCGGGTGGCAACACTTCGCGGCATGGCAAACCCCACCGGGAGCAAGGCCAAATAGGGAAGTCGCAGGAGCAATCCTGCAGCGCCGTGTCCGTGCGCGACTTCCGGGTAGGCTGCTTGAGGCGTCCGGTGACGGGCGTCCTAGAGGAATGATCGCCCTCGACAGAACCCGGCTTACAGGCCGGCTCCCTTCTTGATCGAAGCCGCAACGCTGCCGATCCGTCGCGGCGTACTGCCGGCGCGGCGCGCATTGGCAAGGACCCGACGCATGCAATCGGCAACGACCCTGTTTCGAACCGCAGCCTTCGCCTGCGCGGATCGACGCGCGCTGCGCGCCACAGTGTTTCATCGACCTGTCGCCGAGCGCCGTCGCGATGTTCGAAATGACGCGCGACCCGCGCGTGCGCGCCGGTGAGGCGCGTGAGTTCCGCTGGATCGGACACGCGCTGACCGCCGACAGCGTGCTGGTCGATGGCGTCGCGCGCTTCCTGCGGCTTGGCGAAACCGCCGTGCGGCGAGCCGACGGCAGCACCCTCACGGTGCGCCACGACGTGTTTCAGGAGACCGTAAGCGATCTGCGTACCGGGGTAACCGGCAAGGTGTTCTTCAATCTCTGGTCCGACCCCGAAGGACGACCCCTGAAGTTCGCCTCCTCCCGGGTCACCGGGTTGCGGGAAGGCTACGAGGACCTGGCGGCCCTGCCGGCGGCGACCGTCCAGGAGGCCTTCCCGGACGCCGGTGGGGGCTGAAGTCGGCCAGGGCGCCTTCACCACTGCTCCGGCGGACTGAGCCGGGCTGCGGCGGGTGTGGCCAGGCGGGTCAAGACCCGGAAAGCCAAAGTGGGGCCGTGGGAGCAACGATCTTCTCTCCTGCACCGGGTTTGAGCATCCGCGACCAACCCTCTGAAACCCTTAATTCTTTATTGCGACACTGCGTTTGCATACAGGCTTTCTGGCCTGTAAGTTATTGGCGCTGCATCACTTTTTGTTGCCCAGACCGTTGACACTCCGCGCGCCGAATTTCTATAGTGGCGGCAAGTGGGAGGAAGTGGGGGCAAATGGGCTCTCGGAGCTCAAACGGTCATGTTCCGCGGCGCAACAAAAGTCACTCTCGACGACAAAGGCCGGATGGTGTTGCCCACCCGCCACCGTCAGCGCGCCCAGGAGCGCGGCGAGGGGAAACTGGTCATCACCGTGGACCGCGACCTGTGCCTTCTCGTCTACCCGCTGCCTGACTGGGAACAGATCGAGCGCAAGTTGATGAGCCTGCCGTCGCTGCAGGAGCGGACCCGCCGCCTGCAGCGCCTGATGGTGGGTCATGCGACCGAACTCGACCTCGACGGCCAGGGACGACTGCTGGTGCCGCCGGAGCTGCGCGAATTCGCGGCCCTGAAGCGGCACGGGATGCTGATCGGGCAGGGGAACCGCCTCGAACTCTGGGACGAAGCGCGCTGGAACGAACGCCGCGACTTCTGGCTCAAGAGCGAGGAAACCGCCTCCGACCTGTCGGCCGAGCTGGACTCGCTCTCGCTCTAGCAGGCGTCGAAACAAAGGGGTGCACGCGCGCCGTGGCTTGGGCGATGCGTGTCGGAATGGTGGTGCGAGTAGGGCGGGGGCGGACTCCAGTGGATGAGCACGTACCGGTGCTTGTCGAGGCAGCGCTGGAGGGCCTGGCCCTGTCCGCGGATGGGTTATATGTCGATGCGACGTTCGGGCGCGGTGGTCACACGGCACGGTTACTCGAAGCCCTGGGTGGAGAAGGTCGCGTGCTCGCGCTCGACCGGGATCCGCAGGCGGTCGAAGCCGGGCGTCGTCGCTTCGAAGGGGAAGTGCGGCTTGAGATCGTCCACGCGTCGTTTGCCGATCTTCGGCAGGTCGTGCGCGAACGCTCGGGCGGCCGCGCGCTCCGCGGTGTCCTGTTCGACCTCGGCGTTTCCTCGCCGCAGCTCGACGAGGCTCAGCGCGGCTTCAGTTTCAACCGGGACGGTCCGCTCGACATGCGGATGGACCCGACGTCCGGAGAGCCGGCTTCGGCCTGGATTGCCCGCGCGCCCGTCGAAGAGATGCGCGCCGTGATCGCGGAGCTCGGTGAAGAACGTTTTGCGTGGCGAGTTGCACAGGCCATCGAGGCCAGCCGGCGGGCGACCCCCATCACCCGTACGGCGCAACTCGCCGCGATCGTCGAGAGCGCAGTGCGCACGCGTGAGCCGGGCAAACACCCGGCCACGCGTTCTTTTCAGGCGCTGCGCCTCCACGTCAACGATGAACTCGGGCAATTGAAGGCGGGTCTCGACGCCGCCTTCGACGTGCTGGCGATCGGCGGACGGCTGGTCGCGATCAGCTTCCACTCGCTCGAGGACCGCATCGTCAAGCAGTTCATGCGTCGCAAGGCCGACGTCGACCCGGTGTACGCCGGTCTGCCGCTGGTGCCCGATCACGCGCTGCCGGCAATGCGCCTCGTCGGCCGCAAGGCCAGGGCATCCGCCGCGGAAGTGACCGGGAATCCGCGCGCGCGCAGCGCCGTGCTGCGGGTCGCGCAGAAGATCGCCGCTTGCGGGGGCGCGCCGCAGTGAGGGGTCCTTCGGCGCGTTTCCTCGCCGTGGTGCTGCCGGTGCTGTGGCTCGCGGCGCTCGGGTCCGCCGCGGGCGCGATCTACTCCAAGCACCGCGCCCGTGAACTGTTCGTGCAACTCGAGAAGCTCAACCGCGAGCGCGACCGGCTCGAGATCGAGTGGGGGCAACTGCAGCTCGAGCAGAGCGCCTGGTCGACGCACGCCTTCGTCGAGAACGTCGCCGCGCAGAAGCTGAAGATGAGCATGCCGAGGCCGGCGGAGATCGAGGTGGTTGCCCCGTGAAACTGCCTGGGTTCGGCCGGCGCAAGGCCGGCTCGTCGCGCGGTCGCGGCGGTGCGCGCGGCGCGCCGGCGGCGCCGTCGTTCCGTGCGCGCTCGAGCGTGCTGGTCGCGCTGCTCGGGTTCGCGGCCGCGGGCCTCGCGTGGCGCGCCGTGGACCTGCAGCTCGTCGACCACGCCTTCCTGCAGGGGCAGGGCAACCAGCGTTTCATGCGCGTCACCGAGATCGCGTCGCATCGCGGTACGGTGACCGACCGCTACGGCGAACCGCTGGCCGTCAGCACGCCGGTCGATTCGCTGTGGGTCAACCCCAAGGAACTGGCGCTCGCGGCCGACCAGATCCCGCGGCTGGCGAAGGCGCTGAAGCGCGACAAGAACGAACTCGCGCGCCGCGTCACCAGCAACCTGGATCGCGGCTTCCTCTACCTCGAGCGGCACATGCAGCCGGCGGATGCGGCGCGGATCAAGGCGCTCGGCATCCCGGGCGTGTATTCGATCCGCGAGTATCGGCGCTACTACCCGTCGGGCGAAGTGGCGGGCCACATTCTCGGCTTCACCGACGTCGACGACGGCGGCCAGGAAGGGCTCGAACTGGCGTTCGACCACTGGCTCGCGGGCGAGGATGGCGCCAAGCGCGTGATCCAGGACAACCTGGGCCGCACGGTGCAGGACGTCGAGAGCATTCGCGCGGTGCGGCCCGGGCGCGACCTGACGCTGTCGATCGACCTGCGCATCCAGTATCTCGCCTACCGCGAGCTGAAAGCGGCGATGCGCGAGCATCGCGCCAAGGCCGGTTCGGTCGTGGTGCTCGACGTGACCACCGGCGAAGTGCTGGCGATGGTGAACCAGCCGGCCTACAACCCCAACGACCGCGACCAGCTGAAACCGGGCGGCTATCGCAACCGCGCAGCCACCGACATCCTCGAGCCGGGCTCCTCCATCAAGCCGTTCGTGGTTGCCGCGGCGCTCGCGTCCGGCAAGTACACCGACCGCAGCGTCATCGACACCTCGCCGGGCTTCTACAAGGTCGGCATCAAGATCATCGAGGACAAACACAACCTCGGCGCGATCAACCTCGCCACCGTACTCTCCAAGAGTTCGAACGTCGGTATGGCGCGCGTCGCGCTGGCGCTCGAGCCAGAGCAGATCTACGGCACGCTGAGCCGTCTCGGTTTCGGCCAGGTGACGACCAGCGGCTACCCCGGCGAATCCGCCGGGCTGCTGTCGCACTACTCGCACTGGCGGCCCATTGGCATTGCGACACTCGCCTACGGCTACGGCCTGTCGGTGACGCCGCTGCAACTGGCGCATGCCTACTCGACGATCGGCTCGAACGGCGTATCGCGGCCGATCTCGTTCCTGCGCGTCGACCAGCCGGTGGGGGGCGAGCGCGTGTTCGAGGACCGCGTCGGCCGCCAGTTGGTGCACATGCTCGAGTCGGTGGTGACGCCGGAAGGAACCGGCGGGCGCGCCTCGATCCCCGGCTACCGCGTTGCCGGCAAGACGGGCACCGCTTGGAAGTCCAGCGCGGGCGGCTACTCGACCGACCGCTACCTGGCCGTGTTCGGCGGCGTCGCGCCGGCGAGCAACCCGCGTCTCGCGGCCGTCGTGACGGTCGATGAGCCGAGCGCCGGCAAGTACTACGGTGGCGACGTGGCGGCGCCGGTGTTCGCCGGCGTGATCGGCGGCGCGCTGCGGCTGCTCGCCGTCGCGCCAGACGCGCCGATCGCACCGCCGGTCGAGGACATGCCGCCCGGTTCGATGCCGACGCCGGGCGCGCCCGACTGGAAGTCCGGCGCGCTGCGTGCGCCGGTGACTGCCGCCGTACCGCCCTCGGCGCCGGGTGTCTCGGGTGAGGTGACACGGCGATGAACGCTGTCGCACTCGCCAACGCGGCCGGGGGGCCGCGCGATCTCGCCGGTCTGCTCGACGGCATTGCCCCGATGCCGGCCGACATCGCGGTGTCGGACATCAGTCTCGACAGCCGCGCAGTGCGGCGCGGCGGGCTGTTCCTCGCCTGCGCCGGTCGCCGCACGCACGGCCTGGTGGGCGCCGTCGCCGCCGTCGATGCCGGGGCGCGCGCCGTGTTGTGGGAACCCGCGCCGGGGCAGGCGCCGCCTCCCGGGCTGGCCGCACGCGCCTTCGTCGCGGCGGTGCCGGCGCTGGCGAGTCATGCGAGCACGATTGCCGCGCGCTTCTACGGCGCACCGTCCGCGGCGCTGACGGTGGCAGGGATCACCGGTACGAACGGCAAGACGACTTCCGCCTGGCTGCTTGCGCAGGCGCTGGGAGCGGCGGGCCGCCGCTGCGGCTATGTCGGCACGCTCGGCGTCGGCTTGCCGCCGGCCGCAGTCGAAGCGGGGGAATACACGACCGCTGACGCGGTGGCCGTGCAGCGCCAGCTGGCCACGCTGCGCGCCGCGGGCGCCAACTGCGTCGCGATGGAAGTGTCCTCGCACGCCCTCGACCAGGCGCGCGTCGAGGCGGTGCAGTTCCGCGTCGCCGCGTTCACGAACCTGACGCGCGATCATCTCGACTACCACGGCACGATGGCCGCCTATGCGGCGGCGAAGGCGCGGCTGTTCGCCTGGCCGACGCTGCGGACGCGCGTCTGCAACGTCGACGATGCCTTCGGCGTCGAGCTTGCCGAGTCAGCGCTGGCGTCGGGGCGCACGATTGTCGTCGCTCGTTCGGCCGCAGGTCGCGACGCCGCGACCCGGCTCGAGCGCGCCGGCGCGGCCTCGCTGCAGGCCGAAGCGCTGCGCGCGACGCCTGATGGGCTGGCGTTTCGCGTCACCGGCGCGTGCGGTGAGGCCGAAGTCGCGATTGCGCTGATCGGCGAGTTCAACGTCGACAACGCGCTGCTGGTGCTCGGCTGCCTGATGGCGCTCGATCTGCCGCTCGACGCGGCAGTTGCGGCGCTCGCCCGCTGCCGCGCCCCGGCGGGCCGGATGGAGGCGATCGGCGGTGGCGGGCGCCCGCTCGCGATCGTCGACTACGCGCACACGCCCGATGCGCTGGCGAAGGCGCTGCGGGCGGCGCGCGCGCATTGCGCCGGGCGGCTGCACGTCGTGTTTGGCTGCGGCGGCGAGCGCGATGCGGGCAAGCGGCCGCTGATGGCGGCGATCGCTGCGCAGCTCGCCGACGCGATCGTGCTGACGGACGACAATCCGCGCGGCGAGTCGCCGCAGCGCATCGTCGCCGATATCGTCGCCGGACTGCCCGTCGGCGCGCGCGTCGAGGTGGTCCACGATCGCGAGCAGGCCATCCGCGGCGCGCTGTCGGCGGCGCGCACCGGCGACGTGGTGTTGGTCGCCGGCAAGGGCCACGAGGCTTACCAGATCGTGGGCGGACTGCGCCGCCCGTTCAGCGACCAACAGGTGGCGCGCGCGGTCCTCGGGGTGGCGGCTTGAGCCGTCGGCTCGCGCAGTTCGCCGCTGATTGCGGCGGTACGCTGCAGGGCGTCGACGGCGACTACCGCGGCGTGTCGACGGACACGCGCACGCTGGCGCGCGGCGAACTGTTCGTCGCCTTGCGCGGGCCGCGATTCGACGGCGCCGCGTTCGTGGCGCAGGCGCAGGCCGCGGGCGCCGCCGGCGTGGTCGTCGACGCCGGCGCCGCGGCCGCGATCGGCGCCGCGATGGCGCCGGCCGGCGTCGCCCCTGGCGGCGCGACCCTCGCGGTCGACGCGCTGCCGCGCATCGTCGTGCCGGACACCCAGCTCGCGCTGCAGCAGGCGGCGAATGCCTGGCGCCGGCGCTTCGCGATTCCGGTGGTCGGCGTCGCCGGCAGCAACGGCAAGACCACCTGCAAGGAAATGATTGCCGCGATCCTCGCGCAGGCTGGCCCCGTGCTCGCGACGCGCGGCAACCTCAACAATCACATCGGCGTGCCGCTGACCCTGCTGCGCCTCGAGGCAGCGCACCGGCACGCGGTGATCGAAATGGGCGCGAACCGCGCCGGCGACGTTGCCGAGCTGGTGCGTTTCGCGCAGCCCGGCGTCGGTGTCGTAACCAACGCCGGCGCCGAGCACCTCGAAGGCTTCGGCAGCCTCGAGGGCGTGGCGCGCGCCGAGGGCGAGATGTTCGCCGGCCTCGATCCGGACGGCGTCGCGATCGTCAACGCGGATGACGAGTTTGCTTCGCTGTGGCGCTCGATGACACCTGCCCGCCTCGTCACCTTCGGTCTCGGCGCCGACGCGGATTTCCACGCCGTCGAGATCGCCACTTCGGTCGGCCGCGACGGCTTCCTGACACGATTCGCCCTGATCTCGCCACAGGGGCGTACCCCGGTCGAGCTCAGGCTGGCGGGCATGCACAACGTCGCCAACGCGCTCGGTGCCGCCGCCGCGGCGGTCGCCGCCGGCGCCACGATCGACGCGGTCGCCGCCGGCCTCGCCTCGATGCGCGCCGTGCCGGGCCGCCTGCAGTTCCGCACCGCGCGCTCCGGCGCCTGGGTGATCGACGATTCCTACAACGCCAATCCGAGTTCCATGCGCGCCGGTATCGACGTGCTGGCCGGCCTCGACGGCCGCCGCTGGCTGGTGATCGGTGACATGGCCGAGCTCGGCGAGTTCGCCGAGACCTCGCACGCGCAGGTCGGGCGTTACGCGCGCGAGCACGGCGTCGAGCGCCTGTACGCGACCGGCAAGCTGGCCGGCATCGCGGTCGAGAATTTCGGCGGCGGCGCGCGCTGGTTCCCCGATGGCGAGTCGCTGGCGCGCACGCTGGAGGCAGAGCTGACCGGCGAAGTGCGCGT
>JAYTNX010000371.1:0-2609 GCA_043748075.1 Pseudomonadota bacterium
GATCGGCATCCGCATCCTCGCGCGTGCGATCGAGGAGCCGCTGCGTCAGATCGTGCAGAACGCCGGCGAAGACGCCGCGGTGGTGTTGAACAACGTGCGTGCCGGCAAGGGCTCGTACGGCTACAACGCCGCCACGGGCGAATACGGCGACATGCTGGAAGAGGGCATCCTCGACCCGGCGAAGGTCACGCGCCTCGCGCTGCAGAACGCCGCCTCGGTGGCGGGCCTGCTGCTGACGACGGAAGTGATGATCGCCGAGGCGCCGAAGGACGAGTCGGACCATGTGCACCCGGGTGCGGGCGGCGGCATGGGCGACATGGGCGGGATGGGCATGTAAGGCGACAGCCTTAGCGCTCGCGCCGCGAGGCGCGCCGCTCGACGTTCGTCGAGACGAGAAGCCCCGGGGGGAGACTCCCGGGGCTTTTTCGTTTATCGGCTGCATCGCCTTGGCGACGCCGGCATCGACGGCGTCGTTGTCGGCGGCTTCGCAGCCGTGCTGCAGGGATTCAGTCAGGTGACGCGCGACCTGGAGGTCTGCGCTGAACTGACCGGCCAGAACCTGCAGAGGCTGCGCGACGCCTTCAGAAATCTGCAGCCAGTGCGTATTTCACGCAAGCCGGCCGGTGATTTCACCGCAAGCCGGTCCAGCATTTCAGGGTTGCCGGGCCATTGGGGATGTATCGCGCGAGGCGATGTGGACTGCGGTGGTCGCGACCGCCAGCGACTTCGCCTTGCGCATGGATTCGCCCTTGAGGACCAGGCGGTAGCTGTTGTGGATGAGCCGATCGAGGATGGCGTCGGCGACGGAGCGATCCCCGAGCGCGGCGTGCCACTGTTCGACGGGCAACTGGCTGGTGATCAAGGTTGAAGCGCGGTCGTAGCGGTCGTCGAGGATCTCCAGCAGATCGCGGACGGTTTCATCGCTCAAGGGCGCGATGGCGAAGTCGTCGAGGACCAGCAGGTCGGCCTTGGCGAGGTGCTTGAACAGCGCGGAGCGCTTTTGCAGGGCGGCGTGACGGGCGAGTTCTTCGACCAGACGCGGCAGACGGAAGCGGCGCAGGGAGAAGTCGGCGCACCGTGGCCTGGGCGCTGCGAGGTCCCCCGACGCTGCTGCGACCCAGCCGCCGACGCCTCGTCACGTGGCGATGAGCTGGGCGCGGCGGCGAGCCTCAAGATCCTTGTCAGCATCGAGGACCCGCAGGTCATCGCGAAGATCCTCGCGCACCTGGAGCGCACGGCGCCGCAGCAGTATCGGCCCGAGCGGCAGCTCGGGCCGCGTGCGCCGCCGATGCAGTCCCACCTGCTGTGAACTCGTGATCGACGGCTGAGCCGGGTGAAGGAACTGAACGTCGGCGGCACGGAGTGAGGGCCGTGTTACCACACGCAGGTCCGAACGCGGAAGGCTGCGCCGCCGGGGCGGGCGCGGCCGGTTCCTCAGGCCTGTAGGCGCTGCGCCAACGCGAGTACGGCGTGTTCGCCGGATTCGCAGGCGCCTTCCATGCCGGCAAACAGGTTCGAGGCGTGCTCGCCGCAGAAATGCACGCGGCCCGCGGGGCGCTGCAGCGCATCGCCGATCGCGCCGTACTGGCCGGGCTTCAGATAGCAGTAGGCGCCGCGCGTGAAGCGCGAGGTCTCGAAATCGTGTGAGGTGAGGTACTCGACCGCACCCGCGGTCGCGGGCCGGATCTGCGCCAGGGTCTTCAGCACATAGTCCTTGCGCTGATCGGGCGGCACCTTGCGCACCGCGTCGGCCTGCCAGCCGTTGATGGCCGTGTGGATGTAGCCTTCCGGCGCGGTGTGCGACGGCGCCCACATCACGACTTCGAGCGGCCCGTCGGTCCAGGTATTGCGCGGCAGGCCGTCGTCCTCCCAGAACCGGCGCAGAGGACGCAGGTAGACCTGGATCTGGCTGCTGTAGGGCAGCTCGGCGATCGCCTTGCGCTGGTTCGCGGCGAGCGGCAGGTCGAGGCGCGTGCGGCGCAGCACGCCGAGCGGGATCGAGCAGATCACGTAGCGCGCCTGCCAGACCTCGCCGTCGGCGCAGCTGACACGCACGCCATCCCGTTCCTCCTGGATGGCGACCACGGTGCGCCCGAGGGCGACCGGCTGCGCGAGCGCACGCGCCATCGCCTCGGGCAACGCCGAGGTGCCGTCGCGCATCACGCTGTAGGTACCGCGCTGGCCGTCGAGGCGCCAGATCGCCCAGCGCTTGAGCTCATCGAGCGCGCAGTAGTCGGCGAGGCTGGCCGCGATGCTCTGGCCCTCGAGGATCTGCAGCGCGGCGTCCGAGGCGCCGCGCTGTCGAAAGAGATCCCGCAGCGACATCGTGCGGTACGCCGCGAACCGCGGATCGTCGGCGGCTTCGGGACCCGGGAGCGGGTTTTCCTTGATGTAATGCTTGTAGAGATCGTACGGCGGGATCGCGCGCTCCGCGGGCGCGAGTTTCGCGAGCTCCGATGCGGACCAGGGTTCCTTGCGCACCTGCGAGCCCTGGGTACTGACCGCGAACTCGAACACGTTCAGCTCGCCGGCGTTGCCCGGCAGCGGGTCCTCGAGCACGACGCCGTACTTGCGGCAGTTGTCGCGCACCCGGCCGTAGTTCGCGCCGA
>JAYTNX010000372.1:0-7609 GCA_043748075.1 Pseudomonadota bacterium
ATGCTGATCGAAGAGATGACGATCGCCGGGGAGTAGCCCGGAAACAGCGGGGAAATGGCGTCCGCCGCGCCGGCCGCGGTCCTCAGGCGGGCGCGTCGATCAGGTCGCGCAGCGTGCGGTCGCCGCAGCGCTCCTGCCAGGCATCTTCGAGCGCGGCGCGCAACGCGTCGACGCGCGGCACAGCCAGATCGCGTGCGCGGGTGTGGCCGCTGCGCTGGTTGCGCGCCACGTCGAGGATGTCGCGCAGGCGGATATGGCCGATGTCGCGCCCCGGCAGCAGCTGGTCCTTGTCGTTCGCCGTCAGCATGCCGGCGCGTTCGAGCGCGCCGACCACCTGCGAGATCGCAATGCCCGGCAGGCCCAGCTCTCGCGCCAGCGTGTTGACGCGCCAGCGCACCTCACCGCGGGTGTGCGCGGAGGCGATCAGGTACATCACCTTCAGGGTCAGGTCCTCGAGCTCGACGCTCGAGAGCCGCAGCTCCACCAGGCCGAGGCGCAGGTAGCTCGGGTTCTGGACGTAGAACGACAGCTGTACGCCGACCAGCAGGATCAGCCAGCCGAGGTAGGTCCAGAGCAGCGCCGCGACGATGATCGCGAAACCCGCGTAGACCACGGTGAGACGCGTGGTGTAGACGACCAGCTCGGTGAAAACCTTGCCCATCGCCGCCCAGAGGATGCCGGCGCCCAGCCCGCCGATCAGCGCCGGCAGCATCTTCACGCTGGTGTTCGGCACGAAGGTATACAGACCGGTGAAGATCGTCGTCACCATCGCGTAGGGCGCGAGCGCCAGGCCAACGCGGGACACGCGGTCCATCAGCGGCAGCGAGGCGAGGGTCTGTGCGGCGCTGCTGTCGATCGCCGCGTGCACCAGGCCGAGGAACACCACCAGCAGCAGCGGCCCGAGGATCAGCAGCGACAGGTACTCGGCGATGCGCCGCCCGAAGCTGCGCGGCTGCTCGACGCGCCACAGGAAGTTGAAGCTGTCCTCGATCTTCTGGATCGTGCCGATCAGGGTCCAGAGCAGCAGCGCGAGGCCGACCGAGCCGACGATGCCGCTCGACACGCTGTCGGCGAACTGCATCACCCGCAGGGTCAGCTCGGACGCGCTGCGCCCGACGGGCTTGAAGAACTCGTAGACGATCGGTTCGAGATCGCGGTGCATGCCGAACACCTTCAGGATCGCGAAGCTGAAGGCCAGCAGCGGCACGAGCGACAGCAGGGTCGTGTAGACCAGGCCCATCGCCCGCAGGTTCACCTGGCCGCGGGAGAGGTCGCGCAGCACCGCAAACGGATAGCGCAGCACGCGCAGCAGCACCGCGAGTGGGTTCGATCCGACGGCCTGGTCGCCCCAGAGCAGGCGGTCGAGCAGTCTCCAGAGGGGTTCGAGCATGCGCCGTCACTGTAACCGGGACCCTGCTGTCGCTGACACTATCGCTGACATGATTGCTGACACCGTCGCCGACGCCGGCGCTGACACTGAGGTCCGACTCGGCTAGGATCGCGCAGCCCGCCGCTCCGGCTGCTGTCGCCGATACGAGACTCCGTGCCTGCCCAGTATCCCGAACGGATCGTCTGCCTGACCGAGGAGACCACCGAGACGCTGTACCTGCTCGGCGAGGAACGGCGCATCGTCGGCATCTCGGGCTTCACGGTGCGTCCGCCGCGGGCACGACGCGAGAAGCCGCGGGTCTCGGCCTTCACCTCGGCGAAGATCGACCGAATCATCGCGCTGCGACCCGATCTCGTGCTCGGGTTCTCCGACCTGCAGGCCGACATCGCGGCGCAGCTCATCCGGGCGGGCCTCGAAGTCCACGTGTTCAACCATCGCAGCGTCGCCGGCATCCTGCGCACGATCGCCGTGCTCGGCGGGCTGGTCGGCTGCGAGGCCAGGGCGGCCGCGCTGGTCGCACAGCTCGAGGCACGGCTCGACGCGGTGCAGACCGCGGCTGCGGCGCTGCCGCGCCGGCCTCGTATCTACTTCGAGGAATGGGACGAGCCGCAGATCTCGGCGATCCAGTGGGTCTCGGAACTGATCGGCATTGCCGGCGGGGACGACTGCTTCCCGGAGCTCGCGCGCCAGGGGCTCGGCCGCGACCGGATCGTCGCCGATCCGCGGGAGGTGGTGCGTCGCGGCCCGGAACTCATTTTCGGATCCTGGTGCGGCAAGAAGTTCCGCCCCGAGCACGTCGCCGCCCGTCCCGGTTGGGCCGACGTGCCCGCGGTACGTGACGGCGAACTGCACGAGATCAAGTCCTCGATCATCCTGCAGCCCGGTCCGGCCGCCCTGACGGACGGCCTCGACGCGCTGCACGTCCGGATCCGCCACTGGGCGATGCGCGCGTCCTGAACTCCCGCCCCCGGCCGACCACGCGATGATATCGACTCCCGACTCGGCGGACGCTCCGCACGCGCGCGTGCTGGCACTGGAGGGCGCGCGAAATTTCCGCGATCTCGGCGGCTACACCACGCGCGACGGCCGCCGGGTGCGCTGGCGACAGCTGTTCCGCTCGGCATCGCTGGGGTCGCTGACGCTGCGCGACCAGGCGCGCCTCGAGGCGCTCGGCCTGCGGGTGATCTGCGACCTGCGCGCTTCCGACGAGCGCGCGAAGGAGCCCGTACGCTGGGCCACGACGGCCGCGCCACGCCTGCTCGCGCGGGACTACGCGCTCGACCTGAGCATGCTCGCGAGCGTGCTGACGCAGCCCGAGGTCGGCCCGGTCGAGGCACGCGGCGCGTTCCGCGTGCTGTACGACAGCTTGCCGCAACGGTTCGTGGAGTCGTATCGCGCGCTGTTCGCCGCACTGCTCGCCGGCGAGACGCCGCTCGCGTTCAACTGCTCGGCCGGCAAGGACCGCACCGGCGTCGGCGCGGCACTGGTGCTGGCGGCACTGGGCGTGCCGCGTGCGACGATCGTCGAGGACTACCTGCTGTCGAACGACCACTACCGCGCCGGTCCCGAAGTCGAGGCGGCGATGAGCGGCCGTCACGGCCCGTGGCTGCTGCAGCTGCGCCCAGAGATGCTGCAGCTGATGCTGAGCGTCGACGCCAGCTATCTCGAGGCCGCGTTCGCGGCGGTCGAGCGCTCACACGGCAGTGTCGAGGGCTACCTCGAGTCCGCGCTCGGCATCGATCGCGGCGCGCGCAGGGTGTTGCGCGAGCGACTGACGGAGGAGTGACCCGGCCACGTCGGCTGCCACGCGTGCCCATCGTCCGGCCGGTGCCCGGTACGACCGCGTCCCTCAATCGGCCGAAGAGGCCATGTTCTGCTGGATCCAGAGCAGGGCGGCCTCCACGTCGGCCAGTTCTGCCGCGTTGAAGCCCGGCACCTTGGCGCCCGGCGCGCTCGCCTTGAGGCGGTCCATCTCCGCGTTGGCCTGGGTGTTCACCCAGACCAGGCCGCGCCGAACCTTGGCGGTGAATTTCTGCTGTTTGTCGTCGCTCATGGAAACTCCGGAATCAGGATGAAACAAAGCGGCTGTGCCGCGTGGGGTCGATACCTTAGCACCGCCTCGTGCAGATCCGCGAACCTCTAGGCCGAAGCGGGACCGGTCAGCCGCGCCAGCGCCTCGCGATACTTCTCGCTGGTCTGCGCGACGATCCGGGGTGGCAGCGATGGCCCGGGTGCCTTCTTGTTCCAGTCGAGCGTTTCGAGGTAGTCGCGCACGAACTGCTTGTCGAACGACGGCGGGCTGACACCCATGCGGTAGGTGTCGGCCGGCCAGAAGCGCGAGGAGTCTGGCGTCACGACCTCGTCGATCAGCGTCAGTGTCCCGGAGGCGTCGAGGCCGAACTCGAACTTGGTGTCGGCGACGATGATGCCGCGGGCGCGGGCGTGCGCAGCCGCAAACGCGTACAGCGCCAGCGACGTGTCGCGGACCTGTGCGGCGAGGTCGGCGCCGATCAGCGTCACCACCGCGTCGAAAGCCAGGTTCTCGTCGTGTTCGCCGGCGGGCGCCTTCGAGGCCGGCGTGAACAGCGGCTGCGGCAACTGCTCGGCCAGTTGCAGGCCCGGCGGCAGCGCGATACCGCAGATGTGGCCGCTGCGCTGGTAGTCCTTCCAGCCCGAGCCGATCAGGTAGCCGCGCACCACCGCTTCGAGCGGCAGGGCCTCGAGGCGGCGGACCAGCATCGCGCGGCCCTCGAGCATCGCGCGCTCGTCCGGATCGAGCGGCAGCGAGTCCAGTGCGCGCGCCGTGAGCTGGTTCGGGACCAGGTGCGCGGTGCGCGCGAACCAGAAATTCGAGATCTCGGTCAGCACCCGTCCCTTGTGCGGGATTGGATCGGGCAGCACCACGTCGAACGCAGACAGACGGTCAGTGGTCACGATCAGCAAGGTCGACGCGTCGACATCGTAGAGGTCACGCACCTTGCCGGCATGAATCTGCCGCAGGTGGCGCAGGGCCGTGCGGTGCACGGTAGCCGCTGGATTCTGCAAAGGGGGAGTACCTTCCGGTTCGGCCTCGGGGCGGGGTTGCTAGTATTGCAGCATGAAGTGGACCGGAAAACTCGTCGGCGGCGCACTCGGGATGGCCTTCGGCCCCGTGGGCGCGGCGCTCGGCATGCTCGCCGGCCACCTGTACGACGAGAAGACCGGAGGCGAGGCGGCCGGGCGCCTGTCGCGCGACGATCTCGAAGGCGCGGGCCGCGAATCTCGCGACGAGTTCCGCGGCGGCTCCGCGGAGCGCGCGGGCGGCGGCCGCCGCCGCAGCGGCACAGCGACCGATCGCGACCCCGGCGTCTCCGCGTACCAGAACTCCTCGCCTTACGGCGATGCGGCCCGCGTCGCGGAGCGTTTTTTCCGCTGCACCTTCGAGGTCATGGGCCACGTCGCAAAAGTCGACGGCCGCGTCTCCGACCGCGAGATCCAGGCGGCCCGCGCCGTGATGACGGACTTCAACCTCAACGAGGCCCAGGTCGGCGCCGCCATCGCGCACTTCACCGCGGGCAAGCAGTCCGACTATGACCTCTCCGGCGCGATCATGGCGCTGCGTCGCGCGTGTGTGGGCCGCCCGGACCTGCTGCGCGTGTTCCTCGAGATCCAGATGCGCGCCTCGATCGCGGGCAGCGACCTGCGTGGCGCTGCGCGGCCACTGCTGACGCGGATCGCCGCGATGCTCGGCGTCGGCGGCATGGAGTTTGCGCATCTCGAGGCGGTCTTGCGGCTGCGGCACGGCTGGGCTGGCGCGCGCGGCGGCCAAGGCCACGGCAACAGCGCGGGGTCGGCAACGGGCGATCGCAGCGAAGTGCTGCGCGTGCGCTTGGCGCAGGCCTATGAGGTTCTCGAAGTGACGCCGAGCGCCACCGACGAGGAGGTGACCAAGGCCTATCGTCGCCAGTTGTCGCGCCACCACCCTGATAAGCTGAAAGCGAACGGCCTTCCCGAATCGATGCTCGAACACGCCAAGCGGCGCACGCAGCAGATCATCGAGGCCTGGGACCTGGTGCGCGAGCGGAGAGGATTGCCATGACCCCATCGAGCGCAGCGCCGTGGATCGCGCCGTCGATCCTGTCGGCCGATTTCGCAAGGCTCGGCGCCGAGGTCGACGCCGTGCTCGCCGCGGGTGCCGATCTCGTCCACTTCGACGTGATGGACAACCACTACGTGCCGAACCTGACGATCGGCCCGCTGGTCTGCGAGGCGCTGCGTCGCCACGGCGTGACGGCGCCGATCGACGTGCACTTGATGGTGCGTCCGGTCGACCGCATCGTGCCGGATTTCGCGAGGGCCGGCGCCACTTACATCACCTTCCACCCGGAAGCGAGCGAGCACGTCGATCGCACCCTCGAGTTGATCCGCGAGCACGGCTGCCGCCCGGGCCTGGTCTTCAATCCGGCGACGCCGCTAGACTGGCTCGACTACACGATCGGCAAGCTGGACATGATCCTGCTGATGTCGGTGAACCCGGGGTTCGGCGGCCAGACGTTCATCCCCGGCACCTTGCCGAAGATCGCCCAGGCGCGCGCGCGGATCGCCGCCAGCGGTCGAGCGATCCGGCTCGAGGTGGACGGCGGCATCAAGGCCGACACCATCGGCGCGGCGGCGGCCGCGGGCGCCGACACCTTCGTCGCGGGTTCCGCGATCTTCGGCAGCCGCGATTACGCGACGACGCTCCGCGACCTGCGCGCGCAGATCGCGGCGGCCTGCGCCGGCGCCTGAATCCCGGATGCGGCTCGACCCGGCGTGAAATGCAACGCGCCGCGGTGTGAACGCGGCGCGTGCCATCGAACGGGCTGGCAGAAATAGACTATTCGTCGTCGTCCCAGTCGTCGTCGTCATCCTCGTCGTCATCGACGGGCGCGGTCGCCGCAGCGGCTTTGCCGCCACCCGCCGCCGCCGCCGTCTTGACCGGCACGATGACCGGCCGGGTCTTCATCTTGGGGCGCGCGTTGTAGACCACGATCGTCTTGCCGGTGGCGCGCAGCAGGCCCTGCTCCTCCAGCACTTTCAGCACGCGGCCCGCCATTTCGCGCGAGCAGCCGACCAGGCGCGACAGCTCCTGCCGCGAGACCTTGATCTGCATGCCTTCCGGGTGCGTCATCGCATCGGGCTCGCCGCAGAGGTCCATGATCGCGTGCGCGACCCGGCCCGTGACGTCGACGAAGGCGAGGTCCCCGAGCTTGCGGTTGGTACGGTCGAGGCGCGTCGCGAGCTGGGTCGCCAGCTCGAAGATCAGGCCGGGACTTTCCGCAGCGATCTGCCGGAAGCGCGGATAGGTCATTTCGGCGAGCTCGCACTGGCCGCGGGTGCGGACCCAGGCGGTGCGGGTGGGCTGTTCGTAGAACAGGCCCATCTCTCCGAAGAACTGCCCCTTGTTGAGGTAGGCGAGAACCATCTCGTTGCCTTCCTCGTCCTCGATCATCACTTCGACCGAGCCGGAGATGATGTAGTAGAGGACGTCGGGAAGGTCTCCCGCGTGGATGACCACCGTCTTCGATGGCACCGTGCGGATTCGGCAGTAGCTCAGAAAGCGATTGATCGCCGGGATGTCGCTGAGCGGTTTTACGTTGTCATCCACCACAAGTCCCCCGAACACGCGTTTTTTACGAACCGTGGGGGCTTTTTATACATAAGCCGGGTGGCGTGCAAGCCACTTCTGCTTCAGACCCAATAACTTGTGAAGGTCATCACACGTGCCGTGCCGCGCATCAACTCGCGGGCGGGCGCAGGAAGCTCGGCGCCGCCGGCGGAAATCGCGGCCTCGCCGTGCTCGATTTCGTCGTCGCGCATGGCCTGGAGGATCGCGCGGCTCCGCGTGTCGGCCGGCGGCAGTCGCTCGAGATGCGAGTCGATGTGACCCTCGACTTGGCGCTCCGTTTCGGCGACGAAACCGAGACTGACGCGATCGCCGAGCGCCGCGGCCAGCACGCCGATCGCGAACGAACCGGCATACCACAGTGGGCCGAACACGCTCGGCCGCGAGTCGAGCTCGCGCAGTCGCTGCTGGCACCAGCCGAGATGGTCCGCTTCTTCGCGCGCCGCCCGCAGCAGCATTTCGCGGATGGCAGGGTTGCGGGCCAGCGCCGCCTGGCCGTGATAGAGCGCCTGTGCGGCCACCTCGCCGGCATGATTCACGCGCATCAGCGCCGCCGCTTCGCGCTTCTCGGCCTC
>JAYTNX010000373.1:0-2221 GCA_043748075.1 Pseudomonadota bacterium
ACATGGGCAGTTCGGGCGGTGCATTGGGCCGCATCGGCCTGCGCACGATGGGCTGGTTCCTCAGCGCGTCGCTGATCTCGCTGCTGCTCGGCATCGTGATGGTGACCCTGCTGCAGCCGGGCGCCGCGCTGAACCTGCCGCTGCCCGAAGCGGGCGCGAGCGCGGCAGTGCAGACGTCCGCCCTGTCCCTGCGCGACTTCGTCGTGCACCTGGTGCCGAAGTCGGTGTTCGAAGCGATGGCGAACAACGAGATCCTGCAGATCGTCGTGTTCTCGGTCTTCTTCGGCGTCGCGATCGCCGCGGTCGGCGAGAAGGCCCGCGGCGTGCTAGGCGCCGTGGACCAGCTGGTGCTGATCATGCTGAAGATCACCGGCTACGTAATGCGGGTCGCGCCGCTCGCCGTGTTCGCCGCCCTCGCCTCGACGGTCGCGACCCAGGGCCTTTCGATCCTGCTCACCTACGGCAAGTTCATCGGCGGCTTCTACGCGTCGCTCGCCCTGCTGTGGACCGTGCTGATCGGCATCGGCGGGCTCGTCATCGGGCCCAGCGTCCTGCGCCTGGTCGGCGACATGCGCGCGCCGATCCTGCTCGCCTTCTCCACCGCGAGCTCCGAGGCGGCCTACCCGCGCACGCTCGAGCAGCTCGAGCGCTTCGGCGTCTCGAAGCGCATCGCGAGCTTCGTGCTGCCCCTCGGGTATTCCTTCAACCTCGACGGCTCGATGATGTACTGCACCTTCGCGACAATCTTCATCGCCCAGGCCTACGGCGTCGACCTCAGCTGGAGCCAGAAGATCACGATGCTGCTGCTGCTGATGGTCACCAGCAAGGGCATGGCCGGCGTGCCGCGCGCCTCGCTGGTGGTGATCGCGGCGACGCTGGCCTATTTCAATATCCCCGAAGCAGGCCTGCTGCTGATCCTCGCGGTGGACCATTTCCTCGACATGGGGCGCAGCGCGACCAACGTGGTCGGCAATTCACTCGCAGCGGCGGCGATCGCGAAGTGGGAGGGCGAACTGCGGCCCCCTGAGAGGATTCCCGCGCCCGTCGGCGAGGTCGCCGAGACGCGCTGAAATTGCGGCGCTCCGCGTCAGGGCGTGGTGCCGAAAGAGTAGCGCACACCGAGCTGCAGCGCGGATTCGCGGGCCCGCGGCGCCTCGCCGAGCCGCGCGCGCCAGTTGTGCGTGCTGTCGACCGCGAGCCATTCGGTCGTCAGCTCGAGCCGCTCCGCAGGCTCGTAGTGCCAGGCGAGCGTCAGTGCCTCGCCGCGCTCGCGGCCGAGCTCGTTGCCGAAGATCCCCACGAGCTGCTCGCTGCGGAAGCGTTCCGCACGTATCGCGAGACGATGGCGACCGAGCTGCTGCGACAGCAGCACGAAGGCGCCCGTGAATCGCCAGCGGTCGTGTCCACCGGGTCCGACATCAGTGCGACCACCGAGCCACTGCGTGATCACCGTCAGCCCGCGGCTGCCCTCGAAGCGGGCGCCGACCGCATCGAAGCGCGTGTCCCAGGCGTAGTCGCCGATACGGGCATCGAAAGCTGCAGGATCGGCGCGGTTGTCGTAGTGAAACGCGCGCAGTTCGGTACGGCTGGCGACGCGCGCGTACGCGCCCGCATAGTAGCCGGGCCGATCGTCGATCTCGGCGAACAGTTCGCGTTGCACCGGTCCGTTCAACGGCAGGGTGCCGATACGCCCGAACAACGGCGTCTGCCGGTCGTGCAGCGCGAAGCCGCGGAACGCCACCACCACACCGGCGGGATCGTTCCAGCCATAGACGGCTCCGACGAAACCGAACTCCAGCCCATCCGGTCCCGCTTGCGCGACGTGATCGACCCGATACTCGACGCCGAGCGTTCGCAGCTCCTCCCCGACCCAGGTGTTGATCGCCGAGCTGCTGAGCGTGTACGGGTTCGTCCAGCCCCGCGCACGGTGTTCGAGCGACACCGGCGGGTAGAACGCGCCCGCCTTCACTCGCGAGCGCCAGCGCGAGCCGGGATACGGCCGCCACTCGACGAAAGCCTCGGTCAGATCCACGGGATTCGTGTCGTCGGTACTCCACGCGGAAGCCTCCAGCGTGGCATGCCAGGTCTCGCCGAGCGCCGCGCGCCCGGACAGCCAGACCCGGCCCGGGACGAGGCCGTCGTGATCTTCATCGAAGCGCAGCTTGCCGAGACCGCCGCCGAGAAACGACGGTCGCGCGTCGGCCGCAACGTAGCGCAGATC
>JAYTNX010000374.1:0-15027 GCA_043748075.1 Pseudomonadota bacterium
GGAGTCGGCGGGCACATCGGCGTCGAGGACTGCGCGCGCGCGAGCCGCGAGCTGTCCGCGTTGCTGGACGTGGACGATCCGGTGCCGGGGCACTATTCGTTGGAGGTCTCGTCGCCGGGATTCGACCGTGTGTTGCGCAAGCCGCAGCACTACGGCCGGTTCGTGGGGTCGAAGGTCCGGGTGGAGCTGCTGCAGGCGCGCGACGGGCGCCGCCGCTACACCGGGACCCTGACGGAAGTAGGGGCGACAGACATCGAACTCGACGTGGAAGGCATGCCGGTCAGGGTGCCCTTCGTCGACATCGGCAAGTCGCGGCTGGTCGCCTGAGGGCGGTCACCGCGCTACGGGAGGTTGGGAAGAGTGAACAAGGAAATCCTGCTGGTCGTCGACGCCGTCTCGAACGAGAAGGGCGTCGAGAAGGAAGTGATCTTCGAGGCACTCGAGGCCGCGCTCGCTTCCGCCACGCGCAAGAAGCACGGCGAGGAATGGGACGTGCGCGTCGCCATCAACCGCAAGACGGGCGACTACGACACGTTCCGGCGCTGGAAAGTATTCGCCGACGATTCGAAGGAACTCGAGGTGCCCGATCACGAGCTGCGCATGGACGACGCGCGTGACCTGGACGCGAATGCCGTGGTCGGCGGGTTCGTCGAGCAGACGATGGAGTCGGTCGCGTTCGGTCGCATTGCGGCCCAGCAGGCGAAGCAGGTCATCGTGCAGAAGGTGCGCGAGGCCGAGCGCGCCCAGGTGGTCGAAGCCTACAAGGACCGCGTCGGCCAGCTCGTCAGCGGCGTGGTGAAGCGCGTCGACCGCAATGGCATCTTCGTCGACCTCGGCGGCAACGCCGAGGGCTTCGTCTCGCGTGCCGACATGATCGTGCGCGAGCAGGTCAAGCCGCAGGACCGCATCAAGGCGTTCCTGAAGGAAGTGCGGCCCGAGCCGCGCGGTCCGCAGCTGTTCCTGACCCGCGCCGCGCCGGAGTTCCTCGTCGAGCTGTTCAAGCTCGAAGTGCCGGAGGTCGGCCAGGGCCTGATCCAGATTCTCGGTGCATCGCGCGATCCGGGCATCCGCGCCAAGATCGCCGTGCGCAGCAACGATCCGCGCATCGATCCGGTCGGCGCCTGCGTCGGCATGCGCGGCTCGCGTGTGCAGGCCGTCTCGAACGAGATCGCCGGCGAGCGGGTCGACATCATTCCGTGGGACGACAACCCGGCGCAGTTCGTGATCAATGCGATGTCGCCGGCCGAGGTGATCTCGATCGTCGTCGACGAAGACACCCACAGCATGGACATCGCGGTGTCGGAGGAAAAGCTGGCGCAGGCGATCGGCCGCGGGGGCCAGAACATCCGGCTCGCCAGCCAGCTCACCGGCTGGGACCTGAACGTCATGACCGAGACGGACGCCGAGGCGAAGAGCGAGACGGAAGCGCGCGCGCTGGTCGAGAATTTCAGGAAGCAGCTCGACGTCGATGAAGACGTCGCGACCATCCTGGTGCAGGAGGGGTTCTCGACCATCGAGGAAATCGCCTACGTCCCGCAATCCGAGCTCAATGCGATCCAGGAGTTCGACGAGGCGATCGTCAAGGAGCTGCGCAATCGCGCCCGCGACATGCTGCTGACGCAGGCGATCGCGAGCGAGGAGAACCTCGACTCGCAGTTGCCCGCCGACGACCTTCTGCTGCTCGAGGGCATGCAGCCGGATCTGGCGCTGGCACTGGCGCGCCGCGGCGTACGCACCCGCGAAGACCTCGCCGATCAGGCGGTCGACGACCTGCTCGACATTCAGGGTCTGTCGGCGGAAGAAGCGGGCCGGCTGATCATGAAAGCGCGCGAACACTGGTTCACCGAGGGTCACGGTTGATCGCGCGCACGACTCCTCCGACGACGACCACTGTCGACAAGACCCTCGTCGATAGCACTAGCCGACGCAAAGGATTGAGACCATGGCTGATGTAACGGTTGCTCAGTTTGCCGAGGTGCTGAAGGTTCCGGTCGAGAAGCTGCTGGTGCAGCTGGACCAGGCCGGTATCAAGGTCGGTGACGCACAGGCCGTCATCAGCGACGAGGCCAAGCTCGAACTGCTGACGCACCTGCGTCGCAGCCACGGGCAGGGCGAAGTTGCCTCCGCCGGCGGCAGCGCGCCGCCGAAGATCACCCTGCAGCGCAAGCAGCAGAGCGAGATCAGGCTCGCCAGCAGCGCCGGGCGTTCGCGCACCGTGAACGTCGAAGTGCGCGTCAAGCGGACGTACGTGAAGCGCGACGTGCTCGAGCAGCAGGCGAAGACGCAGCAGGACGAAATCGCCACCAAGAAGCGCGAGGCCGACGACGCCGTGCGCCTCGAGCGCGAGCGCGTTGAGCGCGAACGGCTCGACGCCGAGCGCATGGAATCGGAGAACCGTCGTCGCGTGGAGGACGAGGCGGCCACGCGCCGGGCGACCGAGGAGGCGCGTCGCGCTGCCGAGGAGCGAGTCCGCGAGGACGCGGAGGCCGAGCGCGACGGGCGGCCCCGGGCTCGCCCGCCGGAGCCGGTGGTGGCGATCGAGCGCGCGCCCGCCGAGGCCCGCCCGAAGGCGCCCGCCGGCGACACCGCGGCCGATCGGGACAAGCGCACCAAGTATGGACGGCAGGAGCTGCACGTCGCCGGCGACGTCAGCTCGCGCTTCAAGAAGAAAAAGCGCGTCCGCGAGCGCAAGGCGCCCACGGGCGTCGAGACGCGCCACGGCTTCGAGCTGCCCACGGCACCGGTGCGTCGCGAGGTGAGCATCGGCGAGACGATCACGCCACAGGAGCTCGCCCAGAAGATGGCCGTCAAGGCCACCGAAGTCATCAAGGTCATGATGAACATGGGTGTGATGGCGACCATCAACCAGCCGATCGACCAGGACACGGCCGTGCTGGTGGTCGAGGAGATGGGCCACGCCGCCAAGGTGCTGCGCGAGGACCAGCTCGAGGCCGACATCCAGGGTGTGGTCGACCCGGCGGCGGCAGAACTGACGCCGCGCGCGCCGGTCGTCACCGTCATGGGCCATGTCGATCACGGCAAGACCTCGCTGCTCGACTACATCCGCAAGTCCAAGGTCGCGGCGGGCGAGGCCGGTGGCATCACCCAGCACATCGGCGCCTACCACGTCACGACCGACAAGGGCGGCGTCACGTTCCTCGACACCCCGGGTCATGCGGCGTTCACCGCCATGCGTGCCCGCGGCGCGAAGGCCACCGACGTGGTCGTGCTGGTCGTGGCCGCGGACGACGGCGTGATGCCGCAGACGATCGAGGCGATCCAGCATGCGCGCGCCGCCGAGGTGCCGCTGGTCGTGGCGGTCAACAAGATCGACAAGCGCGATGCCGATCCGGACAAGGTCCGCCAGGAACTCGCCAAGCAGGACGTGATCCCCGAGGAATGGGGTGGCAATACGATGTTCATCAATGTCTCGGCGCAGACCGGCCAGGGCATCGACGCACTCCTCGATGCCATCCTGCTGCAGGCCGAAGTGCTCGAGCTGGCCGCTCCGGAGACGGGGCTGGCTTCCGGTCTCGTCATCGAGGCGAGCATGGAGAAAGGCCGCGGCGTGGTGGCGACGGTGCTCGTCAAGAAGGGCACCCTGAAGCTCGGCGATCCGATCATCGCCGGGGCCGAGTTCGGCCGCGTACGCGCGATGTTCGACGAAACCGGCGCCTCCGTCATCGAGGCCAAGCCCTCGATGCCGGTGCTGGTGCTGGGGCTCTCCGCGGCGCCGAACGCCGGCGACGAGCTGCTCGCCGTCGAGAGCGAGCGCAAGGCCCGCGAAGTCGCGCTGTATCGTCAGGGCAAGTTCCGCGACGTCAAGCTCGCCAGGCAGGCGGCGGCCGTCGGCGACGTGTTCTCGACGATGGGCGAGGAAAAGGCCGGCGTCATACCGGTGCTGATCAAGGCCGACGTGCAGGGCAGCGCCGAGGCACTGCGCGATTCGCTGAACAAGCTCTCGACCGACGAGGTGCAGGTGAAGGTGATCGCCAGCGGCGTCGGCGGCATCACCGTCTCCGACGTGCAGCTCGCTGCGGCATCGAAAGCGCTGATCATCGGCTTCAACGTTCGTGCCGACGGCGGCGCCCGCGAGGGAGTCAAGGAAACCGGCGTCGAGATCCGTTACTTCTCGATCATCTACGAAGCCATCGACGACGTGAAGCAGCGCATGAGCGGCCTGCTGTCGCCCGAGATCCGCGAGACCATCGTCGGAGTCGCCCAGGTCCGCGAGGTCTTCCGTTCCAGCAAGTTCGGCGTCGTCGCCGGCTGCCTCATCATGGAAGGCACGGTCAAGCGCAACAATCCGATCCGCGTGCTGCGCGAGAGCGTGGTGATCTTCGAGGGTGCGCTCGAGTCGCTGCGCCGCTTCAAGGACGATGTCAATGAGGTCCGTGCGGGCACCGAGTGCGGCATCGGCGTCAAGAATTACCAGGACGTGCGCGCGGGCGACCAGATCGAGTGCTACTCGCGGGTGGAGGTCGCGCGCGCCATCGCATGATGGTGCGACGTCTCGCCCGATGGCCGGAAAGAATGCACGCACGCTGCGGATCGAATCCGAAATGCAGCGCGTGCTGTCCGACCTGATACGACGCGAGGTCCGCGATCCGCGAGTCGGCGCGGTCACGATCACCGCGGTCTCGGCCATGGCGGACATGAGCGCCGTCCGCGTGCTGTTCGTGCCGTTCGGCGGCGCCCACTCGAGCGGCGCGCCCTCGGTCGCGGCCCGCTCGATCGAGGCCCGCTCGGTAGAGGAGGTGCAGGCCGGCCTGACGCGAGCGTCAGGGTTTCTGCGCGGTGAAGTCGGGCGCCGTCTCGGGTTGCGGCATGCGCCGAAGCTCGAGTTCGAGTTCGACGTCAGCATCGAACGCGCCGATCGGCTGACCAGCCTGATCGAAACCGCCGTCCGCAGCGATCAGACCTCGCACCGGGAAGACGAGCCGGCTTGACCTGCGGAATCTTGCTGCTCGACAAGCCGCTCGGGCTGTCCTCCAGCGGCGCCACGCAGCGCGTGCGCCGCCTGCTGCGGCTCGAAAAGGCCGGTCATGTCGGCAGTCTCGACCCGCTGGCGACCGGCATGCTGCCGATCTGCCTCGGCGAAGCCACCAAGCTGGCAGGCGAGGTGCTCGAGGGCGCCAAGACCTATGCATTCCGAATCGCGCTCGGATTCCGCACCGCCACCGGCGATACCGAGGGTGAGGTGGTGGAGTCGCGGCCCGTGCCGGAGCTTCCCCTGACCTCGATAACGGACGTGCTGCGGCGCTTCGTCGGCCACTCGCTGCAGATTCCGCCGATGTACTCGGCGCTCAAGCGCGACGGTCGCCCGCTCTACGCGCTGGCTCGCGCCGGCATCACGGTCGAGCGCGCGGCGCGGCCGATCCGCATCGAGTCGCTGGGGCTGCTCGACGTGGGCGACCACTGGATCGACTGCCGCGTCGTCTGTGGCAAGGGCACCTATGTCCGGACCCTGGCTGAAGATGTCGCCGGGGCTCTCGGCACCTGCGGGCATGTGGCCCGGCTGCGACGCGAGGCTGTCGAGCCGTTCGATTCCGCCGACATGCTGACGCTCGCCGGCCTCGAAGCGATCTGCGCGGCGGGCCGCCCGCTACGGCTGATTCCCGCCGATCGAGCCGTGGGGCACCTGCCGGCGGTGTTGCTGGACGAAGGGACAGCCAGGCGCATCGGGATGGGGCAGACGGTGGTGCTGCCGCCGCCGGAATTGCCTGAGGTGGCATCGATTCAGCCGGTTGACTACGTCGGCTCGTCACCCGCGGCCAGCGATCTGACCGTCCGGCTGTACGGTCCCGGCCCTGTTTTTCTCGGGCTGGGTGGCGTTGCGCCTGGCGGGCGAGTGCGTCCCAAACGGCTGTTTGCGGCCGCGGCGTCATCGCCGCCGGGCGTCGCCGGCGAATGAGCGACGCGGCTTGTCGGGGCCGGAGGCAGCGAGTAGAATGCGCGGCCTTCAACGACGCCGTAACTATTCAGATTTAAAGGGTTTTTCAAACGATGTCTCTCAGCACAGAGAAAAAGGGCGGAATCGTCGCGCAGTTCCGCCGTGACCCCAAGGACACCGGGTCGCCTGAAGTCCAGATCGCACTGCTGTCCGAACGCATCTCCGGCCTCGGCCAGCACTTCACGTCGCACTCGGGGGACCATTCCTCGCGACGCGGGCTGGTCAAGCTGGTCAACCAGCGCCGCAAACTTCTCGATTACCTCCGGGCCACCTCGCCCACGAAGTACCAGGAAGTCGTCGAGCGCCTGGGCCTGCGCCGCTAACCGATTCCCTGCCGACGGCCGCGCCTCCGACGAGCGCGCGGCCTCGTCGCTCGTTTCCCATTCAGCGAGGTTTCCCGCGTGACAGTTTCAAGTCTGACAGCGTCAAAAAGAACATTTCAGTACGGCCCGCACGCCGTCACCATCGAGACGGGCGAGCTGGCCCGACAGGCGGAAGGCGCGGTGCTGGTCTCCATGGGCGACACGATCGTCCTCTGCACGGCCTGCGCCAAGAAGACCGCGACCCCAGGGCGCGACTTCTTCCCGCTGACCGTGAACTACCAGGAAAAGACCTACGCGGCGGGCCGCATCCCGGGCGGCTTCTTCAAGCGCGAAGGCCGGCCGACGGAGAAGGAAACCTTGACCTCGCGCCTGATCGATCGCCCGATCCGGCCGCTGTTCCCCGATGGCTTCTACAACGACATCCAGGTCGTCGCGACGGTGGTTTCGCTCGACCCGGACATCGACGCGGACATCCCGGCGCTGATCGGTTCCTCGGCAGCACTCGCGCTGTCCGGCGTGCCGTTCAACGGCCCGATCGCGGCGGCGCGCGTCGGCTATCGCGATGGCCAGTACCTGCTCAATCCGGGCAACAAGGAACTTCAGACCTCCACGCTGAACCTCGTCGTCGCGGGTACGCGCGACGGCGTGATGATGGTCGAGTCCGAGGCGCAGGGCCTCGCGGAAGACGTCATGCTCGGCTCGGTCGTGTTCGGCCACCAGCAGATGCAGGTCGCGGTTCAGGCGATCAACGAGCTGGTCAAGGAAGCCGGCAAGAAGCGCTGGGAGTGGAAGCCGGACGCTGCCAACGCGGCGCTCGACGAGGCGGTCGGCGACGTCGCGACGGCCAGCCTCTCCGAGGCCTACAAGATCATCGAGAAACAGGCGCGCTATTCCCGCGTTGGCGAGATCAAAAAGAGCATCATCGAGAAGCTCGGTGGTGGAGACACGCCGCAGTTCAAGGCCGACGACGTCGACGGCGCGCTGTTCCGCCTCGAGAGCAAGATCGTTCGCGAACGCATCCTCAACGGCGACCCGCGCATCGACGGCCGCGATTCCACGACGGTCCGCCCGATCACGGTCAAGGTCGGCGTGCTGCCACGGACCCACGGCTCGGCGCTGTTCACGCGCGGCGAGACTCAGGCGCTGGTGGTCACCACCCTCGGCACCGGCCGCGATGCCCAGCTGATCGACGCGCTGGAAGGCGAGCGTCGCGAACCGTTCATGCTGCACTACAACTTCCCGCCGTTCTCGGTCGGCGAGACCGGGATGATGAGCGGGCCTAAGCGCCGCGAGATCGGCCACGGCAACCTGGCGCGTCGCGGCGTGCTCGCGGTGATGCCCGACATGACCAAGTTCCCGTACGTGGTCCGCGTCGTTTCGGAAATACTGGAATCCAACGGCTCCTCGTCGATGGCCTCGGTCTGCGGATCCTCCCTCGCAATGATGGACGCGGGCGTGCCGCTGAAGGCGCCGGTTGCCGGCGTCGCAATGGGCCTCGTGCTCGAGGGCTCGCGCTTCAAGGTCATCACCGACATCCTCGGTGACGAAGACCATCTCGGCGACATGGACTTCAAGGTCGCCGGCACCAAGGACGGCGTCACCACGCTGCAGATGGACATCAAGGTCGAGGGCATCACGCCCGAGATCATGAAGGTCGCGCTGGCACAGGCGAAGGAAGGCCGGCTGCACATCCTCGGCGAGATGAACAAGGTCCTCTCGGCGCCGCGCGAAAAGATGTCCGAGTGGGCGCCTTCGATCATCACGATCAAGATCGACCCCGAAAAGATCCGCGACGTGATCGGCAAGGGCGGCGCAGTGATCCGCCAGATCACGGAAGAGACCGGCACGACGATCGACATCGAGAACGACGGTACGGTGAAGATCGCGTCGGTGAGCGGTGCGGCCGGCCGCGAGGCTCAGGCCCGCATCGAGCTGATCACCGCGGACGTCGAAGTGGGCCGGATCTACGAGGGCCGCGTTGCGCGCCTGATGGACTTCGGTGCGTTCGTCACGATCCTCCCGGGTCGCGACGGTCTCGTGCACATTTCGCAGATCTCCAACGATCGCGTCGAGCGCGTCGCGGACAAGCTGAACGAGGGCGACGTGGTGCGTGTGCGCGTCCTCGAGGTCGATCGCCAGGGTCGCGTGCGGCTCTCGATGAAGGACGTCTGAACCCGGCGCGGCGCCGCAGGGCGCCGCTACTTGCCGTGCGGCGGCTTGTCGTCGTCGTCCGGTTCGCCCTTGCCGCGGCCGGCGGCGTTCATCAGGGTGCGGAAGATATCGTCCTGCACTGAACGCCAGCGCTGGAAGTTCTTCTGCGCGATCTGCGTGACCGTATCCACCGGGTCGATGCCGACGACGCTCTTGACCCGATCACGGATCTCGCGCTGCTGGGTCGAAAACATCTTGATGCTCTGCTCGAGGTAGCTGCCGAGCACGCCGTGCATCGCGCCGCCGTAGGAGCGGATCAGCTGCGAGAGGAAATCCCGGCTCATCACCGGCTCGCCGCCGTGTTCCTGTTCGGCGATGACCTGCAGCAGGATGCTGCGCGTGATGTCCTGCTGCGTCTTCTTGTCGATCACGACGAATTCGACGCGCTCGACGACCAGCCGCCGCACGTCCGCGAGGGTGATGTAGCGGCTCTCCGCCGTGTCGTACAGACGGCGGTTCGGGTACTTCTTGATGACCCTGTCGCTCACTTTCGCATCCTCGAGGGTCGCTATAGCGCGGAGGATAGCCGAACGAGCCGGGCCTGCGCAGCGGAATGGCCAAGGGGCAGCCGTGCCGTGGGTCAGCCGGTCCGGCTGCGGAGGGATGGGCTCAGGCGGAGATTTCGATCGCCCTGCTGGCCGCTGCGGCGTCCCAGCGCGGGATCGCGAAGGCCCAGAGCGAATCGACGGCGTCCCAGGACGCCGGGTCCGGCGACGGCTGGCCCAGAATGCCCAGCGCACGCCGCAACAGCGTCGGGGCGGCCGCGCCGTCCAGCGGCAGCGCATGCCGCGACTTGGCGAGCTTGGCACCTCCAGGCTCGACGACCACGGGCAGGTGCAGGTAGCGGGGCGTCGGCAGCGACAACGCCTGTTGCAGCCCGAGCTGCCAGGCCGTGCTAGACAGCAGGTCTCCGCCGCGTACGACGTCGGTGACGGCCTGAGCAGCGTCGTCGACCACGACGGCCAGCGGGTAGGCGATCACGCCGTCACGGCGGCGAACGACGACGTCCGTCTGCGTCGAGGGATCGAAGCGAGCCTCGCGGCCGGAGCGATCGAGGATGCGCTGGGCGACCAGTCGATCGAGGGCGACCCGGATCGCCACGTCGCCAGGCCCGCGAGGCCGCGTGCGGCAGTTGCCAGCGCAGCGTGGCTCTTCGCCGAGGCCCGCGGCGGCGATCTCGCGGCGGGAGCATCGGCAGTGGAACAGGAGGCCGAGTTGCTCGAGACGCGCGATCGCTTTCTCGTAGAGTGCCTGGCGTTCGCTCTGGCGGCTGGGCTCACCGTCGATCCGGAAGCCGAAGATCTTCAGGGTGTGAAGGATGGCGTCCGCTGCGCCGGGGATGTTGCGGGCCGCGTCGAGGTCCTCGAGGCGCAGTAGCCAGTGACCGCCGTGGTGGCGCACGTCGAGGTAGCTGCCGACGGCAGCCACCAGCGAGCCGAGATGCAGTGGGCCGGTGGGAGAGGGCGCGAAACGCCCGGTACGGATCGGCTCAGCGGTAGCGGTCGTCGCGGTCGCCGTACTGCTTTTCCCGACGCTCACGGCGCTCCTGCGCCTCGATGCTCAGCGTGGCGACCGGGCGCGCCTCGAGGCGCTTGATACCGATTTCTTCACCGGTCTCGAGACAATAGCCATAGGAGCCGTCGTCGATGCGCTTCAGCGCTTCCTCGATCTTGCGGATCAGCTTGCGTTCGCGGTCACGCGTACGCAGCTCGAGGCTGAACTCCTCTTCCTGTGTCGCCCGGTCGTTCGGGTCGGGGAAGTTTGCCGCTTCGTCCTTCATGTGCGAGACGGTGCGATCGACCTCTTCCATCAGGTCGCGTTTCCAGCTCATGAGGATCTGCCGGAAATGCTCCAGCTGTTCCTTGTTCATGTACTGCTCGCCACGCTTGGCGATGTACGGGCTGACGTTGCGCGGGCCGGCGAGCAGGCTCGAGTCGTCGCCATCGTCGCTGTCGCCGGCCGACGCGGTCGACATCGGCGGCGTGCGTTGCACGTAGGTGGCGATCGGTCCGGTGTCGATCGAGCGGTGCTGCGCGCGAGCCGGCGCCGCGGCGGGCGGCGCACTGGCAGGCTTCACGGCTCCGGCGCGCGGCGCGGGTGCTGCAGCGGGGACCGGGGCCGACGCGGCGGCGGAAGAGGAGCCGGCTGCAGGTTTGCGCGACGGGGCAGCGGGAGAGGACTTGGGTTTGGTGATGGGAGCCTTCTTGCCGTGGGACGACGGACCGTGGGAAGACGCACCGTGGGAGGACGGCGCTTGGGTGGACGGGGCGTGGACGAGATGCGCAACTTTGCGTGCAACCGCCGGGGCGGGTTTCTTCGGCTTGGCAGGCTTTGCAGCAGTGGCAGGCTTCGCAACAGTCTTCTTGCCCGGCATCCGGCGCTCCTCGACCAAACTCAGCAGGGACCGATTCAGCGGGACCGTTTCGGTGGCCTCCGCAGGACGCGCGATTATACCGGCCGGTACCCGGCTGTACAGAGAGCCCGCGGCCGCGCATCGGGTGTGCGCGCTCGCCGGACGAGTCCCCATCGTCCGCTGTATCCGGATGCCGACAGTCGGAGCATCAAGGCAGCGAGACCACGGGCTCGGGGGTCCAGCCCGCCTTGCGATGGGTGACGACGATGGTGGTGTAGATGCCGCCGCGGACGTTGAAGCGGGCGCTGAGCTTCATGTAGCGCGGCTGGGTTGCGGCGACGAGATACGCGAGGATTTCGTTGGTCACGGCCTCGTGAAACGCGCCGCGGTCGCGGAACGACCAGACGTAAAGCTTCAGGGACTTGAGCTCGACGCAGCGGGCATCGGCGACGTATTCGAGCTCCAGGGTCGCGAAGTCGGGCTGCCCCGTCTTCGGACAGAGGCAGGTGAATTCCGGGACCGTCATCCGGATCGTGTAGTCGCGATCGGCGGCAGGATTCGGGAAAGTCTCAAGCGAAGTAGCGGGTTGCGATGGCATGTTCAGGAATCTAATGCAGAGCGCGCTCGGGGGAACTTACCTAAGCCCGGGCGCGAACGCGGGGCGATTAATTTACACTACCGCGCTTCTGCAGAGGCGGCCGAAGAACCCAGGACGACACTCGATGCGACTGACCAAGATCAAGCTGGCGGGTTTCAAGTCGTTTGTCGATCCGACGACAGTGACGTTCCCCAGCAACCTCACCGGCGTGGTGGGGCCCAACGGGTGTGGCAAGTCGAACGTGATCGACGCCGTGCGCTGGGTGATGGGCGAGCTCTCCGCCAAGCACCTTCGCGGCGACTCCATGGCCGACGTCATCTTCAACGGCTCGAGCGCGCGCAAGCCGGTCGGCAAGGCCTCGGTCGAGCTAGTGTTCGACAACGCCGACGGCAAGATTGCAGGGGCCTACGCCGCCTACGCCGAGGTCTCGCTCAAGCGCGAGGTGTCGCGCGATGGCAGTTCGGGCTACTTCATCAACGGGGCACGCTGCCGCCGCAAGGACATCACCCAGCTGTTCCTCGGCACCGGTCTCGGCTCACGCAGCTACGCGATCATCGAACAGGGCACGATCTCCCGCGTCATCGAGGCCAAGGGCGACGACATGCGGGCGTTTCTCGAGGAAGCTGCGGGCATCTCGCGCTACAAGGAACGGCGCAAGGAAACCGAGAGTCGAATCGCCGATACGCGCGAGAACCTCGAGCGGCTGCAGGACGTGCGCGACGAGATCGACAAGCAGATCCGGCACCTGCAGCGCCAGGCCACCACGGCGCGCCGCTACCAGGCGCTGAAGGAACAAGAGCGCAAGGTCACCGCCGAGCTGCTGGCGTTGCGCCTGCGCGAACTCGACAGCGGCGCCGAGGTGCACGACTCGGCGGTGCGCGAGAAGGATCTCGTCATGCAGGCGGCACTGGCCGACCTGCGCTCGGCCGAGGCCGCGATTGACAAGCAGCGCGGCTTCCAGGCCGAGCAGAGCGACCAGGTGTCGCAGATCCAGGGGCGGTATTTCGCGATCGGCGCCGACATCTCGCGTACCGAGCAGCAGGTCCAGTACACGCGCGAGACCCGCGACCGCAAGCGCGAGGACCTCGGGCAGTCGCGCACCACGCTCGCCGATCTCGCGATCCACATCGAGCGCGACGAGCAGGAGCTGGTCGGGATCCACGAGGAGCTCGCGCGGATCGCGCCGGAGCTCGACCGGGCCCGCCTGGCCGAGCAGGCTTGCCTCGCCGCGCTCGATGGCGCCGAGCGCGCGCTCGCCGGCTGGCAGCAGGTCTGGGAGTCCTTCAATCGCGAACTGGGCGCCGCCCACCAGACCGTGCAGGTCGAGCGTGCCCGCATCGAGCAACTCGAGAACCAGCTACGGCGGCTGCGCAGCCAGGCTGACCGGATCGCGGTCGAGCGCGATGCACTGATCGCCCAGGAATCCAACAGCGTTCTGGCGGAAATCGCCGGGCGCGAGTCCGAGGCGCGTGGAATCGCCGACGAGCTGTCGCGCGCGCTGACAGCCGCGCTCGGCGACGTCCAGGGGCTGCGGTCGCAGCAGATGGCACTCGAAAACGAGCTCGAGGCGGCGCGAACTGACCGCGAACGCTCGCGCGCGGAGGTCATGTCGATCGAGGCGCTGCAGCGCGCCGCGCTCGGTCAGGCCGATTCGCGCGCCGACGACTGGCTACGTTCCACGGGTCTGGCGGGCCGGCCGCGAGTCGCCGAATCGCTGCAGGTGCAGCCGGGCTGGGAGCGTGCGGTCGAGACCGTGCTGGGTGACTACCTCGAAGCGGTCTGTGTCGACGGGTTCGACGACTTGAGCGAGGCGCTCGGTCGGCTCGGCAATTCACACCTCTCCCTCTTCGAGACCGCTGGCATGGGCGCGCCTTCCGGCGCCGGCGAGGACCGTCTCGCAGGGTCGGTGCAAGGTCCGGCGTCGGTCATGGAGTTTCTCGCGGGGGTGCGCACGGCCGGGTCGCTCGCCGAGGCGATGGTGGCGCGGCGCTCGCTCGCGCCGGGCGAGTCGCTGATCACGCGCTCGGGCGAGTGGATCGGGCGTGGCTGGTTGCGCGTCGCTCGAGGTGCGGACGCGCACGCCGGCGTGCTCGAGCGGGAGCAGCGGCTGAAGGCCCTGCGCGCGACCTTTGCCGACGCCGAGGGGCGGTTCAAGGGTCTCGAGTCGCGGCAGGCCGACCTGCGCGCACGGCTCGCGGCGGCCGAGTCGGCGCGCGACGCGTCGCAGTCGAATATCCAGAGCGCCAACCGCGCGCATACCGACCTGCTCGGACAGCTCGAGGCTTCTCGGGCCCGCGCGCAGGAGTCGGCGCGGCGGCGCGGCCGGCTGGAGGAAGAGGGCGCCGAAATTGCCCGCGAGACCGAGGCCACCGAACAGTCGCTACTCAAGGCCCGCGGCGAGCTCGACCGGGGCCTGGTCGACCTCGATGCACTCGACAGCCGGCGTCCCGGCATCGAGGCCGAGCGCGAAGAGTTTCGCGACGCCCTGGCTCGGGCTCGGTCCGCTTCACAGGGGGCGCAGCTGGCGGCGCGAGACCTGCTGGTGCGCGTCGAGGGTCGCCGCTCGACCGAGGGCTCGATGGACGTGGGTCTGCGACGCATGGTCGAGCAGCGCACCCAGCTGCTCGCGCGCGTGTCGGAGCTCGAGCAGGACCTGGCCGATGGCGATGCGCCGATCCTCGAGCTGAACGGGCTGCTCGACGGTTTCCTGTCCCGGCGCCTCGAGATCGAAGTGGATCTGACCCAAGCGCGACGCACGCTCGAAGAGGCCGATGCGGAGCTACGTACGCTCGATGAGAAGCGCCACTCTTCGGAGCGGCGCGTCAACGAGGCGCGCGAGGCCATCGAGACCGCGCGGCTGGCGGCACAGGAGAGCCGAGTGCGTCGCGAAGCGCTGGCGGAACAGTTCGCCGAGACGCGCTTCGAGCTCGCCGCGGTGCTCGCCGGCCTCGTGGCGGAGGCCGAGGTGCCGAGCTGGGAGACGCGGCTGCAGGAACTGCGTACCGATATCGAGAAGCTCGGCCAGGTGAACCTCGCTGCGATCGACGAGCTGAAGGAAAACACCGAGCGCAAGGAGTACCTCGACCGGCAATTCGCCGATCTCACGTCGGCGCTCGACACGCTCGAGCAGGCGATGCGCCGCATCGAGAAGGAAACGCGGGCGCGATTCCAGGATACTTTCGACCGCGTCAATGCCGGACTGCAGGAGAAATTCCCGCGGCTTTTCGGAGGCGGCCACGCCTACCTCGAACTCGTCGGCGACGACCCGCTGTCGGCAGGTGTCGCGGTCATGGCCCGGCCCCCCGGCAAGCGCAACGTCACGATCTCGCAGCTCTCGGGCGGTGAGAAGGCGCTGACGGCCGTCGCCCTCGTGTTCTCCATCTTCGACCTGAACCCGGCGCCGTTCTGCCTGCTCGACGAGGTCGATGCGCCGCTCGATGATCCAAACACCGAGCGCTTTTGTCGCTTAGTGCGCGAGATGTCGGTGGCTACCCAGTTCCTGTTTATTTCACACAATAAAATCGCTATGGAAATGGCAGAACAACTCATCGGCGTCACTATGAATGAGCCGGGCGTGTCACGAATTGTC
>JAYTNX010000375.1:0-8140 GCA_043748075.1 Pseudomonadota bacterium
CCGGCCGATCTCGCCGGACCAATAGATGTAGGTCTCGAATGTGACGGTGTGGCGGGCGCTGCGAATCGCGCCGAGCATGGCCGGAAAGATCTGCTCGCCGTTTTCGAGGTTGGAGACGCCGTTGCCGCCGACGATGGGCGGGCCGAGCAGGATGCCGATTTCGCGCGCAAACTGCGGATCGTGGACCCCCCAGTGGTGCTGGAGCTTCTTTTCGATGCGCTTTTCGCCCGCCATCAGGTTCATCGCGAGCAGCAGCAAGGTGACCGCGACCAGTCCGCCGCTGAGTGCTGCAATGATCATCGGCGTGCTCCGCGGCTTCCGCTCGGGATCGCGCGGTTGGGCGGCCCGCGCGGGTGGATCTGCCCGACGCGCACACTACGGTGCCGGCTCGCGCGCCGACGTTCGCTGGCGCACATAGGGCGCGCACAGGGCGCACCTGGGGAAAGCCGCGACGCCGAAGGACGCGGACGTGGCGCGGTGGACATCATCGCCTGCGGGGACTGCGTGAATCGGGCGATCCGAGGTCGATTCGCGGGATGCGGCGGGGCCCCGATTGGGGTTACTGTGGCAACCGATGAATCGGGAACGGGACAATCCAAGGATCGCCGCCACCACCACCGGGTCGGTGGCAACGGGCAAAGAGACCGGCGTGGGTCCGCCGCTGCTGCTGGCGCCCGATATCGCGGTCACTTGTCCCGAGTGCGAACACGAGTTCAGCCTCGAGCAGGGCTTCGCCAAGCGCGCGCTCGAGCAACTCGAGGACCGCAGCCAGGGCGCGCTGCGTGCGATCGAGCAGTCGGTGCGCGCCGCCGAGCAGAAGCGCGCCGCGCGCGACGCCACCGAGCGGGAGCGACAGGCGCTCGAACAGGCCGCGGCACTGCAGAAGCTGCTGGACGACCAGGCCGAGAGCGCGCGGCAGGCACTGCAGCAGATGCGCGAGGTCGAGCGGCGCGGTTTCGCCGACCAGCTCGGCGCGATGAACACGCTGCTCGCCGAGCGCGACGCCCGGTTGCGCGCGCTGTCGGAGCGGGAGTCGGTGCTGGTCGCGCGCGAATGCACGCTCGAGGCGCAGGTCGCCGCGGCGGCCGAGGCGCGGGCCACCGAGCTGTTTGCTGCGGAGCGCGCTGCGTTCGAGCAGCAGTTGCAGGCGCAGTCCCGCAGCCTCGCGCAGCTGCGCGATCGCGAGCTCGGGCTGATCGCCGAGAGGCAGCGCCTGGACGAGGAAAAGGCCGCGATCGAACTCGAGGTGGCTCGCAAGCTCGCCGCCGGCCGCGCCGGGATCGAGACGCAGGCGCGGGCGCTCGAGAAGGAGCGTGCCGAGTTCGACAAGGCCGAGCTGCAAAAGAAGCTCGACGACGTCAGCAGCAAGCTCGCCGAGGCGCAGCAGAAGGCCGAGCAGGGCTCGCAGCAACTGCAGGGCGAGGTGCTGGAGCTCGTGCTCGAGGAGCAGATGCGGCGGGCCTTCCCGGTCGACGTCTTCGAGGAGGTCCGCAAGGGCGCCCGCGGCGCCGACCTGTTGCAGCGCGTGACCACCCGGTCGTTGCAGACCGCCGGCACCTTGCTGTGGGAAGCGAAGCGCGCGAAGGAGTGGGGCCGCGACTGGCCCGCCAAGCTGAAGGACGACATGCGGGCCTCAGCTGCGGACGTCGGCGTGTTGGTGACGACCACGCTGCCGCGCGAGATGGCGCCGGGGCATGCCTTTGGCCTGCACGAGGACATCTGGGTCTGCACCTGGGCGGCGGCGGTGCCGCTCGCGGCGGCCTTGCGCGAGCGCATGCTCGAGGTGCACAAGCAGCGGCTGGTGTCCGCCGGCAAGGGCGAGAAGATGGAAGCCCTGTACGACTACCTCACCTCGCCGCAGTTTGCGCAGAAGCTGAAGGCCGTGTACGGCGCATTCCGCACCATGCAGGATGACCTCGCGCGCGAGCGCAGCCTGACCGAGCAGCGCTGGGCGCGGCGCGAGAAGCAGATCGTGTCGGGGATGCGCGAGCTGCTCGGTTTCGCCGGCGACGTGCAGGGACTCTCGGCCCAATCGCTGCAACAGCTCGAGCTCGAGCCGGGTGCGTTGGAGGCACCGGACACCCTGCCTGGGAACTAGTGCCGGGGTCCGGGGTCTCCCGGCCGCGGCGCGTGAGCGCCGCGGTGGTTAACGACCCCGGCGGCGGGCTGCCACGCCCTTGTCCCGGGCGGCGCCGGCCACGCGTCGCAACTTGTCGCGCACGCGCAGCGACAGTCGCAGCTTGAACGCCTTGAAGGTGACTGCGGCAGGCGAGCGACGCAATGCGCGTGCGATGCGCGCGCGAGGCTCCTTGCCTGCGAGCTGCCGAAGCGAGCGCACGTCCTGCGCGGTCCAGGGTTTCGAGGGTGCAGCGGGAGAAGCCGGGCGGCGGCGCGCAGCGGTATTTCGAGGCATGAAGCTTGGAAGTCCTTGGGTGATGCGGGGGCAGATTGTAGGAAGTGGCGACGCCACTGCCTATGAAACGGTTGCGCTTCGCAGGTCGCGAGGGGGGTGTCTCACTCAGTGAGGTGTTCGGCGATGAATGCGACGATGTTTGCAATGGTCGTCGCGTCGCGCAGCGGTCCGCTGTGGTTGAGACCGCGCGTGATGCTCAGGCGCCCGCGGCCGAGGCCGGTGGCAAAGGCGTGGGCATGCTCGAGCGGCGCGACGTCGTCGTCCTCGTCGTGGACCACCATGGTCGGCAAATGCAGCCGCTCCGCGAGCGCGTGCGCCGAGAAGTCCTCCGGTGCCGTCCCGAAACGCTCGACGAACTGTCGGCGCACCTGCGCACACACGTCTTCACGCAGGTCGAGGATCAGCATGAACGATTCCATCATGTAGCCGATGTCGCGGGGCATACCCACGACGACCAGCGAGCGCACGTCGCGGTGAGGCTCTTCGGCCAGCAGCCAGACCGCGGCCGCCGCGCCGAGGGAGTGGGCGACGATCGATTGAACGGGGCGCAGCTCGTCCAGCGCCGCTGCCAGTGCGCCGCGGAACTGTGCGAGGTCCGAGCGGCGGCCGGTCGATTCGCCGTGCGCCGGCGCATCGATCGCGATCACGCGCCAACCGACGGCGAGCATCGGCTCCACGAAGCTGCCGAAGCGTGCGGCATGCGAACCCCAGCCGTGCAGCAGCAGCACCGCCGGCCGCGGATCGAGCGCCGTTGCACCCGGCGGGCTCCATTCGAACGCCTGCACGCGGCCGCGCCCGAGCGTCAGCGAGCGGCGCGTTGCGCGCGCGACGACCGGCACGTCCTGGGCGTCCATGCGCCGACGGGGCGGGCGCAGGAACATCTCGAGCGCGAGCCGCGCGGCGAGTCGCGGCGAGAGGCGCGTCGCGAATCCGAAGAATCGCCGCAGACGCAAGCGCAGCTGCGGCGTCACGCCGGGGATGGTGCGCGGCGCGCGCGCGGGGCGGTGCCTGGCGACGGTCATCGGCTGCCCTCCTGGCGGCGCGCGGGTGTCGAGCTGTCAGTGGGCGACGTAGGCCAAAGCGAAATCCTCGGGCATGCGCGCGGCGCGGCCGGTCACGAGGTTCATGCAGACGTAGTCGAGACGCGCCCGCAGCAGCGATTGGCCGTCGTGCGCGCGTCGCACCTGGAAGCGGCGTGAGCACCTCAGCCGGCCGTCGCTCGCGACGATCCAGGTGCCGACCTGCAGCTCGTCGCCTTCGATGGCCCCGCGCAGGTAGTCGATCTCGGCGCGGTGCACCACCATCCCGCGGTTCAACTCGACGCAGCGGCCCGACGAAATGCCGAGCGCTTCCGAATGCGACCACGCGGCGAGGTCGAGCCACTGCAGGTAGACGGCGTTGTTGACGTGGCGATAGGCGTCGATCGCGTCGCGGCCGACGCGCAGCGGCACCACATGGACTGCCGGGAGATCCCAGGAAGGGCGTTCGGGCAACAGGCTCATCGGCCAAGAATACAATGGCGGCGATGACGGACGCGGTGCGGTGTCGCTGTTCAGTCGCCGGCGAGCTCGCGGGCGATGGCGCGATGGCCGATGTCGCGGCGAAACGTCACGGCGGGCCAGCGGATCGCATCGACCAGTGCATAGGCCTCGCGCTGCGCGTCGGAGACCGTGTCGCCGAGGCCGACCGCGCAGAGTACGCGGCCGCCGTTCGTGAGCACTGCGCCGTCGGGTCCGTCGGTGGTGGCGGCATGAAACACCTTGCCCGGCAGCCTGGCCGCGCGCTCGAGGCCTTCGATCGCATCGCCCTTGCGCACCGCGTCGGGGTAGCCGCCGGCCGCCATCACGACTCCGAGCGCGGCGCGCGGGTCCCAGTCCATCTGCACCTGGTCCAGTCGGCCGTCGAGTGCCGCGTCGCAGAGCAAAGTCAGATCGGACCGCAGCCGGCACAGGATCGGCTGCGTCTCCGGGTCGCCGAAGCGGCAGTTGAACTCGAGCACGTTGGGCGTGCCGTCCGGCGCGATCATGATGCCGGCGTAGAGGAAGCCGGTGTAGGGCATGCCGTCGGCGGCGAGCCCGCGAATGGTCGGATGAATGACCTCGCGCATGATGCGCTCGTGCATTTCCGGCGTGACCACCGGAGCGGGCGAATAGGCGCCCATGCCGCCGGTGTTCGGACCGGCGTCGCCGTCGTCGCGCCGCTTGTGATCCTGCGAGGTCGCGAACGGCAGCACGTGCACGCCATCCGCCATGACGATGAAGCTCGCTTCCTCGCCGGGGAGGAACTCTTCGATCACGACTTCGTCGCCGGCGGAACCGAACTGGCCGTCGAACATCGCCTGCGCGCAGGTGATCGCCTCATCGGCACCGCCAGCGATCACCACGCCCTTGCCGGCGGCGAGACCGCTGGCCTTGACGACGATCGGGGTTCGTTGGCGACGCACGAACCCCGGATCGAAGTCGTCACGCGTGAAGGTGGCGTAGCCGGCGGTCGGGATGCCATGGCGGCGCAGGAACGCCTTGGTGAAGGCCTTCGACCCCTCGAGCTGCGACGGCGCGCGGCGCGGACCGAAACAGCGCAGGCCGCGCGCCTCGAAGGCATCGACGATGCCGAGCACCAGGGGCGCTTCGGGCCCGATGATTGTCAGGTCGACCCGCTCGCCCTGCGCCAGGGCGACCAGCGCAGCCACATCGTCGGCGGCGACCTCGACGTTGCGCACCTTCGGTTCGCGCGCGGTGCCGGCGTTGCCGGGTGCGACCAGCACGGTCTCGACCCGCGGCGACTGCGCACATTTCCAGGCGAGGGCATGCTCGCGCCCACCGCCGCCGACGATCAGGACTTTCATGCGAGCCGGGCCTCGCCAGCTCAGTGCCGGAAGTGGCGCATGCCGGTGAACACCATCGCCATGCCGTGTTCGTCGGCCGCGGCGATCACCTCGGCGTCGCGCACGCTGCCGCCCGGCTGAATCACCGTGGCGATGCCGTACTCGGCGGCGACGTCGATGCCGTCGCGGAACGGGAAGAACGCATCGGAGGCCATCGCGGCGCCCGCGACGACGAGCTTCTCGTCGGCGGCCTTCATCGCCGCCACCCGGCTGGAATAGACGCGGCTCATCTGGCCTGCGCCGATGCCGACGGTCGCGCCGTCGCGCGCATAGACGATGGCGTTCGACTTGACGTACTTGGCGACCTGCCAGGCAAACAGCAGGTCGTCGATTTCGGACTCGGTGGGCTGGCGCTGCGTGACGACCCTGAGATCGGCACGCGCCACCCGGCCGAGGTCGCGGCTCTGCGCGAGCAGGCCGCCGGTGACGCTGCGAAACTCGACTCGGGCGCCGGTGGGCGCCGCGAGATCGCCGAGCTCGAGCAGTCGCAGGTTCGCCTTGGTCGCAAACGTGGCACGGGCCTGTGCGCTGATGCGCGGCGCCGCCACGACCTCGACGAACTGCCGGCCGACGATCGCGGCCGCCGTGGCGCCGTCGAGCTCGCGATTGAAGGCGATGATGCCGCCGAAGGCGGAGGTCGGGTCGGTACGCCAGGCGCGTTCGTAGGCTTCCGCCGGCGAGCCTGCGACGGCGACGCCACAGGGATTGGCGTGCTTGACGATCACGCAGGCCGGCGCGGCGAACTGTCGCGCGCACTCGATTGCCGTGTCGGCATCGGCGATGTTGTTGAAGGACATCTCCTTGCCCTGCAGGATCGTCGCGGTCGCGACGCTGGCGCCACGCGCGGACGGGTCGCGATAGAACGCGGCGCTCTGGTGCGGGTTCTCGCCATAGCGCAGGTCGCGCAGCTTTTCCCAGACCCGTGGCAGCGTGCCGGGAAAAGCCGGCGTCGTCGCTGCGTCGTCCTGACGCGCGAGCAGCCATCCGGAGACCATGGTGTCGTACTGCGCCGTGTGCGCGAATGCCTTGGCCGCCAGTGCCGCGCGCAGCCCCGGCGTGGTCGCGCCGCCGTGTGAGTCGAGCTCGCGCAGCAGCGTCGCGTAGTCCGACGGATCGACCACCACGGCTACGGCGTCGTGGTTCTTGGAGGCCGCGCGCACCATGGCGGGGCCGCCGATGTCGATGTTCTCGATCGCGTCCGCATCGCTGCAGCCGGGCTCCGCGACTGTCTTTGCGAACGGGTAGAGGTTCACGACCAGCAGGTCGATGCGATCGATGCCGTGCTCGGCCATCACGCCTTCATCGACGCCGCGGCGGCCGAGCAGGCCGCCGTGGATCTTCGGGTGCAGGGTCTTGACGCGGCCATCCATGATTTCGGGAAATCCGGTATGCGCCGAGACCTCAGTGACCGGTAGACCGGCCGCAGACAGCAGCTTCGCCGTACCGCCGGTGGAGAGCAGCTGCACGCCGCGTGCGGCCAGCGCCCGCGCCAGCTCGACGACGCCCGCCTTGTCGGACACGGACAGCAGTGCGCGGCGGATCGTGACGGGCATCGCCGGTGCCCGCGTCAGGCCGAAAGGCCGAATTCGCGTAGCTTCTTGCGCAGCGTGCCGCGGTTGATGCCGAGGATGCCCGCAGCTCGACTCTGGTTGCCGTCGCAGTGGTCGAGCACCGCGCGGAACAGCGGCTCCTCGACTTCGCGGATCACGAGATCGTAGAGGTGCGCCGGACGATGGCCGTCGAGGTTGGCGAAATAGTCGCTGAGAGCGCGTTGCGCATGATCGCGCAGCGGCATCGGCTGCGCGGCGGCGGATGCGCCGGGCATCGACATCTCGCGCCGGACGCCGTACGCCGAACGCTGGGCCGTTCCGTAGTTTTTCTTGGCCGGCATCGCACAGGTCCCCGATCTGTCGGGTCGCTGCCCTGCTGCCGTTTCAGGCAGCGGCGCGGACCCGACGCTACTCAACCCAACGCTGCAACTGTTCACTCGCACACGCAAACTGCGCCGACGTGGACTGAGCTGCCATCAGAAGCCTGCGCGCGTCGCGCGCATCGTCCAGCAGCTCGCTGTACCAGCCAAGGTGTTTGCGTGCAATCCGGAGCCCGGACTCTTCGCCATGGAAGGCGTAGATGGACTCGAGATGCGCGAGGACTATATCACGCACCTGCCGGCGCGGCAGCGGCGGCGGCGACTTCCCTTCGGTCAGCAGGCCGTTGACTTCGCGAAAGATCCACGGCGCGCCGTGCGCGGCGCGGCCGAGCATTACTCCGTCGGCGCGAGTGAAATCAAGCACCTCGCGCGCTTTTTCCGCGGTGTCGACATCGCCGTTCGCGATCACCGGTATGCGCACCGACTGCTTGACGTCGCGGATGGTTTCGTATTCCGCTTCGCCCTCGTAGAAGTCGGCGCGCGTGCGGCCATGGATCGCGATCGCCGCGATGCCGCTCGCCTCGGCGATGCGCGCGATCCGCACCGCGTTGCGGTTGTCGCGATTCCAGCCGGTGCGTGTCTTCAGCGTCACCGGCACGCGCTGGGCGGACACCGCACCCACCACCGCGTCCAGCAGTCGCGCCACCAGCGGTTCGTCCTGCAGCAGCGCCGATCCGCAGAGCCGGTTGCAGACCTTCTTCGCCGGGCATCCCATGTTGATGTCGATGATCTGCGCGCCGAGGTCGACATTGCGACGCGCCGCTTCGGCGAGCGCCTCGGGGTCGGCGCCGGCGAGCTGCACCACGCGCGGCTCCGGCTCGCCCTCGTGGTTCATGCGCTGGCGCGACTTGCGCGAATTCCACAGGCGCACGTCGGAGGTGATCATCTCCGATGCGGCGAGCCCGGCACCGAG
>JAYTNX010000376.1:0-12045 GCA_043748075.1 Pseudomonadota bacterium
GCCTGGCTGCAAGGCTACGGCCGCGACAACGAGCTCGAGGCCGACCGGCTCGGCCTGAAGTTCGCGGCCAAGGCCGGCTACCGCCCCGAGGCGATGGCCGACACCTTCGAAATGTTCAAGCGCGGGGAGAGCTTCGAGATCGCGCGCGCGCGCGCCGAGGGCCGCGAGCCGCGCATCTATCACGGCCTGTTCTCCTCGCACCCGTCCCCCGATGCCCGCGTGATCCAGGCCGCCAAGGGTTCGGCCAAGCTCGAACAGGGTCCGCCAGGAGGCTGGATCGACCGCCACGACGAATACCTGCGCAAGATCGACGGCATGGTCTACGGTTCGAGCCGCGTCCAGGGCATCGTCCGCGACAACCGTTTCTACCATGCCGATCTCGGCATCACGATCGCGTTTCCGCGTGGCTGGACGGTCGAGAACCAGCGCGACCGGCTGCTCGCCTACACGGTCGCCAAAGACACGATCATGCAGATCACGGTGAAGGACGTGCCGCCCAGCCAGGGGCCGCGGGAGTTCCTGCTGACACAACTGCGCGGCGGGACGGTCACCGGCGGTGAGCAGCTCACGTCCAATGGCATGGATGGCTACTCGGCGATCACCACCAACGGCTCGCCGCTCGACGGCGGCGCCGGCCCGGTGCGCTGGATCGTTCTATACCGCGGCCGCAGCGCCTATGTCTTTGCGGGTGCGAGCAAGTCCGCGCGCGGCACGACGCCGGAGGCCGATGGGCTGTTCCAGTCGGTGGCGCAGACGATGCGTTCGCTGAAGCCCGCCGAGTTCCCGCTCGCCGAGCCCTATCGCATCCGCATCAAGCAGGCCACGACCGACAATGTCGACCTCGCCGCGTACGCGGCCGACATCCCGGTCGAGAAATATCAGAAGGAAGAGCTGCTGCTGATGAACGGCCTCTACCCGGACAAGAAGATCAAGACCGGTCAGCTCTACAAGGTGGTCGAGTAGCTGAACGTCGGTGCGCGCCGACGACCCGGTGCCTTGATTTCCGCGTGGCCGGAGTGTCAACTTCCGTGGTTACCACGGAACTTGCGAAACATGGCCAACAAGAAGTTCGAGCTGACCGACGCCGCCACCGGCAAGAAGAGCGACATGCCGGTGCGTTCCGGCACGATCGGCCCCGATGTCGTCGACATCAGTGCGCTGGGGAAAGAGCACGGTGTCTTCACGTTCGACCCCGGCTTCATGGCCACGGCGAGCACTGAGAGCAAGATCACCTATATCGATGGCGATGCCGGCGTGCTGCTCTATCGGGGCTACCCCATCGAGCAGCTGGCCCAGCACAGCTCCTTCCTCGAGGTCGCCTACCTGCTGCTCTACGGGGAGCTGCCGACCCCGAAGCAGATCGCGGATTTCACGACGAACATCCAGCGGCACACGATGATCAACGAGTCGCTGCTGCGCATGTACAACGGCTTCCACTACAACGCCCACCCGATGGCCCAGGTGAGCGGGATCGTGGCGTCCATGTCCGGGTTCTACCACGACTCGATGGACATCAATAACCCGCGCCACCGCGAGATCTTCGCGCACCGGATCATCGCCAAGATCCCGACGATTTCGGCCGCGGCTTACAAGCATTCACTCGGCCAGCCCTTCATCTACCCGCGCAACGATCTCGGTTACGCCAGCAACCTGCTGCACATGTTCTACGCGGTGCCCTGCGAGCCGTACAACGTCGACCCGCTCGCCTCCGAGGCGCTCGACCTGCTGCTGATCCTCCACGCCGACCACGAGCAGAACGCGAGCACCTCCACCGTGCGGCTCGCCGGCTCGACGGGTGCCAACCCCTACGCGGCGATTTCCGCCGGTGTCTCGGCGCTTTGGGGCCCGGCGCATGGCGGCGCCAACGAGGCCGTGCTCGAGATGCTCGAGTCCATCGGCAACGTCGACCGCATCCCGAAGTTTCTCGAGCGGGTGAAGGACAAGGCCAGCAACGTGCGCCTGATGGGCTTCGGCCATCGTGTGTACAAGAACTTCGACCCGCGCGCCAAGATCATCCGCGAGATGTGCCACAAGGTGCTGGCGAAAATGGGGCGTGCAGACAACCCGCTGCTCGAGCTCGCGCTGCGCCTCGAGGAGATCGCTCTGCACGATGAGTACTTCGTCTCGCGCAAGCTCTATCCGAACGTCGATTTCTACTCCGGCATCATCTACAGCGCGCTCAACATCCCGCGCTCAATGTTCACCGTGATGTTCGCGATCGCGCGTACCGCGGGCTGGGTCGCCCACTGGCAGGAGATGATCTCCGATCCGGCGTACAAGATCGGACGCCCACGCCAGCTCTATACCGGCCCGACGCAACGCGAGTACGTGTCGATCGGCAAACGCGGCTGACATCCCGCGCGCCGCGGCGGGCGGCCCGCATCGTGAACCCCGCGCGCGCTCAGCCCGTCTCGATCAGCGTCTCCACCTCGGTGAGATCCGCGCGCCGCATCGGCTTGCCATCCACCGGGCTGGCCGGTGCCTGGCGGATCCCGTCGACCGGGAACACCACCACCTCGATCGCCTGCGCGTCGATCTCGAACTGCAGCGACGGCTGCGCGAGCACGCGGTCCGCGTTGAGCTTCAACCGCTTCTCGGCGACCTCGTAGGGCACGCCGCGGTCCATCAACCGGAACGCGACGCTCTCGGCGCGGTCCGCGAACACGTGCAGCTGCACGTCGCTGTGCGGCGTGGCGGTGCCATGCAGCACTGGCCCGACGAGGCGCGGCTGGAAATCCTGCAGCCAGCGCATGGCCTCGACCGCCGCCAGCCGCTGTGCGAGCAGCGACTCGACGTGATCGTCGCCCCCGAACAGGCGCTGGTATTCGGCCAATGCGTCCTCGATCTCGGTATTGCGCGGCAGCACGGCGCCATCGACGACCCCGAAGCGCTCGGCGGCCTTGCGCTTGGCGAACAGGAAGTCGCGTATGCCGTGTTCTGCCATCACCCGCGCCGCCTCCTGCGCGAGCGCACGCCGCAGGTTCCCTTCCTGGCGTGGCGGCAGCTTGCGGCTCATCAGAACAGCGGCTCCGCACTCGACGAGTTGCCGGGGTCAGACGGTGCCGTACCGTCGCTGCCGGGCGAGGCGAGAAGGCCGGCGTCGTAGGCCTCGCCGCCGCCGAGCACGCCGCCCTGCGGCAGGCGGTCTGCCATGAAGGTCTCGAAGATGCCCTCCGGGTCGTCGACGCCCGCGACCTCGCCGGTGTACGGCGAGATGCGCACCTGCACCAGGCCGTCGGGCATCGGCCGGCGGTGCTGCGGCACGCCGCGCAGCGCCTCGCGCATGAAATGCACCCAGATCGGGACCGCGGTCCGGCTGCCTTCCTCGCCTTCGCCGAGCGAGCGTTCCTGGTCGAAGCCGACCCAGACGGTGGCGACCAGCCCGGGCGTGAAGCCGTTGAACCAGGTGTCCTTGGCGTCATTGGTCGTGCCGGTCTTGCCCGCCAGGTCATTGCGGCCGAGCGCGAGCGCGCGCCGACCGGTGCCGCGCGTGATCACGTCGGCCAACATGCTGTCGATCAGCCAGGCGTTCTGCGCGCTGATGGCGCGCGCCGCGACCCGCTCCTTGGGCAGCAGGCAGCCGCCGCCGTGCGTCGCGATGCCGGCGCGCTGGAGCGAAGGCGCGGTATCGACTGCGAACGAGGGCGCCGCGATGGGCGCCGCACCCGGCGCCACGGCCTCGCATTCGGGCGCCACGACTTTCGGCGCCGCGTCGTAGACCACCACACCGGTCGGATCCTCGATGCGCTCGATGAAATAGGACGGCACGCGATAGCCGCCGTTGGCGAACACCGCGAAGCCACTGGCCACCTCCAGCGGCGTCGCCTGCAGCGTGCCGAGCGCCAATGTCAGATTCGCCGGCAGCGCGCCACGCGAAAAGCCGAACCGCACCGCATGATTGATCACCGGCCGGGTGCCCATCGCCTGCAGGATGCGGATCGAGACCAGGTTGCGCGACTTCACCAGCGCCTCGCGTAGTCGCGTCGGCCCATAGAACTGGCCGCTGGAGTTCTCCGGCCGCCAGGCCTCTTCCATGCGCGGGTCGTCGATGATGAACGGTGAATCCATGATCACCGACGAGGGCGTGAAGCCGTTCTCCAGCGCGGCGGAATAGAGGAAGGGCTTGAAGCCCGACCCCGGCTGCCGCTTCGCCTGGGTCACGCGATTGAACTTGCCGAAGCCCTTGTCGAAGTAGTCGAAGCCGCCGACCAGCGCCGCGATCGCGCCGTCGTTCGGGTCGAGGGCGACGATCGCCGCCTCGGCTTCCGGCACCTGCACCAGCTGCGCATTGCCGTCGCGCTCGACGACGTAGACCACGTCGCCGCGGGACAGTACCTCGGCCACGGTTTTCGGCTCCGGCCCGGTCTTCAGCTCCGTTTCCTTGCGGCGCGCCCACGACAGGCCGTCCCAGTCCATCCGCGCGAAGCCCTTGCCGCGCACGAACACCCGGGCGCTGCGCTCGGCGACCTCGATCACCAGCGCCGGTGCGAGCAGCCCGACCGACGGGTATTCCTCGACGATCGCGCCGAGGCGCGCCTCGTCCTCGTTGCCCGCGAGTTCGACGCGGTTCTGCGCGCCGCGCCAGCCGTGCCGCCGGTCGTACTCGACCAGGCCGAGCCGCAGCGCGCGGTTCGCTGCCGCCTGCAGCCGCGTGTCGACGGTGGTGTAGACCTTGTAGCCCTCGTTCTGCGCCGCCGCGCCGAAGCGCTTCAGCACCTCGAGGCGCACCATCTCGGCGACGTACGGCGCTTCGACCTCGAAGCTCTGCGAGTGGATGCTCGCCTTGACCTTTTCGGCCGCCGCCGCCGCCGCGGTCGCCTCGTCGATGAAGCCCAGTTCGGTCATCCGCCGCAGCACATAGCCCCGACGTTGCGCCGCGGCTTCCGGGTCGTTGATCGGGTTGTACTTGGAGGGCGCCTGCGGCACGCGCGCCAGCGTCGCCGCTTCGGCGAGCGACAGCTGGTCCACCGTCTTGCCGAAATACGTTTCAGCCGCCGCCGCCACGCCGTAGGCGCGCTTGCCGAAGCTGATCACGTTCAGGTAGAGCCCGAGGATCTCCGCCTTCGAGAACTCCTTCTCGAGGCGATAGGTCAGGAAGACCTCCTGCAGCTTGCGGCGCCAGGTGCGGTCCTGGCTCAGGAACATGTTCCGCGCCGTCTGCATCGTAATGGTGCTCGCGCCCTGCGCCCGCGAGCCCTTCACCAGGTTCACCATCGCCGAGCGCAGGATGCCCTGGTAATCGAAGCCGTGATGCTCGAAGAACCGGTCGTCCTCGGCCGCGATGAACGCCTGCTTGATCTGCTCCGGAATCTGGTCGTAGGCGATCGGGATGCGGCGCTGTTCGCCGATCTGCGCGATCAACTGGCCGCTGCGCGAGTAGATGCGCAGCGGCACTTGCAGCTCGGCACTGCGCATCGCCTCGACGGTCGGCAGCGAGGGCTGCAGGTAGACATAAGTGGCTGATACAGCGAGGACTATGGAAAGCGTGACGCCGATCACGGTGGCCACGAGCCAGGTCAGCCAGCGAAGGTAGTTTGGGTTCACAGCACTCGATGTCGTTGCTTGCGCGGTCACAGGCGCCTGTGCATAGTACCGGCGGTCGTTTGGGCAAACCCATCGAAAGGTGGGGACGCAAAGCCTCCGGTCTAACGGTCAGCTCAGGACCTAGGACAGCGGGGTTGCCGACAAGGGTGGTTCGTCACTGGCGCCGTTCGCGCAAGCCCCTTGTTCGTATTGCGTCCCCCCGTTCGTCCGGATCGGCGGGGCATCCTTCATGAAAACAGCCTTGGCAGCCTGCCTTCGCATTCGTTGCGCAGTAGCAACACCCGTTCCCGGGGTTTCTGGTGAATGTGAGTCGACTCACGTTCAATTTAACCTTTTCCTGATATATAGTGCGGCTGCTGCTCAGGGTTTTCACCGGTTTCTCCCATAACTCACTGATAATAGGAAGAATTTGGTGTTCCTCTTCACGCGCAAGTACCGTCCCCTGCTCGGACTCGACATCACCACCTCCTCGGTGAAGCTGATCGAACTGTCGCTCGCCGGTGGCCAATACCGTGTCGAGGCCTATTCGGCGGAGCCGATGCCGGTCAATTCGATCAATGAAAAGACGATCGTCGACGCCGAGGCAGTCGGCGAAGCGATCCGCCGCGCAGTGAAGCGCGCAGGCGCCAAGAGCAAGGAGGTTGCGATCGCCATCAGCGGCGACGCGGCGATCACCAAGGTGATCCAGATGCCGCGCAACCTTCGCGGCAGCGATCTCGAGGCCCAGGTCGAGCTGCAGGCGGACCAGTACATTCCGTTCCCGATGGACGAAGTCAGCTACGACTTCGAAGTGATGGGACCGTCCGAGAAGGACAGTGATTCCCTCGATGTGCTGCTGGTCGCGACGCGCACCGAGAACGTCGAGCAGCGCCAGGCTGCCGTGGCCGCCGCAGGCCTCACCGCGAAGATCGTCGACGTCGAGGCCTTCGCACTCGAGAACGCCTGCAAGCTGATGACGCACCAGATGCCCGACGGAGGCATCGACCGCACCATCGCGGTGGTGGACTTCGGCGCCAGCAGCACCACGTTCAGCGTGCTGCGCAGCCTGAAAGTCATCTACACCCGCGATTTCTCCTTCGGCGGCCAGCAGCTGACCGAGGAGATCATGCGTACCTACGGCCTCTCGATGGAGGAGGCCGGCCGCGCCAAGAAGGAAGGTGGTCTGCCCGGTAATTTCCAGGCCGAGGTGCTCGACCCGTTCATCGACGACATGACCCAGCAGGTCAGTCGCTCACTGCAGTTCTACCTGGCGTCCGGCTCCGGCCGCGAGCAGCCGGAGAAGATCCTCATCTGCGGCGGCTGCGCCAACATTCCCGGCGTCGCCGACGTGATCTCGAGCCGCGTCGGCATCGCCGCAGAGCGGGGCGACCCGCTCGGCCAGATGAAGCTGTCGTCGCGCGCCAAGGCGCAGGCCGTCAATCGCGACGCGACGGCCCTGCTCACCGCCTGCGGGCTGGCACTCCGGAGCTTTGACGACTGACATGCCACGCATCAACCTACTTCCGTGGCGCGACGCGCAGCGCAAGGAACGCAAGCTGGCGTTCCTCGTTTCGCTGGCCGGCGCCGCCGTCGCTGCCGCGGTCACCACGCTCGGCGTGAACCTCTACTTCAGCTCCCTGCTCTCCGGCCAGGAGAGTCGCAACGAGCGCCTGCGGGTGGAGATCAAGGAGCTCGATCAGCAGATCGAGAAGATCAACGATCTGGAGCAGGAGAAGCAGAAATTCATCGCGCGCATGCAGATCATCGAGAAGCTGCAGCGGTCACGGCCCGAGATCGTGCACGTGTTCGACGAACTGGTGCGCACGCTGCCCGACGGCGCCTACCTCACCGCCGTCAACCAGAACAACACCCGGCTCAAGATCGAGGGCGTGGCCCAGTCGAGCACGCGAGTGTCCACGTTCATGCGCAACATCGACTCCAGCCAGTGGCTGCGCAACCCCGAGCTCGACATCGTCGAGACGAAAGCGAACCAGCCGCTGGGCGCCAGCTTCACACTGTTCGCCGATCAGGTGTCGACCGCAGCGGATGATGCGGCGAAAGGCAAGGAACAGGACAAGACGAAGGGCAAGCGCGCGCGCCAGGCGAGCGCCGGGGGCGAAACGCCATGAGCGTCCTCCAGGATCTTCAGCAACTGGATCCGCGCGACCCGGGCCGCTGGCCGCTGCCGGTGCGCCTCGGCGCGGCGGTGCTGTTCTTCGCCGCGCTGTCGCTGCTGCTGTCCTACCTGCTCGTCTGGAGGGACAAGGATCCGCAGCTCGACCAGAAACGCAACGAGGAGCGCACGCTCCGCGACACCTTCCGAACCAAGCATTTGAAGGCCGTGAACCTCGAGGTCTACGAGCAGCAGCTCAAGGACATCGAGCGCTCGTTCGGTGCTCTGCTGCGCCAGCTGCCTGGCAAGACCGAGGTGCCGAGCCTGCTGGTGGACATTTCGCAGACGGGCCTCGCGGCCGGCCTCGAGGAGAAGCTCTTCCAGCCGGCACCCGAGGAGAAGAAGGACTTCTACGCCGAGCTGCCGATCAAGATCCGGCTCTCCGGCAGCTACCACGACTTCGGCGAGTTCGTCAGCGGCATCGCGGCACTGCCGCGCATCGTTACCCTGCACCAGATCGAGATCAAGCCCGACAAGGGCAATGCCTACGACCAGCTGACACTCGACCTGACGGCACGCACCTATCGCTACCTCGACGAAGAGGAGATCGCCGCAGTCGAGAGCGAGCGTCGCAAGCGCGAGCAGAAGCCGCGCGGCTGATGCCGCCCGATCACAGAGGTTCCCGGTGGTGGTCATGAGTACAGGACACGGCAAGAATTCCCTCGGCACTACGACCCTCGTCGTTACGACGATGGCCGTCGCGTTGCTGGTGCTCGCGGGCTGCTCGGGCCGAGACGGTGAGCTCGAGGAGTACATCGCCGCCACGAAGAAGGAGACCGGCGGCGACGTCGCTCCCCTGCCCGAGGTGAGGCCGTACCAGAGCTTCGCCTACGAGGCGCAGTCGATGCGTTCGCCGTTCATGCCCGGCTCGCCCGGCGGTAACGGCGGCGCGGGCGCTTCGGTGCGACCGGATTCGAAGCGCAATCGCGAGTTTCTCGAGCAGTTCTCGCTCGACACGCTGCGCATGGTCGGCACCTTGAAGCTCGGCGGGCAGAGTTACGGCCTGGTGAAGACGAAGGACGGTCTCGTTCATCGGGTCCTTCCGGGGAATCACCTGGGACAGAGCGAGGGCAAGATCCTCGCGATCGATCCATCGAAGATTTCACTGGTCGAGATCGTTCCGGACGGCCTCGGCGGGTACATGGAACGACCCGCGTCGTTGGCGTTGAACGAGTGATCGGCAGCAGGGAGACGAAGAAAATGAATTTCGCAGGTACATCCACGCTGCTCTCGCGGGCGGCGTTTGCGCTCTGGGCTCTCCTGGTGGCTTCCGCCGGCGGGGTGCCCCAGGCCCACGCGCAGGACGCAACCAACAAGCTGGAGGCCGTGGACGTGCAGACTTTGCCGGGTCAGCAGCTGCAGCTCACCCTGCGACTCTCCGGCCCCGCACCCGAACCGCTGTCTTTCACGATCGACAACCCGGCGCGCATTTCCCTCGACCTGCCGAAGACCGCACTGGCGCTGCCGTCCCGGCGCATCGACGTGCGCGCCGGCGGCCTCGACACGATCCTCGCCGCCGAAGCGGGCGGGCGCACGCGCCTGGTCATGAACCTCGACCGACTGTTGCCGTACCAGACCCGTGTCTCCGGCAATACCATCGTCGTCAACATCGGCGCATCACTCGCGGCCGCCGCCGCCTCCGGTTCAACCGACACCCGGCCTGCCGCCGCTGCCGCCGGGGTCCCGTCCAGTGCCCGCGAGATCAAGAGCGTCGACTTCCGCCGTGGCGGCGAGGGCATGGGTCGCCTGATCGTCAACCTCTCCGACCCGCGCACGCCGATCAACCTGCGCCAGCAGGGCAACCAGATCGTGGTCGACTTCGCTGGCGCATCAGTGCCGAACCGGCTGATCCGCCGCTTCGACGCGCTCGACTTCGCGACTCCCGTGCAGACCTTCGACGTGATGCGGGCCGACAACGGCACGCGCATCGTCATCTCAGCCAACGGCGATTTCGAGCAGCTCGCCTACCAGTCGGACGACCAGTACGTCGTGGAGATCCAACCGGCGCGCAAGAACGCGGCAGCGGCCGAGGAGAAGCGCGAGTACACGGGTGAACGCCTGACGCTGAATTTCCAGGATATCGAGACACGCGCAGTGCTGCAGCTGCTGGCCGATGCCAGCGGCCAGAACATCGTCGTCAGCGACTCGGTCTCTGGCAGCGTCACGCTGCGCCTGCAGAACGTCCCCTGGGACCAGGCGCTCGACATCGTGCTGCGCACCAAGGGCCTCGACAAGCGCAAGACGGACAACGTCATCATCATCGCGCCGGCCGACGAGCTCGCGAACCGCGAGAAGGCCGACCTGGCTGCAAAGAAGGACCTACAGGAACTTGCCCCGCTGCGCTCCGAATACCTCCAGGTCAATTACGCCAAGGCCGCGGACCTCGCTGAGCTGATCAAGTCGCAAGGCGGTTCGATGCTCTCCGGCCGCGGCAACGTCGCGGTCGACGAGCGCACCAACACGCTGCTGCTGCAGGACACGCCCGACAAGCTCGCCGACATCCGCCGCCTGGTCGGCACCCTGGACATCCCCGTCCGCCAGGTGCTGATCGAGGCCCGCATCGTAATCGTCAACGACGACTTCCAGCGTGAGCTGGGCGTGCGCGCCGGTCTCACCGGCACGCGCGAGAACGGCAACGACGGGGTGTTCGTGACCTCGGGCAGCCTCGAGTCGACCGACACGTCGCTCGGCTCCGCGCTCTCGAACCTGCGCGGCGGTTCCGCGACGCCGTACCCGATCGATGTGCCCACAGGCTCGACTGCGGGCCAGCGCTACAACATCAACCTGCCCGTCGGCAGCCCGGCTGGCCGCCTCGCCTTCATGGTGCTCGGCTCGGACTACATCGTCGATCTCGAGCTCTCGGCCGCGCAGGCCGAAGGTCGCGGCGAGATCATCTCCTCGCCGCGCGTGATCACGGCGAACCAGAAGGAAGCCAGCATCGAGCAGGGCGTCGAGGTGCCGTACCAGGAGTCCGCGTCCAGCGGTGCCACGACCATCCAGTTCAAGAAGGCCGTGCTCGCGCTGAAGGTCACGCCGCAGATCACCCCCGACAATCGCATCATTCTCGACCTCAACGTCAAGAAGGACAGCGTCGGCCAGGTCGTCGTCGCCTCGGGTGGCGTGAATGTGCCCTCGATCGACACGCGTGAGATCACCACCCAGGTGCTCGTGAACGACGGCCAGACCGTCGTGCTCGGCGGCATCCTCGAGACCGAGCGCCGCGAAACCGAGCGCAAGGTGCCCTACCTCGGCGACATCCCGGGCCTCGGGATCCTGTTCAAGACCACGACCAAGACCAACAACAAGGACGAGCTGCTGATTTTCGTCACTCCCAAGATCCTGCGTGAAGGGGTCAATGTTTACTGATCGGGTTCGGGAAGCCGGTTGGTCTGAAGTCAGGTGAATACGATGCGAAAGATTTCCTCTGTCGTGATGCTCTGGGCCGTGGCCCTCCTCGCCGGTTGCGGTGGAGGAAGCTCGGACGATGCGTTCCGCCCGGGCATACCTGCGGGCACGGCGCCGGCCGCCAACGTGGCGCGGGTGACCGTCACCAGCAGCAAGGTCTCGATCCTCAGCGACGGCAGCGAGTCCGCGGTCATCACCGCGTTCGTGCGTGACGCGAACAACGCCCTGATCAATTCCGCTGCGGTAACGTTCGGCGCGAGCTCGGGCGGCATCACGCCGGCGACGGCCACGACCGGCGTGGACGGCACCGCTGTCGCGACGCTGGTCACCGCCGGCGATACCACGCTGCGTACCATCACCGTCACGGCCACCGCCAGTGGCGTCAGCGGCACCGTCGCGGTTCCGGTCGTTGCGGCGCAGCCGCCGATCGCCGTCGGCGCGCTGACGCTGACTACCAGCACTCCGACGATACCGTCCGACGGTTCGAATCCGGCCACGATCACTGCGGTCGTTCAGGACACCAGCAACCGCTTTCTCCCCAACGTGCCGGTGGTCTTCACGACCAGCTCTGGTGGCCTCGCTATCGCGCAGGCCTCGACCAACACGAGCGGAGCTGCGACGGCGACCCTTACCACGGCCGGCCAACCGACCAACCGCGCCATTACGGTGACTGCGGTCGCGGGCGGCATTACGCGCACCGTCGTCGTCAACGTCGTCGGCTCGAGGTTGTCCATCCAGGGTCCAGCCGCACTCGTACTAGGCGCCAGCGCGCCGTACACGATCTCGCTCGTCGATTCGGCCGACCGCGGCATCAACGGTACTGCGCTGGCGGTTTCTTCGGCCCGCGCGAATACGCTCAGCGCGCCAACGTTGACGACCGACTCGACCGGCCGCGCGACGTTCAACGTGACTATTGCCAATGCCGGCAACGACACCATCACGGC
>JAYTNX010000377.1:0-23604 GCA_043748075.1 Pseudomonadota bacterium
GCAGCTGACGCGCTATACCCAGCCCGAGCCAGAACTGCAGCTTCTGCTCGAGCGACTGCGACTGACGCTGCCCGCCCAACCGCCACCGAAAATCACCGCTCGCCAAGCCGCCGCCGCCGCGCCCCTGTAGTGCAGACCTATCGACCCTGCTTCCTGCAGCGTCAAGGACTTACCTGTCCCCCGACCCCCGAATCGGCGAAGTCCGGCTAACCGGCATGTTGAGGTAGTGCGCGGCCTCGATGAACGGGTATGCGGGCATCCGCCGCAGACGATCAACCTGTTCGTTTCCCATGGGGCACCTCCGCGAGTGAGATCATCGCACACGGCTGCCCTCGGCGGCACGGTCGCTGATTCCGCGCGCCATGCGCAGCACGTTCTCGCGGTGGAACTCCAGGTAGCGCCGTTGCCCCTGCGAGAAGGCGCCAACGTTCACGCGGCCGTCGGGATCCACGCCCATGCGCTTCAGGGACTTCGGATCGGCGACCGGCGACACGATCAGTTGTCCCGAATCCTCGAAAGAGATGAAGCCCTTGTCGAACAGGTGGTCCACTGTCGGCGTGAGCAGCAGTCCGTTCTCGCCGTCGAGCCGCTGGTCGTTGCGGCTGTCGCGCCAGGGCTGGACGTGGCTGGCCACCAGGTGTTCCAGGCGCTCGACCTTCGTGATGCGACAGGCACGCTCGATGGACCGCACGTTGTCCCGGAAAAGGCCCTGGCCACGGCGCGCCTGGACCAGCGCCGTTCTTTCCGTCTCGCGAATCACGGGGTCCGTGACGATGGCCACCTCGACGCGGCGCTCCCATTCCTCGATGTCCCGCTCCGGCGCCGGTGAGTCGCGCTCGATCCTGCTTATCTCCTGACCGATGTCGGCCACGCTCGCCGCCTCCCTGCCGATCATCGCGAAGAGCGACGCCGCGAGCGCCGCGCCGACCTGCGTCAGGTACACGCTCTGCAATCCGTTGCCGTCCGGGGTCAGCGGTGCGTACTTGTTCGCGAGGTCCGGGCGCAGGCGGGAGATGTGATCCTTCGGGCGGATGGCGTTGGTCAGGCGTTGCCAACGCACTCCCACACGCCAGCCGATCTGGCTCCAGTTCATGCCGGCATCGCCGAACTCCTCCGGCTTCGGGCTCTCGCGGCAATAGCCGCTGACGATGCCGAGCGCCGCGATGCGGGTGTCGCAGAACGAGAAGACGATGTCCCCCGGAGCAACCTCACGCATGAACTCGTAGAACGGGTTGCGATGGCCATTCTTGTTGCGCTTGGGCGACCAGAGATAGCCGCCGTCGATCTCCTGGCGGAAGGTCTGATTCTGGTTGACCCACCAGTAGCGCATCGATTAGGGCTGATCCTTCGCCTTATCGGCAACCATCCGTAACTCAGGCTTGGGTTGGGGCTCGTGGTGGCGATACGCCATTCTTCCGCGGAAGAGAGCGGCCGTGGCCGGATCGGTGAAATAGACAAAGCAGCCCTTCATGCCGCGGGTCATCAGCGTACGGTACGTATTCTTGATAATTGCAGCCGCCTTGGCGCGTGCCTCCACGGGTTCCGTTCTCAATGCCTTCTTGTAGCCCTTGATCGACTGGTCCTGCCGGGATCGCATTTCTGGCCGGGTGACGATCTCGCCCTCGCGAGTGATCAGGTCGGGCCCGACGATGACGCCAATGTAGTCCACCTCCAGTCCCTGGCAGGTATGGATACATCCGATCTGCTCGACGGAGCGCTTGGCCGTAATCCACAAGCCGCCGTCCTGTGCCAGGTTCCACTGCATGGCAAAGTCGTGATCGGGAATGACGACGTCAAAGGCGTTCGGATCCTTTTTGCTCTTCCAATCCCAGCAGTAGCCAGCGACCATACGAGCTCGATTGGCCGTGCGATTGTTCTCTTCGATCAACCGGCGCACTTCCGTCGGCGAGTCCAGTATGCGGAAATCAAACTCTTCTGCTTCCAGGGCCGGGTTGGCCGTGTCGCGAATTCCAAGCACCTGGTCCAGCCATGCAAGATAGCCGTCGGAGCCTGAGCATCGGAACTGGGACTCCAGCTTCAGATGAGTGACAGGCGCCTTGGCCTTGTCCGCCCATGCCTCGATTTCTGATTTTCGGCCAATGTCTTTCCACGTAACGCGCTGATCCTCGTCTATGAAGAAGATCGCGCATTTTGCGGCACGGATAATTTCATCGATCTGGTTGTTACCGAGATTGGCGTAGAGCCCGGACTTTTCATTCAGCCTATGCGCCTCATCCACGATCAGGGCATCGAATGTATCTGCCGGCGTCTCGATGAATTCCCCGGACCCGGCGAAGAGGCTGGCGATCTTCGATCGCCGATAGGCTCCGGAGAGCGCTTGTTCGAATACCGCGCGGGGTGCCCGGTTCTTTGTCACGTATTTCGCCAGTAGTCGCTTGGCCGTCAACGCTGCCAGAAGATTGATCGCAACGACGGATTTACCGGTTCCCGGACCGCCGTCGACGATGATCACCCGCCTCCCCCCGTCGGACGCTTCAATCACCTCGGCGACGATAGTTTCGTAGGCCACCTTCTGGTCGTCGATCAGCACGAACTCGCGCTTACCCCGCAACATGCCAATCAATGCATCGATCAGTCTGCGGGAGGGTCGGATACGGCCACTTTCGATCTGCACGATCAGCTGACCACGATCCCCGCGGCGAATATGCCGCGCAATGAAGGCGCGTAGGCGCTCGCGCTCGCCTTGTCCGGAAAGGAATACGGGTGCCTTTTCGACGTAGGGCAGGTAAACGGGGTCATTCAATACAGTGCCATCGACAAAGTTGTGGAGGTACGCACAGGGCTGTAGCGCAACGCCCCGGGAGTACACCTCTTCGTTGAAATTTCGCAGCAACTCCGCGTAGGACCAAGCCTGGTAAGAGGGGTGACTCGTATCCGCCTCCCCGCCTGCGAACCGGGTCCTGACCACGCCGTCCTTGTCGGTTCGGGCAGCGGTCTCCCACTGCTTCAGCTCAATAGTGATCAGCTTGCTGCGGTTCAGGTCGTCGTGTCCTGACATCAACAGGTCGATGCGCTTGGCCGTCTGGGGGATGACATACTCGACGGCGATCCCACAATCGTCGGGAATGGACTCGTGGCGCAGGACCTTCGCCATTTCGACCAGGGATTCCTTCCAGGCGCGGATTTCCGCCTTTGCGACGCGCCGCCCAGTCCGGTCCTGGTACGCGCTGAGAACAACGGTCTCGATGTCGTGCCCAAAGGTGTCATCGAGAAATCCCGCCTTCGTAGATTGATAGATAATCATAGGGTAACGAGCAAATCAGGTCTCCGAGTCGATGCGTGCCGATCCCTTGAACGCAATTGCGGGAGTTCTCTCTGCGTTGGGAACAATCTTGGCGCGCACGGACACCAGCGCCTGGTAGGTCTGCAGCTGCTGGAATGCCGACCACACCGTCGCGCTTTCCTCGGCGGGGTTCTTGAGTTCGATCACCGCCAGCGGCAGCCCGTTGACGAACAACACCACGTCCGGGCGGCGCGTGTGGTGTCCCTCCGAAACAGTAAACTGGTTGACCACGAGCCAGTCGTTGTTGGCGGGCATGTCGAAGTCGATGACCCGAACCCGTATCCCCGCGATCGCGCCATCCTTGCGGCGGTACTCGACGGTGACGCCTTCGACCAGCATCCGGTGCACCGCGCGAGCGCGCACCGCAGCCGTCCGTCCAACAGGACGTCGCGGTAGTTCGGGTAGCTGCGCTCCGCGGCGGCTTCGCCGGCGGCGATATCGGGCCCGCGCAGTACCGCGTAGCCCAGCGCCTCGAGCCAGGCAAGCGTGGCCTCTTCGACGACCGATTCGGTGAATCGCGTCATAGCTGGCTTGAACGCTCGCATGCAACGCGAAGAGGTTCCGCCAGCGCGGTCCGGATTTCGATGACCACCTCGCGCAGCGTCGGCGCCTGGAAGCGGTTGCGATCGAGGAATCCTTTCCATTGCGCGACCTTCGCGGGGGCGTCGGCAAACTCGTCACTCAGGCCCAGCGGGATTCCGTCCGGCACAGGGGTGCGCCTTCGGTCGAAGGTCGCTCGAATGGCATCGACGAGGACGCCCCTTTCTGCTCGTCCCTCGCGCACCAGTGCGCGCAGATCGAAGAAATCCTTCATGCGGCTGTTGCCCATCCCGAGTTTGACGATCGCCTCGAGCTTCTCTGACATCACCGACTCACGCGGATAGGTGCGAAGGCGCGGTGCAGGTAGGTCGTCCAACAGAGTCGGAAAGATGGCAACGGTCGGATCAGGCGTCACCGCGTCGCCGAAGCCGATGTCAATCTGCGCAGTGCATAGGGAACCGTCCAGCGATCCCCAAAATCGAGCGCGTTTCCCGCCGTAGTTTGCGTCCTCGCGAATCTCCTCGATTTTGATCGAGGTTGGATCGAACTCGATGCCATCGTCCGCGTCGATGGCGCAGATGCCCGTCACGATCGATTGCACCGTCGCCGCGTCGTCGGGGCCGAAGCCCAGGAAATCCGCATCGCGCGTCGGACGGTGGGGTTCGTTGAACCAGAGGTCGAACAGCAAGGCGCCCTTGAGTATGTACTGATCGGCCCAGGGTGACCTCGAGAGGCGATAGAGGTAGCGCTCTACCGCATAGCGGTTGAGCGTCAGGTTGAAGTCCTCACCGCGTTCACGCGCCACGTTGCGCAGACGTTTGCGTATCGAGGCGGCACGGCCGGCGCTCACGCAACGGCCTCGAGATACGGGCGCATGACATTCGCCACGCGGTTGAGCGTTGCGAAATGCCAAAGCTCGTCGGATGTCACCCTATTGGAACGCAGCACCTCGCGAAGCGCCTCGAGCGCGACGTCGAGTCCAACTTTGCTGCGAAACTTGAAACAGTCGGCCACGGTCCGGGCAATGCCGGTCACCTGGATCGGGACGCCATCCACACTGTGCTTCTCCACGCCCAGGCGCAGACCGGCATCCGAAAAGCGCACGACGCGGAGCTTCGGATAGCCGACGCGGGGCGGATGAGACTTGTTGCCGATCCCGATCCAGACCTCGAACGGGGCCTGGGTGGTGAGGTTGTGGAATCGCAGCGCGGTGAGTAGGCAGAAGACAACTCCCGGGGACCGTCGCGCCACGGTCGCCAGCGTCTCGTGCTCGGAACCACGATAGCCGGGCAGTGCGTACAGACCGCGGGCAACGCGTTCGAGTCGGTCACCCGCCACCATGCGGGAGATTTCGCTGCGCGTGATGCCCACGGCGACGAGGTCGCGTGAGCGAATGCTCGCAGTGCGACGGAATAGCCGGACCAGACGTGCGTCAGTCGGGGGCATCGAGCATTCTGTTCCGAAGTTGCGGTAATTGTAAATAAGTACCGCAATAACGGAACAGGCAAGCCACCCGACGGACTCCGTTAAGCCGCTCACTCGATCACCTTCCAGCGACCGCCCTTGTCGGGGCCGACGCGAGTCGGCCGCTACGACTCCCGAAGCTTTCTGATTGCCCGCTTGACCGTGCTGCCAGATTTGCCAACCAGTGGGGCTATTTCGGCTGCTGACAACTCGGGCTGCACCATTCGCTGCTGCAATATGGCCTCAGGCAACTTCAGGGGCGTTTTCTGGAGCGTTTCCCGGGGCGTTCGCCCCAGGCCAAGGCAAATGCAGACACGACCGCGCCGGGGCGAAGCCAGACGGTTGGAGGCTGGTGCCCGACCTCCCTCGTCAGCCGGGCGATCTTCTGCGTGCGGCGTCCCCAAGTCTCGATGATGCCCCGCCGGTAGAACGTGCGGGCGATCATCGGATTCCAGGGCCTCGACTCGTGCTTGCGGAAGAGCGCCTCGGGATGATGCGCCCGGCGATGGGCAGCGACTCGATCAGGAAGCGCTCCGCGCGCCGCATCAGCGCGAAGGCATTGCCGTGGAACTGGCGATTGTCGTGAAATTCGTCGCGGGTCACGCCCTTGAATCGCGCCACCATGAGCAGCAACTGCGGGAAGTCCGACAGGGGCTCCTCTCCCTTGCAGAACAACGCGACGGCGGCGCGCGAGACGCGTTCTTCGATGCGCCCGCGATGAATGGATTCTTCCTTCACCGAACACGGCTGCCTGATGCTTTCCAACGTGCTGAAGTCGCCGCAGGCCGCGCAGGTCAGCCTGCTGATCGTCCAGGCTTTCGTCGGTCTGCGTGCTGCCGTGATGGCAAACCGGGAACTCGCGCGGCGCGTGGACGAACTCGAAAGGGCGATGGGAAAATAGATCGGCGCGCACGGACGCAAGCTTGCGGCGCACGAGAGCGCCATCCTGCGACTGCTCGGCGAGATTCGTCGGCTGACGCGCTTCCCGGAATCGCCTCGGCGGGAAATCGGCTTCACGGCCCAGGGGCCCAGCGAACCGTCCAGGCCGGACGAGTCGCCTTAGCCGGGTTGGAGTCAGCTGCATCGTGGCTGCAGTCATGTCAGTTCCCACAGCGTCCGGACCTGAATGGCATGCATGCCTTCCCCGAAACCCGCGCCGGTTTCGCCGTCATAGAGCACCGCACCCGCGGTGAATTTCCTTCCGGCGGCTTCCTTGAGTTTGCGCAGGCCGCGAAAGTCCGCGGCCGTCACGGTGGCAGAGGCCTTGACCTCCACGCCGGCGATCTGGCCGCTGCCCCGCTCCAGCACGAAATCCACCTCGGCGCCGTCCCTTTCGTAGTAATGGCTGAAACGGATCTCCCCGTCGTGCCAGCTGGCATGGCGGCGAAGCTCCTGATACCCGAACGTCTGGCCCAGCAGGGTGCGATCCTTCCAGAGACCCGCGGCGTCGATGCCGAGCAGCGTGCAGGCCAGACCGGTGTCGCCAACGTGCTGCTTCGGTGTCTTGATCAAGCGACTCAGGCGACTGCTGTGCCAGGGCGGCAGCTCGTCGATCAGGAAAACCTGCTCCAGCAGCGTGACATAGTCGCGGATCGTAGGGCGGCTGAGCTGGAAGGGGCTCGCCAGATCGCTGATGTTGATGAGCCGCGCGGTCTGGCCGGCGGCGAGCGCCAGCAGGCGCGGGAGCGCATCGAGCGAGGCGATGCGCGCGAGGTGGCGCACGTTCCGCTGCACGAGCGTTTCGATGTAATCGCGGCTCACGGGCGGCGAGTTCGCATTGCGCCAGGGGATGCAGTCGCAGCAGGCCTAGTCGACCCGCCAGCGAATCCGCGAGGGCCGGGAGCAGCAGCACATTGGCCGAGCCTGTCAGCAGAAAGCGTCCGGGAGCCCGGTGGCGATCGACGGCCGACTTGAGCGCCGGGAAGATCACCGGGGCGCGCTGCACTTCGTCGAGCACGACTCGCTCAGGCAGCTCCCCGACGAAACCCACGGGGTCGGCCTTTGCCGCGGCGAGCGTCACGTCGTCACCGAAGCTGAAGTAGGCGTAGTCCCGCGCGTCGGCTGATTGCAACGTTAGAGCTCGGCCAAATGAAAGTCTTGAGGCCGGCCGTATGAAACACCACTTATCCGCTGGTCGATAAGGCGCGCCGCTCGATGGTCAGTTTTGAGCGCCGGTTGATAGTGCGGATGGGCCTCGCGCCGCGCCACTTGCCTTCGTATCGGCAAGCCTCAGATCACGATCAGCGGGCCGTCCGCCGTCGCCAGCGGTTCCAGCCCCGTCTTCGTGACGACCAGCAGGTCCTCGCAGTGGATCGCACCCCAGCCGAGCATCGAGGTCGGCAGATCCACGGTCAGGGTCATGTTCTCCTCGAGCGTCAGGTCGTCGGACACGACGAACGGGACGCCGTCGCGGTACGGCTGGTCCGTATGCTGCAGGCCCACCGAATGCGGCCCCGCGCCGAAGCGGATCGGAATGTTGCCGGTATAGGCCTGGGTCATCGCGTCGCCGACGATCTGCCGCAGCTGTGAATACTTCATGCCCGGCCGCGCCTTCTCCAGCACGGTCGCCGATCCGACACGCAGCGAAACCATGCACGCCTGCAGTTCCTTCGACGGCTCGCCGAGCACCACGGTGCGCCCGAAGTCGCCGTGATAGAAATTCCGCTGGCAGACGGCGTCGACCATCATCGGCTCGCCTTCGACCACCTTGCCCTGGGTCAGGCCGCCGATGGTGCCGGTTGCGATCCACATCGCCTTGGCGCCACGCTTCGCCGCTTCCACCATGAACGACTGGTCGATCTGGTCCTTGGTCGTGCCACGCCGCACCTGCTTCAGCATCGCCACGCAGGCATCCTGGTTGATGCGCGCAATCGCGCGCATGTGTTTCAGCTCGACCTCGGACTTGATCAGCCGGATCTTGCGAAAGGTGTTGTCGCCCGGCACGCAGGTGACACCGCTGCGCCCCAGCGAGCGCAGCACGTCGGCGATGCGCATGTCGTCGACCGCGACCTTGCCGCGTGACAGGCCGGCGAGTTCGAGCGCACGCACCAGGCCCCACTCGGGAGTCGCCGCGCGGCGCGAGGCGACGCGCTGGCCAAACGACTGCCACTGCCGCTCCTTCGGCTGCAAGCCCGACTCGAGCACCGGCCCACCGCCCACCGGCGCGGCCTGCGGCTCGACGCTCCAGTCGGCCTTCTCCAGATACTTCTCGATCTCGACCGGGAACGTATAAGGAATGATGTCGGGATATTCGCGGTCGCCGTTGGCGAGGAACAGCAGGTCCGTGCCCGCGGCCACCAGGAACGTGGGCTGCTTCGGATCGCGTGGCATCACCGCAAAGCTCGGGATCGCACGCAGCTTCTGCAGCTCGTAGCCGATGTAGTTGCCGAGATAGAAGACGTTGACCGGGTTCAGGGCGACGATGCCGTCGAGGCCCTCGCGCTCCATCACCTCGTAGGCGCGTGGCTTGTTGACGAGCAGCCGGCCGTCGAAACCCTCGGGCGGCACCGGGCCCGGCGCGACCATGCCCCAGTTGGCCCGCGCCTCCGGGGCAACCGCACCGAGCAGGCCGGCGCCTGCACCCGCCGCCATCAAGGAAAAGAAGTCGCGTCGTTCCACGGTCGTGCTCCGCGCCGGAGGCTGCATGCCGGCCCGGCGAGCATAGGCGATTCGCAGCGGCTCGTCAGGGCGGCGGGAACGTCAGAGCGGCCGGCCCGTCATCGCAACGTGCGCGTCAGGGCGCCTTGCGCGCAGCGTCGAGGTTGGTGCGCAGCTGCTTCGCCCAGCCGCGCAGCGCGCGCTCGGCTTCGACGCGATTCATCACGCTGTTCGCCAAGCTGACGTTGCCGGAGTCGGTGCCGCGCTTGCGGTCGCGCGCCTGCGCCAGCAGCGTGCCGGTGACGCTGTCGCGCAACTCGAGCAACATCGTCATCTCGCCCGCATCGACGACGTAGGTGCGGCGGCCCGGCTCCATCGTGTCCGGCGCATTGACGTAGAGGTTGACGATGTCAGGTCGCACCTGCAGCACGCCCTCGCCCGCGGCCTGCGCGATCGCGTAGCCACCCTCGCCGAGCACTTTCGTGAAAATGTCGTGGGTCATCTCCGCGAGCTCGCGCCGGATGCGGTCGACATCCACGGACTTCAGGCCGAACGTGCCGTAGTCGCGCGGATCCCAGGACTTGCTGAACGACACCTCGACCGGCGCGACCAGCACCTTGGTGTAGCCGGCCCAGTCGGTGCCGGGGCGCTGCAGCACGCGATCGACGCCCTTGACGACAACCTTGACGAGACCGTCCTCATTGATGACCGCAGGCTCAGGACCCGAGGAACCCTCGGCGGCACTCGCCAGCGGGGCAATTCCTGAAAGGGCCGCCCCCACGAGCACCAGCGCGACCCGTAGCGGTGTGGCATTCGACAGCAGGCTCGCGACTCGCTTTCGCAGCATGGCGGAATCTCCAGTGTGAGGAAGGCGCGGAACAGCTCAGTCGCGCCGCGGCGTTATCATTCTAACGCAGGCATCACCGACGCCCCCGGCGGCCGCGAGTCGGGGCCCCGGCGAGACTCCGCGGCTCGCTGCGGCGCCTGCAACATCACGCGGTTGCCGATTGATTCGGACGCACCGCCCCGTCTCACTGGCGAGTCGAACGGGCTCCGGGGAGAGACGCGGATGCCTATTCGAGTCCTGAGCGCCGCCTGGCTGGCCTGCGGCGCACTCCTTCCGGCAATCGGTGGCGCGAAATCGCCTTACGACTATCTCGACGATCTGGGCGACTACGCGCGTGCGCCATTGCACTGGGACAGCCACGATTGGGCCTGGGCGGGGGCCAGTGCCGCGGCGGTGGCAGCCGCCTACTCGGTGGACGGCCGGGTGCGATCGCATGTGATGACTGGCGGGGTGTCCGTCGGCCAGGATCCGCACAGCCTGCGCGATGCGGCGCCCCTGCTCGCGCTCACGGCCAGCACCTACGCCATCGGCCGGCTGCGACACGATGACGGCACGGCCCGGATCGGCGTCGACATGGCGGAGGCGACAGTGCTGGGGGTGCTCAGCGCCACGGTGATCAAGGTGGCGGTCGGCCGCGATCGCCCGAACGAGACGCCGACCCGTTCGGCCTGGCGCGAGGGCGGCGACAGCTTTCCCTCGGGCCATGTCACCGCGGCATTCGCCGCGGCGCAGGTGTTCGCCGCGCAGATGCCGCGTGGACAATGGGGCTGGCGCGTACTGGCTTACGGCCTCGCCGGAGCGACGGCCTATGCGCGCCTCGACAGCAACGTCCACTGGCTGTCCGATACCGTGGCCGGCGCCGCGCTCGGCATCGCGACCGGCAGATTCGTATCCGGCCGCGCGCACGCAGACCTTGCCGAGCCGCGCGTCTCGATGCAGGTGGTGCCACTCGAGCACGGCGCCCTGCTGAGCTTCCAGGTGCGGACCGACTGAGGCCGCGCGCGTCCGCACCGGAACTCGGGCTCGGGTTGCCTCGCCTCTCAGATCATCCCGATGGCCACGAGCACGGTCAGCGCGCCGATCGCCAGCGCCGTGAGGCTCGCCAGCAGCACGGCCCCGGCCGCGCAGTCCTTGGCAATGCGAATGCCCTCGTGGGGTCCGGGGTGCAGTCCATCGAGCGCCTGCTCGAGCGCGGTGTTGACCAGCTCGGCCGTGACCACCAGCCCGCTCGCGAGCAGGCACAGCCCCCACCACACCGCCGGCGGCCGCAGCCAAACCAGCGCGACGAGCAGGCCCAGCCCGAGGCCGAGCTGGCTGCGGAAACTGCGTTCGTTCGCCGCCGCGAAGCGCAGGCCCGTCGCGGCAAAGCCGACGCGCCGCAGGAATCGCTGGTTTTTCAAGGATTGATCCTCCGCATGCACGACTGTCCTTGCAGGAACGGCCCGTGCGCGGGTGAGTGTACGGCAGGGCGCGGGCCGCGCGGGCTGCCTCCAGCGCACCGCTTATACTGGAGCTCCGTTACTCGCGACGTCTCGCGGCCGCGCCGCAGCGGCGAGCTGCGACGCCAGGAGGTTCCGCGTGGTTTGGCTCCATCGTAGTGTGCTTCTCGTGCTGCTCGTCTTGCTCGCCTCGCCCTCCCCCGCGGCGGGGCGACTCGACCCCACTCGCCCGGGAGGCGGATTCGCTGTGGAGCGTGCGCTCGGCTGCGGCAGCCGCGATCCGCAGGCGCCGCAGTTCTACTACTGGACCGGCACGGTGCATGCGCGGCGCGCCGGCGAGCCCGATCGCCTGCTGTTCAACGTGCAGGGCGTCAATCCGCGCGCCTGCCGGAACGTCGAGGATGCATCGCGCGGCTCGGGCTACCAGGCCGCGGCGCGCGAACTGATGCTGTACCTCGACCCGCAGAGTGGTGCCGTGCTCGACCACTGGCGCAATCCCTGGACCGGAGAATCGGTCGAGGTCATCCACATGGAGAACGACCCGGCGAGCCAGCGTGCGCCGGCGTTCGAACGCGACGCCGAGGGTCGACCGACGACACCGCGGATGCGCTGGGTCGACATGGGCCAGGTCTACACGGCGAGCCGCAGCCAATCGTTTTTCCGCGACAGTCCGCTCGGCGGCAAGTACCAGGACGCCATCGGCGGCAAGTACCGCGCGATGGAGCTCTCGACCTTCACCGTCACCCGTGCCGACCTCGACGCCTGGCGCCCGGGCCGCCCGCTGCCCTACACGGCGACCTGGGTGCGCCTCTCCGACTGGTTGCCGTGGATGAAAATGGCGGGCCGTGAAGGCCAGATCGTGTTGACCAGCCAGGGCCGCTCGACGTTGTCCTTCGACGCTCTGCCCGAGCCGCTGCGCGGCGAGATCCTGGCGCGGCATCCGCTGATGAAGGAGACGCCCGCCTTCGACGACCCGCGACCGTTCCAGAATTCCTGGGACAGCCTGAAGCGGGCTCTGGACGCAAGGCGTCCGCGTTGAGCTGAACTGAGCTGAGCTGAGCTGAGCGGAGTTCAGCTTGAGGGCAGCGCAGATTCGACGGCAATCGCCCGTCCTGCTGCGATGCGGCGCTAGCGCGCCGTCGCATCGACGCACACCGCACAGTCGCCGCCGTCGGTGGGCGGGGCGGCATCCGGCTTCGATGCGCCCTCGCGACCGGAAGCCTGGAACCACGCGTCGACCAGGGCCGGCACCAGTGCCGTCCGCGAGCTGCGTCGCGAGCCCGTCGCCGGCGCGCGCAACACCGGATCGCGCGCCGCGGCGATCGTGGCCAGGAATCCGGCGCGGGAGGATTCGATGACCGGAACAAAGCAGGCGGCCGCGATCGCCGGTCCGACGGGCGCCATGCAGGTGCAGCCGAGCGCGATGCACTCGGCACCGTCCTCGCGCACCGCGTCCGCGCACATCGCCGCGAGGCGCGCGACGATCGCCCCCTCGCCCCGACGCATGCGCGACATCACGCCGTCGTCCGCGCCGAGGCGCGCCAGTTCGTCTTCGCCGGACAGGTGCCGGATCGACACACACGCGGGTTCGAGACCGCAGGCGCGCAGCCGCTCGTCGTAGAGGAACCGCATCGACGATGGCCAGACTGTGACAATCGCGAAGCGCCGCCCCTCGCGCCCGGCGACGCGCAGCGCCGCCTCGCCCGCGCCGACCACCGGGATGCCGACGGCCGCGCGCATCGCCTCGATACCGTAGTCGGCCATGGAGTTGATGAACAAGGCGTCGCAACCGTCGGCGGCAGCGGCCTGTGCAGCGTCGACATAACCCAGGTCCACGACCAGCCGCTCGTAGGGCGTCGAGGCAAAGGCGGAGAGACGGGGATTCACGAGCTGCGGCACCACACCGTCGCGCCCCAGTTCCGCGAGGTGCACCGGAAGTTTCGTGGCGGCCGTGCCGCTGCCGATCACGCCTATTCTCATGCCCCCATTGTCCTTCAGGCCCCGCGGCCTGGCCACCCCGGCCCACGCACCGTCGCCGGTCCATCGGCCGCGTTGGGCAGGGTGAATCCGCGTACACTCCGCTCCCGCCGCCGGAGCCCGCCCGTGACGATCCCTGCTTTTGCCGACCTCGCCCTGTCCGAGCCGGTGCTGCGCGCCCTCGCCGACGTCGGCTACGAATCGCCCTCGCCGATCCAGGCGGCAACCATCCCGGTGCTGCTGTCGGGCCGGGACATGCTCGGCCAGGCCCAGACCGGCACCGGCAAGACCGCGGCCTTCGCGCTGCCGGTGCTGACCCGCCTCGACCTCGCGAGCCGCGACACCCAGGTGCTGGTGCTGGTGCCGACGCGCGAGCTCGCGATCCAGGTCGCCGAGGCATTCCAGCGCTACGCCGCGCACATGAAGTCCTTCAACGTGCTGCCGATCTATGGCGGCCAGAGCTACGGTCCGCAGCTCGCCAGCCTGCGCCGCGGCGCCCAGGTGGTGATCGGCACGCCCGGACGCGTGATGGACCACATGAAGCGCGAGACGCTGCAGCTCGGCCACCTGCGCACGCTGGTGCTCGACGAGGCCGACGAGATGCTGCGCATGGGGTTCATCGACGACGTCGAGTGGATCCTCGAGAAGACACCGCCCAAGCGCCAGGTGGCGCTGTTCTCCGCGACGCTGCCGACGCAGATCCGACGCATCGCCGAGCGTTACATGCACGACGCGCAGAAGGTGACGATCGCCAGCAAGACCTCCACCGCGACCAACATCCGCCAACGCTACTGGATGGTCAGCGGCATGCACAAGCTCGACGCGCTGACGCGCATCCTCGAGGTCGAGCCGTTCGACGGCATGCTGGTGTTCGCGCGCACCAAGCAGGCGACGGCCGAGCTCGCCGAGAAACTCGAAGCCCGCGGCTTCGCCGCCGCGCCGCTCAACGGCGACATCCCGCAGCCGCTGCGCGAGCGCACCGTTGCGCGGCTGAAATCCGGCGACCTCGACATCGTGGTCGCCACCGATGTCGCGGCGCGCGGGCTGGACGTCGAGCGCATCGGCCACGTGGTCAACTACGACGTGCCCACCGACACCGAGTCCTACGTGCACCGCATCGGGCGCACCGGCCGCGCCGGCCGCAGCGGCGAGGCGATCCTGTTCATCGCACCGCGCGAACGCGGCCTGCTGCACGCGATCGAGCGTGCGACGCGACAGAAAATCGAGCCGATGGAGCTGCCGAGCGTGCAGTCGGTCAACGCGCAGCGGGTCGGCAAGTTCAAGCAGCAGGTGGTCGAGGCGCTGGGCCGCGGCGATGCGGCCCCGTATCGCGAGATCATCGAATCGATCGAGCGCGAACAGGGCGTGCCGGCCACCGACATCGCCGCCGCGCTGGCGAGCCTGCTGCGCGGCGAGACGCCGCTGCTGCTCGCGGCGAGCGACCCGCCGCCGCGTCCCGCGCGTGAGCGTGAACGCGACGGCGGCGGCGAGCCTCCGGTCCCACGCCACTTCGACCAGCCCGGCCCGCGTCGCGCCCGCGGCGACGAACCGGAAATGGAGACCTTCCGCGTCGAAGTCGGCCACGACCACGGCGTGAAGCCCGGCAACATCGTCGGCGCACTCGCCAATGAAGCGGGCCTCGACGGGCGCGACATCGGCCGCATCGACGTGCGCTCGGATCACAGCCTCGTCGACCTTCCCGGCGGGATGCCGAAGGAGATCTTCAAGCAGCTGCAGTCAGTGCGCGTGGTCGGCCAGGAGCTGCGCATCAGCCGGCTCGCACCGCGGCCGATGCGGCCGTCGAAGAAGAAACCCCATCGCGGCCAGGGCCCGGCCGCACGGAGACCCGCATGATCGGCTATCTGACCCTCGGCACCAACGACCTGCCGCGCGCCGCGCGCTTCTACGACGAGCTTCTCGCGCTGCTCGGCGCGACTCGAGGCATGGAGACGGAGCGCTACGTCGGCTGGACCACAGGCGATGCCGCCACGATGCTGCTGCTCATCAAGCCCTTCGATGGCGGCATGGCGACCCCGGGTAACGGATCGATGGTGGCGCTGGCGGCGGGGTCTCGCGATCAGGTCGCGGCGGTCCATGCGCGCGCATTGTCTCTGGGCGCCCGCGACGAGGGTGCGGTCGGACCTCGCGGCGAGCACTTCTTCGGCGGCTATTTCCGCGACTTCGACGGCAACAAGTTGGCCGTGTTCACGATGACATGACCGGCTGGCCGGTTCAGGCGCCAGCGCGCTGCGCGATCCGTTGCAACCAGTCGGTCAGTTCGTGGGCCGCCGCTTGCGCCGCGGCCAGCAAAGCCGCCTGCCGCTCCGGGTCGTCGGGATATTCGTGGGTCAGGGCGCTACGCAGGCTGCGCTGTCTGGCCCAAGGCGCCGCGCCCAGAAATCCGCGCTTCTCCAGCAGATTCAGCACGTCGATGAAGGCCACGTCTTCGACCGGCTCGCGCAAAACCAGCAGGGCGAACTGGCGCAGTACTTGCGCACGCAGGGTGTCCTGCAGCTTGGTGAAGCGGAACACAAACTGGTCGGTCAATCGCACCAATTCCGGTCCGGCATTCATCAAGTCTGCCGCCGTCAAGGTCATCGGCGTGGCCGCCAGGGCGCCCTTCATGACTGTGGCATGTCGCGCGCATTGAGCCAGGGCCGCTTGCCGTGGCAGGCTCAATGCCGACCCTCGGCGATCCACGACGTGGTGTTGACGTCGGGAGCCGCGCCGCGAGTCACAGCCAGACTCCCTGCGAACGCGCCACCTGGTAAACCGGCAGGTCCAGCCGACCGGTGTTGACCACGATGTCGATCTTCCGTTCGCCGAGAGCCAGATAGAGATCGGCAGCCATTTGCAGCTCCCGCTGCAACGCCTCGTGCGGCGGCAATGCCACTTCGATATAAAGATCGATGTCGCCACCGCGCCGCGCGTCGTCCACACGCGAGCCGAACAATCGCGGCCGCACGCCAAAATGTCGAACGCTGGCAGCGCTGATGGCTTGCTGCTCGCTGGGGCTGAGTCGCATCGGCGCCTACCTGCCCGGGAAACGCGGCACGACGGTCAGGACCGGCTCGCGAACAGATGCGCCGTCAGTTCGATGACTGCGATTGGAGACGAGTTGCAACGGCACGCACATGGCGCAGATTTTCCGGTCCGTTTCAGTGGCGCTTTACTTTACACCGCAGACCGGTAACCGTCCTTAGCCGCCGCCGGTTTTCAGGCGTGGCTCGATGTGTCGTCCAGCGGCTCGGGTCGCGATAGCGCACCGCCCAGGGGCTCCGAACCGCTGGGCCGCTCGATCTGCCGGCGCACCGTGCCGCGCTCGCCGAGGATCAGCTGCCGCATCCGTTCGCGCACGCCCTGGTCGGCCAGTGTGGGGCGGGTCTGGCGCCGCAGATAGTCGAGCCAGGTCGGGCTCTCGAAGCGCTCCACCCAGTACTGCGGATCGTCGATGTCCTGGCACGCCGACCAGCGCCGCGCGCCGTCGCGACGCCGGATGCGGCCGAGCTCGTTGATGACGTCGATGAACTCCGCGGCGTTCTCTGGCGGCACGCGGTAGGTGATCGTGACCACGATCGGGCCCGAGGCCGGATGGATTTCGACGCTCGGCGCGGCCACCTCGGCGCCGGCGTGCGGATCGAGCGAGCCGAGCGTGGCGACTGAGACCGGCGCCCAGCGGGCGACCACCAGCGAGACCAGCGCCGAGACGGCGGCGATGCTCAGCGACTCGCGCAGCCCGATGCGCTCGGCGAGCACCCCCCAGCCCCAGCTGCCGAAGGCCATGCCGGCGAACGCGACGGTCTGGTAGGTCGCGAGCATGCGGCCGGTGACCCAGCGCGGGGAGGACAACTGGATCGCGATGTTGAAATTGGCCAGCCCCAGCGTCCAGACGGCGCCGGCGACCACCAGCGCCAGCAGCGTCAACACGGCAAAGGTGCTCTGGCCGATGGTCAGCATCGCCGCGAAGGCGAGGCCGGAGAGGATCCGCAGCAGCGTGTCGCTCGACATCCGCGCGCGCAGCGTCGCACTGAACAGCGCACCGACCATCGCACCGATGCCGAAGCCGCCCAGCAGCAGGCCATAGGTGCGGGCGCCGCCGCCGAGCAGATCGCGTGCGACCACGGGCATCAGCGCCGGCGTCGCCGCCATCGGGATCGCATACACCAGACAGCGCGCCAGGATCGCTAGCAGGTGTGGCGACAGACTGACGTAGCGGATGCCCGCCGCAATCGCGCTCCCGAGCGGCTCGGGCGGCAGGTGGCTGCGCGAGCGCCCGGGTTTCCACCACAGCAGTGTGGCGAGCATGCCGACATAGGACGCGGCATTGACCACGAACGCGACGGCCGCACCCGCCGAAGCGACGATCAGGCCGCCGAGCGCCGGGCCGATGCTGCGCGCGAGGTTGAAGCCGACCGCGTTGGCCATGACCGCGGAGGCGATCTGGCTGCGCGGCACCTGCTCGCCGATCGAGGATTGCCAGGCGGGTGCGAACACCGCCGTGCCGCAACCGATGAGGAACGTCAGGCCGAGCAGCAGCATCGGCGTGATCGCGCCGGCCAGGGTCACCGCGGCGAGCAGCGCCGACGCGACCAGCATCAGCACCTGCGAGAACAGCATGATCGCGCGCCGGTCGCGCGTGTCGGCGAACGCGCCGGCGATCAGCGACAGGAAGAAGAACGGCAATGCGCCTGCGGTCTGTACCAGCGCGATCATGTCGGGCGACGGCGCGAGCGTCGTCATCAGCCAGGACGCGCCCACGGTCTGGATCAGGCTGCCGAACGAGGAGACCACCGAGGCGGACCAGAACAGCGCGAAGGCGCGATGAGAAAACGGCGCCAGGGTCGCGCTGCGCCAACGATCGAATGCAGAAATGTCGGGGCGCGCCGCGGTCACCGCAGGTTTCTATCACGGGGGACCCGCGCTGTGTAGGCGAGTTCACGCAGCGGGGAAGCGACGTCTCGACCCGGCAGTCTCCGCGGCGCTAGACTGTCGACTCCGATGCGCGCCAGCCGTGGTGGTCGTGCGGGCCTTTGACCCATCGATCGGCAACTCATGATCGGCTACAGATGATCGACTACAGATGACCGACCATCGATGATCGATCCCGTCGCCACCGAACCGACGTTGCGCAGCCTCGAGCCCGCGGATCAGGCCGACTACTCGGCGCTGTGGAGCCACGGGCTCGTCGAGCACGGCGACTGCTTCTGCAGCGCGCCGGTGGATGACGGCGCTCCCGGCATTCCGACCTGCTTCGCACCCGACAGTTTCACGCTTGGCGCTTTCCTCGGCGGCCGCCTCATCGGCATCACCAGCCTGGAACGTGCGCGCGCGCTGAAGCTGCGACACAAGGCGCTGATCTCGCGGATGTTCGTCCGGCCCGAGACCGAGGGCTCGGGCGTGGGCAAGCTGCTGCTGCGCGAGGCCATCGTGCGGGCCGAGGCATTGGGCGACCTGCGGCAGATCGTCCTCTCCGTGCTGGCCACCAACGAGCGCGCTCAGCGCCTTTATGCCTCCCTGGGATTCCGTGGTTTTGCACGCGAGCCGGCGGCCGTGCGCATCGGCGACAGCTTCGTCGACCAAATCCAGATGGTTCGCTTCCTGCGGCGCGAGCCGCGCACGGCATCCTGAGGGCGGCCGGTCGCGCTGCGGCTCTCTCCGACGTGACCGGGACGCCTTCGGCAAAGGCCAGTGCTCATTCGGCCGCAGCGATGGCGAGACCCTGAACAGGCCCAATCGCGCCCGGTCGGCGCGGCACGACGATCCGGAAGCGACAGCCCCGTCCGCGCTCGCTTTCCACGTCGATCGACGCCTGGATCGACTGCAGGTTGCGTCGTACGACGTCCATGCCCACGCCCCGACCCGAGATTTCGGTGGGGGCATCGACCGTGGTCAGCCCGGGAAGAAAAATCAGCGCGTCGATCTGCGCATCCGTCAGTGCGCTCTCGGTCTCGGGCCCTCGAGCGGCCGTGGCCTTGCGCCGGATCGCCTCCCGCGCCAGCCCCGCCCCGTCCTCGCCCACTTCGATGACCACCGCGTCGCCGCGCGTCGCTGCGTGCAGCCACAGCGTGCCGCTCTCGGGTTTGCCCGCACGGCGCCGTTCAGCCGGTGTTTCGATGCCGTGATCCAGCGCGTTGCGCACCAGTTGCACGAGTGCGTCGCCCACCCGCTCGACCGTCGCCTTGTCGATCTCGGTATCGCCGCCTTCGATCCGCAGGTCGACCTGCTTGCCCAGCCGGATCGCGAGATCGCGGACCATCCTCGGGAATCGTCGGAACAGCAGGCTGATGGGCACGGTGCGCAGTTCGGCAACGCTCCTCTCGAGCTCGCGCGACGCCTGCAGCAGGCCCGCCACGTGCTCACCGATACGCGCAGGGCCATCCTGCGCGAGGCTCGGGAGCACGGCCTCGAGCGCGCGATGTCGCTGTGCGAGGGCTGCCACCTGCGCCATCAGCGAGTCGACCAGCTCGACGCCGACGCGAATCGTTCCCCAGCCGAGGCTGCCGGAGTCCAGGTCGCCGACCAGCCGGATCGAGGTGTTGTCGAGGGCGTCTGCCGAGGCGGGTACGGCGCCTGCCGAGCCGCCGGCGGCGAGCGCTTCGAGTTCCAGTTGCAAATCCACGACGACCTGGGTGTCGACGCGCGAGTCGCTGCTGCGCGCCGCGAGCATCGCCCGCAACAGATCCACCGACCGGAGCAGGACGTCGAGAACTTCGCGGCTGACCGAGACGCGCTGGCTGCGCATCGCATCGAGGAGCGTTTCGAGCGAATGGGACAAGGACGCAAGTTCCGACAGGCCGAGGGTCGCAGCACCGCCCTTGATCGAATGGGCGATCCGGAACAGGGCATCCAGCGCGTCCGACGGCGAAGCCCCGACCGGCAGCTGCACCAGCACGGTCTCCATGGTCGTGACGCCCTCGCTGCATTCATCGAGGAACGGCTGCTCCATCCGTCCCGGCGTCATTGCCCGTACTCGTGCAGCAGCGCATCCGCATCGCTCTGGCGGTCGACGACCGGACCGGCCTCGAGTTGCGGCACCACGGGGCCGAATGCCATACCGGGCGCGGGGCTCGACGCGAGGGTCTGGGTCGGCCCGAACGACCTGTGGGCCACGGCGTCGACGGGTGACAACGCGACCAGACGCTGCAGCGTCGTCTCGACATCCGCCACCAGCCCGAGTACCCCGCGGATGATCTGGCCGGTCAGGTCCTGGAATCCCTGCGCCAGCAGCACGTCGGACAACTGCTCCCGCAGGCGGGCGGCATCGGTCGAGGTTTCGGCGAGGCACGCGTCCAGCTGCGGCTCGGACGCGCGACCGTCGAGTCGGCGTACGTCCGCCAGCGCAGCCGCACGCTGCGCAATGCGATCGGCCAGCGGCAAGGCCTGCTCGACGAGGTCGAGCGTGCGGTGGGCCGCAGAGTCGGTCATCCGCAGCACGTGCTCGAGACGATGGCGGGCATCCGGCACACCTTTCCGCGCGAGATCATCGAGCCGGGTCTCGACACGGAACCGGCCCAGCGCCTTCGACAGGTCTTCGGTGATCTCCCGCAGTCCGTCGAGCGGAGGAGATCCCGTCGCGGAGGTCACGACCCGGGCACCGGCGCCGCAGAGACGGCCGGGGCGTCGGGAAACAGCTTCTCGATCTTCGACTTCAGCGTCGCGGGGGTAAAGGGCTTGATGATGTAGCCGTTCGCGCCGGCGCGGGCGGCCTCCACGATCTGCTCGCGCTTGGCCTCCGCCGTCAGCATCAGCACGGGCATCGATCCGTAGGTGCTGCTTTCGCGCACTCGCTTCAGCAGATCGAGGCCCGGCATGCCGGGCATGTTCCAGTCGGTGACCAGCAGGTCGATGTTCGCGCTTCCCAGCACTTGCAGGGCGGCGTTGCCATCGGCGGCCTCGAGCACGTTCCGGTATCCGAGTTCGTGGAGGATATTCTTGATGATGCGGCGCATCGTCGAGTAGTCGTCGACGACCAGAATGTTGATGTCCTTGCTCATCCGCCTCGCCCTCGCCGCACCCGGAACCGACCACTCCGATGGCGGTAACGGCGGGGCGACCCGCGAACTTGAGGGCAACAGAGTCGTCAGGGATGCGCCTACCGGGGCGCTGCGGCCGCGATCATCCGGGCGAAAGGCCCGCGGGTCGAGAACGACAGCAGCGCCGTCGCCGGGCCGATCGCCAGCGACACGATCGCGATTGCCGCGCCGATCTTCAGCGGATCAGCGAACAGGTAGTCCGTCAGCAAGGCCACGGACAGCGGGCCGAAGCTCAGGCCGATCACGCTGATCGTCAGGTAGTAGATCGCCGAGGCCTGGCCGCGCAGCTGGTTCGGCACCGCCTCCTGGATGACCTGGATCGCCGTGCCGCCGGGCAGCGTGAGGCACAGCAGGCCGGGCGCATACCAGGCGAGCGCGGTCCACGGATCGTCGGCCCATCCGGCCTGCGACAGCAGCACACCCGCCGCGGCCATGCCGCCCGCCGTCACGACGATCGCCGGATGCACCACGCCACGGCGGCCGAGCCAGGTGGCGAACGCGGCGCCGACCACCGTGCCGGCGCCGCCGAACACCAGCAACACCAGACCGTAGCGCAGGCCGACTTCCGCCGGCGTCCAGCCGAACACGCGGATCAGGTGTGCGGGGACCCAGCTCAGGACCGCGTAGATCAAGATGCTGTAGATCGACACGGCCGCGTAGTGACGCACCATGAACGAGGCGTGCTGGCGGATGAACCGATCGATGCGCTGCACCGGCCCCGGCGTGGCGAGGTCGTTGCGCCGCACGGGCTCGACCACCGTCGCCAGCAGCGGCAGCAGCACGAGGCCGAAGAAGCCGACGATGATGAACGCCGCCTGCCAGGCCGCGACCGCGCCCACCAGCGGCAGCGACACCTGCGAGGCGCCCGACACCAGGCGGATGACGCTGCCGCCGAGGATCAACGCCAGGCCCGCGCCGAGCGCCGCCGCGCCAGCGTAGATGCCGATCGGCAGCGCGCGTCGCTCCTTCGGGAAGGAATCGCTGATCATCGACATCGCCGCCGGCGACAGCGCGGCCTCGCCGACGCCCACGCCGATGCGCGCCGCGAACAGATGAGGAAAACTCGACGCCAGGCCGCAGACCGCGGTGGCCGCGCACCAGAACCCGGCACCCAGCCCGATCAGCAGGCGCCGCGACATGCGGTCGGCGAGCCAGCCTAGCGGCAGGCCCATGGCCGCGTAGAACAGGCCGAAGGCGACGCCCTGGACCAGCGCGATCTGCGTGTCAGACAGCGCGAGGTCGACCTTGATCGGCTCGATCAGCAGGCTGAGGATCGTGCGATCCACGAAGGAAATGACGTAAGCGAACGTCAGCACGATTACCGTCCACCAGGCGCGCGCCGGGCGCGGCCAGGGCATTTCGCTCACGGTTGAACTCCGGCCCACTCCCGGGGGCTTCAGTCTGACCGCGTCCCGCGTGCGGTCAAGGCATCTCGCGCGACGGACTCTGGCACACTCGTCATTCGCATCACTGGCAAACCGGACACAGGCACCGACCATGGAATTGACCAATCTCGAAACCGTGCCCGGCAAGACGATCGTCCGGCACTTCGGACTCGTGCAGGGCTCGACGGTGCGCAGCAAGCACGCCGGCCGCGACTTCCTCGCCGGCCTGAAGAACTTCGTCGGTGGCGAGCTGCGCGCCTACACCGAGCTGCTGAACGAGTCGCGCGCCGAAGCGGTCGAACGGATGGTCGCGCAGGCGACGGCGGCCGGCGCGAACGCGGTCGTCAACGTGCGCTTCGCCACTTCCAACATCGCCGCCGGGGCTGCCGAGGTGATGGCCTACGGCACTGCCGTCGTCGTCGAGTAGCCGATGGAACTGCTGATCCAGCTCGGGATCTTCGTCGTGCTGCTGGGCGTCGGGCTCGTGTTCGGTCGCGCCAGCGAACGGCGCCATTTCCGCGAGATCCAGCGTCGCGAAGCCGAGCTGCGCGACGTGCTCGTCTTCAACGAGCGACGTCTGCCCGCGGATCGCGAATTCCGCGACGCCGCGCTGGTGGTCGGCTCGGTGGTGATCGCCGAGGACTACTTCAAGCGCATCGCGGCGGGCCTGCGCGGCTTCTTCGGCGGGCGCGTCACGGTCTACGAGTCGCTGATGGATCGAGGCCGGCGCGAAGCGGTGCTGCGCATGAAGGAACAGGCGCGCAGCCGCGGCGCGACGATGATCTTCAACGTGCGATTCGAAACCTCGTCGCTCGCCGTCGACGGCGGCAGCCAGTCGCCGATGTTCTCGGCGGAGTTCATCGCGTACGGCACGGCGCTGGTGCCGCGCTGACGCCCGCGCCTCACGGCACGCCGACGCGATGAGCTACGAGAACCCGGAGGTCCCGCACGGCGTCAACGTCGGCCGCGTGAATCCGACGCTCGAATTCCTGCAGCTCGCCGCCGCCCTCGTGGCCTG
>JAYTNX010000378.1:0-2580 GCA_043748075.1 Pseudomonadota bacterium
GAGCTCGAGACCGAGAACGAGCGACTGCGACACGCCGAAGCGCCGCCGTCGCTCGAAGGCATTCTCGGCGCCAGCGAACCGATCCGCGCGCTGCGCCGCGCGCTGGAGAAGGTGGCGCCGACGGGTGCGACGGTGCTGGTGCTGGGCGAGAGTGGCACGGGCAAGGAACTGGCAGCCCGGGCGTTGCATCGCCTGAGCCCGCGGCGTGACCAGCCGTTCGTCGCGCTGAACTGCGCTGCGATTCCCGAGAACCTGCTGGAGAGCGAGTTGTTCGGTTTCGAACGCGGCGCCTTCACCGGCGCGGTGCGGCGCGTGCTCGGCAAGCTGGAGACCGCGCAGGGCGGTACCGTGTTCTTCGACGAGATCGGCGAGATGCCCGCATCGCTGCAGGCCAAGCTGCTGCGCGTGCTGCAGGACCGCACGATCGAACGGATCGGCGGTCGCGAGACGCTGCAGCTGGACCTGCGCATCGTCTGCGCCACCAACCGCAACCTCGAAACCCAGATCACGAGCGGGGCGTTCCGCGAAGACCTCTACTATCGGATCGCCGAAGTGACACTGCGCATGCCGCCGCTGCGCGAGCGCGGTGGCGACGTGCTGATGATCGCGAAGGCGCTGCTGGCGCGCGCGGCGCAACAGCACCGCCGGCCCGCGCGTCAGTTCTCCGGCGCCGCGGTCGCCGCGATCCGCGCACATGCCTGGCCCGGCAACATCCGCGAACTCGAGAACCGCATCACCGGTGCGGTGATCGTCGCCGACGGCACCTCCATTTCGCCTGCAGACCTCGGACTCGATGCACCAGCCGACCCCTCACAGCGACTGAGCCTCAGGGACGTGCGCCGGCGCGCCGAAGCGAGCGCCGTTACCGCGGCCCTGCAGGAGGCGGGTGGCAATCTGACGCGAGCGGCCGAGATGCTCGGGGTCACTCGCCCGACGCTGTACGACGTGATCGAACGCCTCGGCCTGCAGCCGCCGGACCCGGCGACGCCGGACCCGCGGCCCGTTCAGTGGCGGTCGCGGGGCTGAACGCGCAGCGAGCGGAGCCAGCCGTCCGTCAGCGCCATCAGGCGCTGCTGGGAGGCGATGTCGAGGAACGTGTGGGTGCTGTCGGGCATGTGCTCGACGCGAATGCGCCCGGCGATGCCGAACGGCTCCATGGTTTCGTCGAACTGAGCCGCGTAGTTGTAGACCTGCCCGAGCGCGCCGGTGTAGACGCACATGATCGAGACGCCACGCTCGATCAGCGTCGCGAGGCCGCTCGCGAACTCCCGCGGCGGCGGGTCCTTGACGAAGTCGCCGAGCATGCCGTTGGCGTCTTCGTCGCTCGCCTGGGGTCGCATCAGGTTGGCGACTGCGCCGGTCCAGGCCTCCGGCAGGCGCACCCGATCGAGGTAGTAGCGCAGCATCGCGCGGCGCGTGCGATAGGCATACGGGTCGAGCATCTGCAGGCCGACGATGCGCGGGTCGGCGAGGGCGGCGCGGAAACCCACGGCGGCGCCCGAACACAGCCCCGAGACGACGAAGCGTCGCGTGCCGTTCATGCGCTGCAGCTGGTCCATCGCGGCGCGGATGTCGCTGATGGCCTGGTCGGAGAAGCTGCGGGTGGAGCCCTCGGGCCGGCTGTCGCCCAGACCGGAGAGGTCGAGGCGCACCGTGGTCAGTCCGAGGTCGGCGAGGTGCCGCGCCAGTTTCACGTTCAACCGGTGCGGGCCGATGCGGTGAGTGACGCCCGCGTTCATCAGCACACAGGCGAGGTCGGCCGAGCGTGACGGCGGCGCTGGCGTCAGGATGCCGAGCAGGCCATGGTCGCGGCGCAGCTGCAATACGCGTTCGGTGCTCACTTTGGGCTCTCCACGGCGGCGAGCAGCGCGTCGAGGGTGCGCGCTGGGATCGTCGAGGCATTCAGCGCTTCCTCGGAGTTCCACGGCGCATCCGGCTCGACGGGGACGTAGCGAACGTCGATGCCGGCACGGGCGATCCCGTCGCGTAGCGGCGCATAAGTCGGGGAGGGCTGGTCGCCGAGGATCGTGACGGTGCTCGCCGCGACCGGGCGGTGGACGCCGAGGTCGATGGCCTCGATCTCGCCGCGAAGTGACGGCGGGATCTCGAACCCCACCAGCTCCTGCATTGCCCCGAGCGCCCCGATGCCGCGTGAGCGGGTGACGCGGCCGGTATTCCAGCGAAACACGGTGGAGAGGAAGCCCACGTGGGCTCGCGCCAGTTCCTGGAGATAGGTGGCGCCCGACATCACGGGATCCCAAAGCACGAGGTTCAGTTGGCGCGACGTCTCGCGATCGGCGGCCAGCAACGCGAGGTTGGCACCGAGGCGCAGGCCGACCCAGGTGACGTGAGTGGCGCCGCTGCGGGACGCCACCTCGCGATCGGCGGCTCGGACGTCCTCCACCCAGTTGGCGAGACGACCGGCGGTGCATTCGCCTGCGGAATCACCCGTGCAGGAATAGTCGAAACGCAGCGCCGCGTCGCCGCTGCGCGCCATCCGGTCCGCCAGTACGCGATACATGCGATGACTGCGGATCGCTTCCTGGCCGAACGGGTTGCAGAAGACCACCGCCGAGCGGG
>JAYTNX010000379.1:0-3538 GCA_043748075.1 Pseudomonadota bacterium
CGACGATGCGCGTCGCGCCGAGCCGCTGCGCGAGCAGCGCCTGGCCGAGCGCGTTGTTGATCTTGTGCGCGCCGGTGTGCGCGAGATCCTCGCGCTTCAGCCACACCCGCGCGCCCCAGGCGGCGGAGAGCCGCGGCGCGAAGCTCAACGCGGTCGGGCGACCGACCCAGCTGGTCAGCTCGGCGCCGAGCTGCGCCTGGAAATCGGCGCGGTGGAGGTGCTCACGGATACCGGCCTCGAGCCGGTCGAGCGCCGGGATCAGCGTCTCCGGCACATAACGGCCGCCGTACGGACCGAAGCGGCCGCGGGCGTCGGGAAACTTGCCCGCGATTTCATCGGCGAGCAGTCGCTCGCGGTCCGCGGCGGGAGGCAGGGCGATCATCGTTTCAGCTCCAGTCGTTTCAGCGCCAGGAAGGCGGCACGCGCCGCCGCCACGAATTCCAGGATCAGCGCCGGCGACTTCACCCCCGGCTGCGATTCGACACCGCTCGAGACATCGACCCCGAAGGGGTGCACGCGCTCGATTGCCGCACCGACATTGTCAACTCGCAAGCCGCCGGCGAGAACCAGTTCGGTGAGTGCGGCCAGCTCGCGCGCGCGCGCCCAGTCCGCCGTCTTGCCGGTACCGCTGACCGGGCCCTCGAAGAGCAGCCGTGCCGGCAAGGGCTGCGGCGACGCGGCGCCGGCGCGGACCACGGGCAGCACAGGGCACTGGATGGCGTCGGGTGGGAGCTGCAAAAGATCGGAGGCGTCAGTCTGCAGCAGATCGGGGCGAAACACCGACAGTATCTCCGCCAGCAGCCGCGGCTCGGGATGCTGGGTAACCGCGACACAGGTGGCGCGACCTCGCGCCGGGGCAGCGAGCTCGCGAGCTCGTGACGGATCGACCCGCCGCACCGAGTCTGCGAATACGAAACCGATGGCGTCGACGCCCGCCTCGAGTGCGGCCCCGACCGCTCCGGGACTCGTCATGCCGCAGACCTTGATCCACACGTCGGCCACTCCCTCAGCGCGACACGCCGCGGCGCGGACGACGGCCGATCGCCGCCCGTGAGGCCTCGAGCATCGCCGCCGCGAGCGCCCGCGGCTCGCCGCCGGCCATCAGGGCGCTGCCGACGAGCGCGAGGTCGTAACCGGCCTGTGCCATCCGTGCCGCGTCAGCGGCCGTCGCGACGCCGCTCTCGGCGACGCGCGGCGCCCCGGGCGGCAACCGCGAGACCAGCGCCTCCAGGCGCCCAGGCACCACCCGCAGCGTGACCAGGTCGCGGCAGTTGACGCCCACCAGCAACGCGTCGCCGTGGCCGCGGCGCGCCTCGAGCAGCTCGCGCGCCAGGTCGATCTCGGCCTCGTCGAATGTCTCGAGCAGCACGAACAACTGGTTCTCGAGCGCCGCATCGATCAGCGCCTCCAGCACCTCGCGCGCCAGCATCCGCAGGATCACCAGCACGCCCCCCGCGCCAGCCGCCCGCGCTTCCAGCACCTGGTAGGGGTCCACCAGGAAGTCCTTGCGCATCGCGGGCACCGCGCGCAGCGCCAGCGCCCGCGCGGCCTTTTCGAGGTGCGCCATCGAGCCATCGAAGCGCGCGGGCTCGGTCAGCACCGACACCGCGGCCGCACCGCCTTCGGCGTAGTCGAGCACGCGCGCCGGCACGTCCTCGCTCGCGACCGCGCGCAGCTGGCCCACCGCGGGCGAGCGCAGCTTCATCTCGGCGATCAGGTCGAAGCCCTCGCGCGAGAGCCGCAGTCGCGGCGGCGGCGGCAGTCGCGAAACGAGGTCCCGCAACTGCGACTCGCTGTGCCGCTGGCGCGCGCGCTCGCAGCGCGCGCGACTCGATTTCGCCATCTGCGCCAGGAAGTCTTCGCTCACCGGCGCGTTCCGGCACCGAATGCCGCGAGCGCTTCGAGTACGCGCGCGGCCGAGCCATCGTCGATCGCGCCTCTGGCGCGTGCCACGCCCTCGATTGGCCCGGCCACCGCGCCGGTCAGTTCCAGCGCCAGGGCCGCACCGAGCAGCAGCGCATCACGATGCGCGCCGCGATCCTCCCCGCGCAGCACCGCACGCAGCGCCCGGGCATTCTCAGCGGCATCGCCGCCCGCCAGCGCCTGCGGTTCGCAGGTCGCGAGCCCGAAGTCCGCCGGCACGCGAGTCGAGGTCGTCACCTCACCGTGCTGAACGTCGAACAATGTAAACGGACCCACCGGCGTCGGCTCATCCCAGCCCTCGGCCCCGTGCACGACGAAGGCGCGCCGGATCGACATGCCCGCGAGCGCGTCGGCCATCAGCGCCGCGACATCGGCGCTGTACGCGCCGATCAGGTGGAAGGGCGGCGCGGCCGGATTGGTGAGCGGCCCGAGGATGTTGAACACCGTGCGGACACCGAGTGCCTGGCGCACCGGCGCGATCGCCTTCATCGCCGGATGGAAATGCGGCGCAAACAGGAACGTGAAGCCACTCGCGTTCAGGCAGGCGCCCGCCGCCGTCTCGTCGAGCGGCAGCGTCAGGCCGAGCTGCTCGAGCAGGTCGGCGCTGCCGCTGCGGCTGGAGATCGAGCGGTTGCCGTGCTTGATGACCGGCACCCCGCAGGCCGCGACCAGCAGCGCCGTGCCCGTCGAGAGGTTGAAGCTGCCCGAGGCATCGCCGCCGGTGCCGACGATGTCGATGGCGTCGAGCCCGGCCGGCACCGCGGGCCGTCGCGCGAGCGCGCGCATCGCGCCGGCGAACCCGCGCAGCTCGGCGGCGACCACGCCCTTGGTGCGCAGCGCCGCGAGCATCGCGCCCGCCACGGCAGGCGACAGTTCCGGCTGCGTCAGCGCACGCAGCACCTCGCCCGCTTCGGCCTCGGTGAGGTCGCCGCGATCGAGCACCCGGTCCAGCAGGGCCTTCATGGTCGCCGGCCTCCGCGCTGGCGCAGGAAGTTCGCCATCAGCGTCGGTCCCAGCGGCGTCAGGACGCTCTCCGGATGGAACTGCACGCCCTCGACCATGAAATCGCAATGCCGCACGCCCATGATCTCGCCCTCGGGCGTCTTCGCGGTGACGAGGAGCTCGGCGGGCAGCGATCCGGGCGCGGCGATCAGCGAGTGATAGCGGCCCACCTCGCAGCGGGGTGGCAGGCCCGCATAGAGCTCGCGGCCATCGTGCTCGAGCAGCGACGTCTTGCCGTGCATCAATCGACCGGCGCGCACCACCTCGCCGCCGAAGGCCTCGACGATCGACTGGTGCCCGAGACAGACGCCGAACACCGGCACGAGCCCGGCAAACGCGCGGATCATCGCGATCGAGACGCCCGCATCGCGCGGCGTGCCGGGCCCGGGCGAGATGCACAGGTGCGTCGGCCGCAGCGCCAGCGCGGTCTCGACCGTGATCTCGTCGTTGCGTCGCACGTCGACCTGCGCGCCGCAGACCAGGAACGCCTGCACCAGGTTGTAGGTGAAGGAATCGTAGTTGTCGACCAGCAGCAGGCGCTGCCCGCCGTTGCCGGCGTCCTGGACCGCGCTCACAGCCCCTCCTGCGCGATCGCGAGTGCGCGGGCGGCCGA
>JAYTNX010000380.1:0-1828 GCA_043748075.1 Pseudomonadota bacterium
CGTCGTGGTGCTTCAGTCTCACTTCTTCGAGGGTGTGCCAACTGTCGTGGTGGCACCGCTTGTGCTCGACGATGGTAGATCAACCTACAGCGGTGCGAGCATCGAAGTTGAGTTCAACGGTGCCCGCTACGTCGTGTCCGTTCCGGAGTTGGCCGCGATCAATCGCGATGACCTACGACGGGTTGTCGGCGATCTGAGCGCGCACGAAGACGCCATCCGACGCGCCTTGGAACGGGTGTTCTCCGGCTTCTAGAGCCTGTCCGTCTCAGATGGAATCATCTGAAACGGATAAACAGGCTCGTTTTCATACATTTAGAGCATGACGGGCGCCTGAACCGGTATCCACTTCAGGCTGTCACGCTCTAGAGCGGGACCGCTCTTAGCTGAATCGGGATTCCGCGATTGAGCGGATCATGATTCAAGATGCGGGCTGGACGGGAGGCCAGCTTGCATGGGTCGACCTTATTCGTTGGATCTTCGGGATCGGGTTGCGCGGTTCGTGGTGTCTGGCGGGACTTGCCGGGAAGCGGCGGAGCGGTTCGGCGTGGGCGTGGCGACGGCGGTGCGCTGGTCGCATCGGCTGCGCTCCGAAGGCAGTGCGGCGGCGCGCCGGATGGGCGGACATCGGCCTTTGGTGCTGGCCGGGGAACGGGCCTGGCTGCTGGCGCGGATCGCCGAGGTGCCGGACCTGACGCTGCGGGCGATCCGGCGGGAGCTGGCGGATCGGGGCGTGGTGGTGAGTTACGACGCAGTGTGGCGGTTCTACCGGCGCGAGGGGATGACCTTCAAAAAAAAGCCTGTTCGCCATCGAGCAGGACCGGCCGGACGTGGCCCGCAAGCGCGTGCGGTGGAAGCGGTATCAGGCCCGGCTTGATCCCCGCCGTCTGGTCTTCATCGATGAGACCTGGGCCAAGACCAACATGACCCGTACGCATGGACGCGCCCTTCGAGGTCAGCGACTGGTGGACAAGGTCCCGCATGGTCACTGGAAGACGCTGACTTTTCTGGCGGCCCTGCGCCACGACCGGATCGACGCGCCCTACGTGCTCGACGGGCCGATCAACGGCCAATACTTTCTCGCCTGGACCGAACAATGCCTCGTACCCACGCTCTCGCCCGGTGACGTGGTGATCATGGACAACCTCGGCAGCCACAAGGGCAAAGCCGTCCGAAGCGCGATCCGCAAGGCCGGAGCCCACTTGCTCTTCCTGCCGCCCTACAGCCCGGACCTCAACCCCATCGAACAGGTCTTCGCCAAACTGAAAACGCTTCTGCGAAAAGCCGCTGAGCGCACCATCGAGGCCACCTGGCGGCGCATCGGACAGCTGCTTGACCACTTCTCGGCCCAAGAGTGCGCCAACTACCTCGCCAACTCAGGCTACGCTCCATGCTGAACCGGTCACGCTCTAAGTAGGCACCCTGCCGATGGGTCTTCACCGATTTGGAGGCCATGCCTGCGAATGCCAATACGTCCGGCAGCGCAGGGGATTGCGTAGTCTCAAGGAACATCGCCACCAGCATCTGTAGCGACGCGGCGACGCGGCTGTCGTAGATGACGAAATTGTCCAGGGCGAGCGAGTGGACCTTTGTAAGCCCCGCATTCGACCGCGCGCCAGCTTGCCTAAATGCCTGTTCGTCGAATTGACGGGCTTGGGCAAGTTCCAGCGCCATTGAGAGAGAGGCCAAGAAGGCATCATCGGTGCCCTGCTGAAGCCAATTGGCATTGCCCATATTAAAGACGCCACCCCAACGAAGAACTGCCTCCACCGCGATGCGAACCCGGCCTCCGTCTCCAGCGGCCAGCGCGTCGCGCAGTTCGCCTTGATAG
>JAYTNX010000381.1:0-31010 GCA_043748075.1 Pseudomonadota bacterium
GGTCGTGCGCCCCCTTCCCAGACGATCGCCGGCGGCCTAAAGTACTGGACATGCATCCAGTCTTTCGCTCGCAGTGGAGCTAAGCGGATACCCCTCATATATATACAGTATCTGCTGAGTTCCGGCAACCCGGCGCGCATGACACTTCCGACGTTTCAGTGCATCACTTCCGCGCATCACTACCGCGCATCACTACCGCGCACCACTGCAGGGCACCACTGCGAGGCATCACCGGCCGGACATCAGCGGCCGGGCCTCACCGGCTGGCGAAGTATCGCGAACCCGGCGCCAGCCTTGCGTGAGTGTCATACCAGCCCGCACGGAATCCCACGGTGCGCGCCAGCGGGCGCAGGATGCGGGTACCTATCGACGGATCGTCGCCGACCAGCCGATAGCGTCGGAAGATCGGCTTGTACACCTCGATCGCTGCGTCTGCCGTGAGCCATTGCCCGGGCGCTTCCTCGCCGAACAAGCCACTCGCGTTGCGCTCGAAGCGGTGCGCAACGTCGCAGCCTTCGCGGGCAGGTATCGGCGGCACCTGCCGGTGGACCGTATGCTGGGCGACGACCTTGAAGCTGTCGTAGCCCAGTTCCCTGAAGGTGTCGAACTCGACGCGCAGTTTATCGAACGAGACTTTCTCCGATTCGATGGACACGAATCGCGGCCTGCGGATCAACCCGGACAGCGAGCGCAGCGCCGTCAGGTCCATGCCTTCGATATCGATCTTGACGAAATAGGGTGCGCCGAATCGTTCGAACAGATCGCCCAGTGGTGCCGCGTCGACCATGATCTGGGTGCTCCCCGCGCCCTTGCGCCGGTTGCGATCGGCCCAGGCCGGATCGATGGTGCCCCACTCGGACCGTTTGGTGCTCCTGTGGAACACGATCGACCCTGCTGCTGATGCGATCGCCTGGTTGACGATCGTCAGCTGCCCGTTTGCAAGGGCTCCGGCGAGCCTGGTCGATGCGGCCCGGCACAGCTCGGGATCAGCTTCGATGCCGACGACCCGGAAACCCTTCTTCAGGTAGAACTCCGCATCTTCGCCGCGATGCAGGCCGACGTCGTAGATCAGGTCGGCAGGCGTGTTCTCCATCCGCACAATATATCGCTGCGGCAGGCCGCGTCGGCTGCGGCATCATCCGAACACACCATGCAGATACCAGTCGTGCGGTGGCAGCCGTTCGCGGAATACCCACAACAGGGCGCTACCGGCGTCGAGCGCGGTGTAGTAATCGCGGGCAATGTCCCGGCCATCCCACCAGCCCGTCTCGATGCGCTCGGGGCCCTCGAGCAGTCGAAGCGAGCTCAGGCCCGCTGGAAAACGCTCCGGCGTCTTCAGTAACCAGAGCGGCCGCCGCAGGCCATCCGGAGCGTGCAGATCCTGCGAAACGTGCGCAGCGGTGCCGGCGCTGACGCCGGCGGGCAGACTCGGCTCGGCCGCCTGCCACGAATGTTCGGGCCGATGCTCGGCCACCAGGCAGAGCCCGTGGACCGACCCGGGGCCAAGCCGGGCGCGCAGCCGCTCGATCAGAGCCGGGGACTCGCGTGCTGCGCCGCCGCCATGTTCGCCGGCGCGCCACAACGACTCGCTGTGCAGCGCCAGTGGCAGCAACTCACCCGAACGCAGCTCGAAGGCGATCACGGGTGCGGGCAGCTGCAGCCGTGCCAGGTGTTCACCGAGCAACGCCGCGAAGCGCAACGCCACGAACTCGGGCGCCGCGAGACGCAGTTCGAGTGGCGTGAAGCGTGGACAGCCTTCGCCGCGTGGATCCGGTCGATGCTGCAGACGCAGTTGCAACAGGCTGACCGCAGCCTGACGCGTGCGCAGGAAGCCCTCGAGTTCGGCCAGCAGCGGTTCGACGTGGCGCAGGATTGCATCGTGCTGCGACAGTTCGAACGCGGGCTCGCAACGGCCGCGAAAGGTTTCGCGCGCCACGTACGGCCGCCGCAGGTCGGGTCGCCGGCCGACGAGCCGATCGAGGTCCTCGAGCGTGCCGCGACCGAAACGCCGCGCGAAACCCGCACGCGGCAACCGCAGCGCCTCGCCGAGCGTGCGCACGCCCATCGATTCGAGCCGTGCCAGCGCCTGCGGCGCCCAGCGCAGCACCGCGAGCGGTAAGGGTGACAGCGCGCCGACGAGACGATCGTTGCCGGTGACGGCCAGGGCGACGCCGGCGCGCGCCAGCGCCAGCGCTGCCAGCGGCGTCGGTGCGAGTGCCAGCCGCGCGGTGATGCCGAGCGCCGCGCAGCGTGCCGCGACCGCCCCACACAGCGCAGCAGTTCCACCGAACAGACCAAGACTGCCGCGCACTTCGAGCAGCACGCCGTCAGGCGGCTCGAGACTCACGCGCGGCGTGAAAGCGCAACCTGCCTCGGCCAGGCGCGCCAGCAGAGCCCGCTCGCGACCCGGTTGGCGCGGCCGGGCATCGAGTGCGGGTTCCAGCGCCAGCGACGCCGCGAGCGTCAGCCCAGGCACGACGCCGCGGGCACGCGCAGTGGCATCGACGGCCACCACGCGCGACAGCCCCCCCTCTGCCTCGAAGATGGCCAGCGACGCCGCTCCTGCGACCGCGCGCCGCGTCAGCGACTCGACGACCAGCGCCGGCAGGTGCAGTGCCAGCCAGACCTCGGCGGGTGCGGCCGCGAGCCCGAGTGCGCCCTGCACGAGTTGCAGCTCTGGCGCGGAGGGCAGCGGCGATGGCGCGGATGACGGAGCCGCCTGGCCAGGCAACGGCGCGATGCCCGCGACTGCCGGCGCAGTTCGAGCTGCCGCGGCACGCGTGGCAAACGCGCGCCGCTCCGAGGCTGCACGATCACGCCTCGCCATCGCCTTCTTCCCAGCGGATGCCGATCGGTACGCGTGAACCGCCGCGGCTCTTCAGCAGCCGCAGCGTCGCGCCGTCGACAGCGGGCTCGTAGAGCACCCGCAACTCTGCGGGCGAGGCCTCGCGCGCCGTCGTCAGGGCGCGGAACAGGAACCCCGGCGTGCGCCCGCGCCCCGCCGCCAGCTGCAGGCGTCGCAGGCTGCGCGGCTGCGCGCGGTGCACCCAGGCGAGCGCCAGCTCGCAGGCGCCCGAATCGAGCGCCTGCTCCATCGCCCACAGCGGCGTCTCGGTACGCACGACCAGCTGCCGCTCGACGTTCACGCCATGCGCCGCCAGCGCCGGCGCGTAGGGCTCGAACGGTGGTGCGATCCATGCTGTCCAGCGCGGCGGCAACACCGCACCGAGCCTCGCCAGCAGCGGCAGCAACAAGCGCAACTCGCCGACGCCGTGTCGCGGCGTCAGGATTTCCGTCAGCCCGATCCGCGGCCAGCCGCCGCCGGGCAAGCCCTCATCTAGCGCGCGGAAGCCCGTGCTGAGCGTATCGATGCGTGCAGCGCTGCGCCCGCGCCAGATGGCGGGGTGCTCCAGCAACTGCGCGAGACCGGTGCCTTTGGACAGGGACATGGCGGGGATGACACGGAATGCGGCTGCGACGGCGCCGGAAGAAGGCGCTGCGGCAGGCGCTCACGAAGGCTCTTGTGGAGACGGCGACGGCAACGTCGACAGCGACAGCGACGGCGGCAGCGACGCGGCGCGCAGGCTGCGCGGCTGCTTGAACCAGCCGTTGCGGCCACAGCCGCAGGGACAGCTGAAGCGACGCAGGCTCGCGCGTACCACGCGATAGCGGGCGGACTTTTTCGGGGCGAAGCGATCCCCAGCGCCCGGCGGGGAGCGCAATTCGAAAGACGGCATGGGTGAGACCTCTGTGGTGGGTTCGAGGTGCGGTCAGTTCCGGACGGCGGCCGACTGTGCGGCAGCGGACAACTTCGCGGCAGCGGCCTGCTGCGCAACGGAGAGTTCGACATCTTTCGCGAGCGCCCGGACGACGGCAGGACGCGCGTTGACCCGGGCGACGTAGGCATTGAGCAGGTCGGACGGCGGCACGAGGCCGGACTGCAGGATCCAGCCCAGACCCTGGCCCCACAACACGTCGACGGCGGTGAACCGCTCGCCGAGGAAGTACGGCCCCTGCGACAACTGCCCGAGCAGCGTCGAGAGCACAGTCGCGAAATCGCCATAGGGCGAAGTACCGGTTGGCGCGGCCTCGCGCTTCATGAAGCGGTCGATGATCGCCGGCTCGAAACACGAGCCATAGAACGCCATCCAGCGCAGGTACGGGCCGCGCAACGGATCGCCGATCAGCGGCGCGAGGCCCGCCTCGGGATACAGGTCGGCGAGATAGATGAAGATCGCGACCTGCTCGGTGACGACGGCATCGCCGTGACGGATCGCGGGCACCTTGCCCATCGGGTTGATCGCGAGATAGGCGGGCTGGCGCTGCTCCTGCCGACCGCGCATGTCGAGCAGCTGCAGCGCGTAGGCCGCGCTCAGTTCCTCGAGCAGGATCAGCGCGCCGGTGGAACGGGTCTGGGGTGAATGAAACAGCGTGACTTCACGATTGGCGTGCATGGTTACATCAATCCGGGCTACATCAAGCCGGTTTACATCAAGCTGGGCTACATCAACCCGAGCTGGGCCTTGCCGCGGCGAAGCACGCCGACGACCACGCCCTCGATGATCAGCGGATCTTCCTTGATGTTGACTTTGATGGGCTCGAAGTCGGGATTTTCCGGCATCAGCCAGACCGTCGGGCCGTCCTGGCGATAGCGCTTGACGGTGACCTCGTTCTCGAGCCGCGCGACGACGATCTGCCGGTTGCGCACCTCGGGCGTGCGGTGCACCGCGACCAGGTCGCCGTCGAGGATGCCGGCGTCCTTCATCGACATGCCGGTGACCTTCAGCAAATAGTGAGGGCGCGGCGAGAAGATGTCGGGATCGATGTTGAAGCGCGCTTCGATGTTCTCTTCTGCGAGAATGGGCCGGCCCGCTGCCACGCGGCCGATCAGCGGCAGGCCGAACTGCTCGCGCATGGTGTCCTTGAGCTGGATGCCTCGCGAGGCGCCCGGCACGAGCGCGATGACGCCCTTTCGGGCGAGCGCACGCAGATGCTCCTCGGCGGCATTGGCGGACTTGAAACCGAGCTCTTGCGCAATTTCTGCCCGCGTGGGCGGCATGCCGGTTTCCGCAATGGCTCGCTGGATGAGGCGAAGGATTTCGGTCTGACGGGGAGTGAGATCTGACATGGCGTGCTTCCGTGATGTGCAGGGTCTGGACGATGCGGGTCTGGATGATTCGGGCCGGGTGGGCCCCGTGCGCCCCGTCACTAGCTGTTGATCCGTACAGTACCTGTGCTTTTATCCAGCCGCAAGTCCCCTTCGACGCGTTTCGATGCGATCGTCATCGGGGCGGGACACAACGGCCTGACCTGCGCTTGTTATCTCGCGAAATCAGGGCTCAAGGTCGGTATCTTCGAGCGCCGCCACATCGTCGGCGGCACGGCAGTGACCGAGGAATTCCACCCCGGCTTCCGCAACTCCACCGCCAGCTACACCGTCAGCCTGCTCGCCCCGACCGTGATCGCGGACTTGCGACTCGCCGAGCATGGCCTGCGCATCCTCGAGCGCCCGATGCAGAACTTCCTGCCGCTGCCCGGCGGCGACTCGTTCAGCGCCGGCCCGACTTTCGCCGACACGCGCGCTGAAGCGCGCCGCTTCAGCGCCCGCGATGCGGCGCGCCTGCCCGACTATTACGCGATGCTCGAGCGCGCCGTGCGGCTGCTGCGCAGCCTGCTGGTGCGCACCCCGCCGACCGACCTGCGTCGCCTGCGCGATCTGTGGCAAACGCTGTCCTTCGGCCGCGAGTTCCGCGCGCTGCCGCTCGCGACGCAGCGCGAAGTGCACGAGCTCTTCACCCGCAGCGCCGGCGAGCTGCTCGATCACTGGTTCGAGGGCGAACCGCTGAAGGCGCTGCTCGGCTTCGACTCGGTGGTCGGCAACTACGGCAGCCCCTACACGCCCGGCAGCGGCTACGTGCTGCTGCACCACGCGTTCGGCCAGGTCAACGGCAAGACCGGCGCCTGGGGCCACGCGGTGGGCGGCATGGGCGCGATCACCACGGCCATGGCACGCGAGGCGCAGCGCCTCGGCGTGCACGTCGAATGCGACGCCGCGGTGCGGCGCGTACTGACGACGGGAGGAGCAGCCGTACGCGCCACCGGCATCGAACTCGAGGACGGACGCGTGTTCGAGGCGACGCGGATCGCCGCCAACGTCGGGCCGAAACTCCTGTTCCTGTCGATGCTGGACGCGGCCGACCTGCCGCCGGACTTCCGCGCGCACATCGAGCGTTTTCGCGTCGGCTCGGCCACCTTCCGCATGAACGTCGCGCTGTCGGCACCGCCGCGCTTCAGCTCGCGCCCGACGGCCGGCGGCGATGCGCACCTCGGCTCCGGCATCTTGCTCGCGCCCTCGCTGCGCTACCTGGACCACGCCTTCGCCGATGCGCGCCTGCACGGCATCTCGCGCCAGCCGGTGGTCGAATTGCTGGTGCCTTCGGTGCTCGATGATTCGCTCGCACCGCCGGGCGCGCACGTCGCGAGCCTGTTCTGCCAGCACTTCGCCTACGACCTGCCGGACGGCCGCAGCTGGGCCGAGGACGCCGAGCGGGAGGCGGCGGCGGACTTGATCATCGACACCGTCGAGCGCCACGCACCCGGGTTCCGCGCCAGCGTGCTCGCGCGCTCGGCGCTCTCACCGCTCGATCTGGAGCGCCGCTTCGGCCTCGCCGGTGGCGACATCTTCCACGGCGCACTCGGGCTCGACCAGTTGTGGGCCGCGCGCCCCGCGCTCGGTTATGGCGACTACCGCACGCCCGTGCGCGGCCTGTACCTCTGCGGTTCCGGCGCACATCCGGGCGGCGGCGTGACCGGACTGCCCGGCCACAATGCGGCGCGCACGATGCTGGCCGAATAGCACCGAGGCAGGCCCATGCGGATCATGCACACCCTGCTGTCGAGCGGCTTCGCCGGCACCGAACGCGCGACCGCCGAGATGTGCAATGCCCTGTGCGACGCCCATGAGGTGATGCTGGTGGTGCGTCGCGGCCATCGCGCCGCCTCGGGCGCCTCGATCGTCGATCACCTCGCGTCGCCGGTGCAGCTGCGCGAAATCGGCCATTGGTTTCCGGCGCCGGCGCTGCGGCGCGCGATCCGCGAGTGGCGCCCCGACGTCATCCACGCCCACCTGCGCAAAAGCACGCGGCTGTTGGCGAGACTGCGCCCCCCCTGCGCCACGATTGCGACGCTGCACATGTGGGCCAACGGCCCGCACTTCCTGCAGATGGACGGGCTGATCGTGATCGCACAGTGGCAGAAGCGCGACCTCGCGAACTATCGCGGCCGCGTGTTCGACATCAACGAGTCGCTGTTGCCGCAGCCACGCGTCGACGCCGCACGGCTCGCCGCGCTGCGTGCCGAGTGCGGTGCAGCGCCCGGCACGCTGCTCATCGGCGGCGTTGGCCGCCTTGCACGATCGAAGGGCTTCGACACCCTGATCCGCGCATTCCGCGCCGCCGCACTGCCGGATGCGGCGCTGGTCATCGTCGGCGACGGACGCGAACGCGAATCGCTCGAAACGCTCGCGCAGGGCTTGCCGGTGCGCTTCCCGGGCTTCCGCGCCGATGCGAAGGACTTCTTCCAGGCGTTCGACCTGTTCGTGAGTCCGTCGCGCAGTGAGCCGCTCGGGCGCGTGTTGTTCGAGGCGCTGGACGCCGGCACGCCGGTGCTCGCCACCCGCACGCTGGGCCCGTCCGAGATCCTGGCGCGCTATCCCGGCCGCCTGGTGCCGATCGACGATACTGGGGCGATGGCCGCAGCGCTGCGCGAGTTCGCTGCCGCGCCGCCGGCGCGCGCTGCGCACGACCTTTCCGCCTATCACCTGGCCCACGTGCGGCGCGAGACCGAGGCGGCGTATCGCGAGCTGATCGCCGCGCGGTCCGCGGCGTCCTAGGCGAGTCGCCGCAGCGCTGCCGGCGAACGGATCCGCCGCTTGCGGCCGACGCCGGTTTTGCGCACCCGATCTCAACGTGCAGAATACCGGCGCCGCCCACGCCGAGCGGGCGTCCCGCCCGCCCCTATCGACGGAGAATCCCTTGGCCCTGGCTCCCGCACAGCTTCCCGGTTACCGATTGTTCGACCGACTCACTTCGCGTGCCGCCCGGCGCGCCGCCAAGCGCGACTTCCTGTTCGACGTGGTGCCGCGCGATGGCGTCGTGATCGAGGTCGGTGTGTTCGACGGCGATTTCTCGGAACGCATCCTGGCGTTGAATGAACCACGCAAACTGCACCTCGTAGATCCTTGGTTTACCAAGACTGACGGCACGCTGTTCGATGGCCCGACACAGCAGTTCACGTCGGCTGAACAAGCCAGCGCTGCGCTCGAAGGTCAGTACCAGCACGTCACGCGGCGCTTCACTGCGGAGATTGCTGCGGGGCGCATCGACGTGCACCGCATGCTTTCGCACCAGGCGGCACCGCTGTTCCCGGACGAACACTTCGACTGGATCTACGTCGATGCCAGCCACTTCTACGACGACGTCAAAATCGACCTCGAGGCGTTCTGGCCGAAGCTCAAGCTCGGCGGCTATTTCGCCGGCGACGACTACGACCGGCGCGGCATCTGGGAGCATGGCGTGACGCGCGCGGTGGACGAGTTCATCGCGACCGGCGTGCCGGAGAGGATCCGCCTGCACAATCACCAGTTCCTGCTGCGCAAGCGCTAACCCTGAGTTTTCAGGGGTCCGGGGTGTCTCCCGACACAGACAGACGAGAGATTTCTATTGCATTCGTTGCGCGGATTTGTTGCAGTTGCGCCCCGATGCACTGGGACGATCGTGGAGGGTAGTCCCTTGTGTGCTGTACAGGCTTTTTACTCCGAGCCAATCAACAAGAGGAAGACCAATTTATGAAGAGCATCCTGAAGATCGTGGCCGCGTCGGCCGTCGTCGTACTCGCCGGTTGCACCGATCTGAAGCCGCTGCAGGCGGAAATCGACGGCATGAAGACGCAGGTTTCCAGCCTGCAGTCGCAGCTGGCCTCGGCAAAGAGCTCGGCCGATGCCGCCAATAGCGCAGCCTCGGCGGCGTCGCAGGCTGCCAGCGGTGCGCAGAGCGCCGCCAACCAGGCGCTGGCCGCTGCCCAGGCGAGCCAGTCGTGCTGCGACGCGACGAACGAGAAGATCGACCGCATGTTCAAGCGCTCGATCTCGAAGTAACACCTACTTCGTTCGAAGAAGACGCCGCGCCCTGCGCGGCGTTTTTTTTGGTTTGCCAGCCTGATACCTGGCAGCGGGCAGCGGGCAGCGGGCAGCGGGCAGCGGGCAGCGGGGACGATGTCTGAACGCGGTGGCTTGCGTGCGCTACCGCACGAAGCGTGGCTGGCCGCCAGCGCGACCCGAGCTCGCCGGTCAGTATCGGATCAGTGCCGAACCCCAGGTCAGGCCGCCGCCAAAGGCCTCCAGCAACAGTAGTTCGCCGCGCTTGATGCGGCCGTCGCGTACGCCGGTGTCGAGCGCCAGCGGCACGGAGGCGGCCGAGGTATTGCCATGGTCCTGCACCGTGACCATGACCCGCTCCATCGACATATCGAGCTTGCGCGCGGTGGCCTGGATGATGCGGATGTTGGCCTGGTGGGGCACCAGCCAGTCGATCGCCGACTTGTCGAGGTCATTCGCCGCCAGCGTCTCATCGACGATCGAGCCGAGCGACCGTACGGCCACCTTGAACACCTCGTTGCCGGCCATCGTGATGTGCATCGGCACGCGACCGCTCGCGTCCGGATTGAAACCGACCGATACCCCGACCGGGCAATACAGCATGTCCTTGTACGCGCCGTCGGTGTGCAGATGGGTCGAGATGATGCCCGGCTCGTCGGCAGCCTTCAGCACCACCGCGCCACCGCCGTCACCGAAGAGGATCGCGGTGCCGCGATCGTTCCAGTCGACGATCCGCGACAGCGTCTCTGCGCCGACCACAAGCGCGCACTTCGACTCGCCGAGTTTGACGAACTTGTCGGCGATGGACAGCGCGTAGATGAACCCGCTGCAGGCGGCCTCGACGCCCATCGCCGGGCATCCGCTGATGCCGAGCCGCGCCTGCAGCAGTGCGCCGCAGTTCGGAAAGACGAGGTCCGGAGTGGTGGTGCCGAAGACGATCAGGTCGATCTCGTCGGCGGTGACACCGGCCGCGTCCATCGCGCGCCGCGCCGCCTGTTCGCCGAGGTCGACCGTCGTCTGCCCGTCGGCCGCGATATGGCGGCGCTCGATACCGGTTCGTTCGCGGATCCAGGCATCCGACGTGTCGATCGTCTTCGCGAGATCGGCATTGGTGACGACACGTTCGGGCAGGTAGCTGCCGGTGCCGGCGATTCGTGAGTACTTCAAGGGCAACCCCGGGGAAAAAGAACGAACGCCGACCAACGTCAGTGCGCCGCCTCGAGCGCCTGCGTCACGTGCCGGATGAGCCCCCGCTCGACCGCCACCGCGGCTGTCGCGATGGCACGCGCGACGGCCACGCGATCTGAACGCCCGTGGCTTTTTACCACGACTCCGCTCAGGCCCACCATGACGGCCCCGTTGTAGCGACGCGGATCGAGGGCGGCCCCCACCCGCTTCAGCACCGGACGCGCGATCAGGGCCGCGAGCTTGCTCGCGGGGCTGGCGGTGAACTCGGCGCGCAGCCGGTTGGTGATCAGCGCCGCGACGCCTTCCATCGTCTTCAGCGCAACGTTGCCGGTGAAGCCGTCGGTCACGACGACATCGACCTCGCCGGTGAAGATGTCATGGCCCTCGACGAAGCCGATGTAGCGCAGCGTCGCGGGGTCGTCTTCGGCCAACGCGGCACGAGCCCGCAGCAGCGCGTGAGCCTGCTGGATGGTCTCGTGGCCCTTCATCTCCTCCTCGCCGATGTTCAGCAGGCCGACGCGCGGCGCGGCGACGCCGTGCACGTCGCGCGCGACGATGGAACCCATCACGGCGAACTGTTCGAGTTGCACCGCGCTGGCGGTGATGTTGGCACCGAGGTCGAGCATGTGGGTGAAGCCGCTGGCGTTCGGCACCGCCGACATGATCGGCGCGCGCTCCACCTGCGGCAGGCACTTGAGCACGAAATGAGAGATCGCGGTGAGCGCCCCGGTATTGCCGGAACTGACGGCGGCCTCGGCACGACCTTCCCGGACCAGGTCGATCGCAATGCGCATCGAGGACTGCTTCTTGCGGCGGATGGCCTCGCGTGCGCTGTCGTTCATCGTGACGACCTCGGCGGCCGGCACCACCTCGAGGCGCGCCCGCAGGTCGCCCGCGCCGCGTTGCTGGTCGCCGGCCGCGCGCTGCGCGGCGCGGGCCTGGGCGAGCTCGCCCTCCACCACGTCGCGCTGGCCGACCAGCAGCAGTCGCAGCGACGGATCCGCCGCCAGCGCCAGCAGCGCCGCGGGCACGCATTCGCGCGCTCCGACGTCGCCGCTCATCACATCCAGGGCGATGACAGCCATCTTGCAGCGTTGACCCGGTCGGTGAAGTCGCCGAAACGACAGGGCGCCGCGAGCGCGGCGCCATGCACGACGACCCTGCCACGCGCCACCGGCAACGGCGGCGCGGCGGCGTTGGCTACTGCTCGGTCTCGTCGACAGCCGGCTTTTCGATCACGCGCTTGCCGCGGTAAAAGCCATCGGGCGTGATGCGATGACGGAAGTGCGTCTCGCCGGACTGCGGGTCGATCGACAGCGCGGGCTTGGCCAGCTTGTCGTGCGAGCGGTGCATGCCGCGCTTGGACGGCGTCTTGCGACTCTTTTGAACGGGCATGGAAGTCTCCTCGACAATCTGGAATCCGGCGAACCTGTGACGCCGACGCACACCCGCGCGTCGGTCATCGGCTGCGTTTCAGGAGCTCGCCCAGCTCCGCAAACGGTTTCTGTGTCACCCGCGCCGCGGATTTCTCCGCAGCACCGTCGGCGCCCTTGCGCCCTGTCTCGCGCGCCTGTTCACGCCGCGCGTCACGCGCGGCGCTGCACTGGGCGTCGTCGTCGTGCCGCGGCACGAGCGGCATCGCGAGCAGCAACTGCTCTTCCGCCAGCTCGCGCAACGCCAGCCGACCGTCTGCCGCGATGAACGGATCGAGGTCGGTCGCGAGCGCATCGGCAGCAGCCAGGTCCGCAACGATCGCGACACGCGCCGAGCTGGCGACCGGCACCTCGACGATGCCCAGACAGCGCTGGCACACCATCGGGATCTCGGCCCGCACCACGACCTCGACGACCGGCACACCGCGCTCGCGCGAGACGCTCAGTGAACCGCGTGCCCGAGCACCGTGGCGCGCGAGCTGATCCTCGAGACGGGGAAACTCGGCCAGGTTGACGTCGAACTCGCGAACCTCCCCGGCGTCAGCCAGACGAGCGACATCAACAGGACGTGACCAGTCCGCCGGCATGGGGCGCGTATAATAGGTGCGGGTCTTGGCCGAGTCAAAACTTTCCTCCCCTAACTCGTTGTTTCCGTGGCTGAAAAACATCCCTATACGACCACCCACCCGCTCCTCCTGGCGTCCACGTCGATGCACCGCAAGGGGCTGTTGACCCGGCTGGGGATTCCGTTCGAGTGCGAGTCCCCGGACGTCGAGGAGTCGCGCGCCGAGGGCGAATCACCCCGGGACCAGGCAGTGCGACTGGCGCGGGCCAAGGCTCGAGCCGTCGCCGCGCGCCATCCCGGAGCCCTGGTGATCGGTTCCGATCAGGTCTGTGCCCTGGGAGACATCGTGCTCGGCAAGCCGGGCACGGAGGACGCCAACCGCGTGATGCTCGCCGCCTTGTCGGGGCAGACGGCCACGTTTCATACCGCCGTCGCGATCGTCGGGGTCGAGGCCGGCATCCTGCACGAGCACGTCGACGACACGCTGTGCAGCTTCCGGCCGCTTCTGCGGGATGAAATCGCGCGCCATGTCGCGACCGAACCGGCACTCGATTGCGCCGGTGGCTTCAAGGCCGAAGGTCTCGGCATCACGCTGATGGACAACATCTACAGTCGTGACCCGACCGGACTGATCGGCCTGCCGCTGATCTGGGTCGCCGAAAAGATCCGGCCGTTCCTGCGACCTGCGGCCTGATCACCTGCCGCGCGCCGGCGCGCGACGCGACGCGCTCCCGTCAGCCGTTCAGCGGCGGCGAACACCGCCGCGGCGCCGACTCGTCGAGGGTTGCGCAGCGAGCGCGTCGATCACCGCGCCCAGATCGGGCGGCAGCGGCGCATTCGCGCTGAACTCCGTGCCACGGTCCGGCCAGGTGAACGACACGCTGGAGGCATGCAGGAACATGCGCTTCAGCCCGAGCTGCGCGAACTCTGCGTTGAATTCGCGATCGCCGTACTTGTCGTCGCCCGCCACCGGGTGCCCCGCGTAGGCCGCATGCACGCGGATCTGGTGCGTGCGCCCCGTCAGGATGCCCACTTCCATCAGCGTTGCGCGATTGCCGAAGAACTGCACGGGACGAAAATCGCTGACCGAGTCCTTGCCGCCCGCTTGAACGCGTACCGTGCGCTCGCCGCTGACGCGAAGGTCGGTGCGCAAGGGTGCGTCGATACGTTTTTTGCCCAGCTGCCAGTTGCCCTTCAGCAGCGCGAGATAGCGTTTTTCGAATCGTTCGCCATCGCGCAGTTCGGCGTGCAGCATGCGCAGCACGGCGGGCTTGCGCGCGACCAGCAGCACGCCACTGGTGTCGCGATCGAGGCGGTGGACGAGTTCCAGCGAGTCGCGCTCGTCGGGGCGTGCCGCGCGCAGCGCCTCGATGACGCCGTTGCTGATGCCGCTGCCGCCGTGCACGGCGATGCCCGACGGCTTGTCGATCACCAGCAGCCGCTCGTCCTCGTGGATGATGGCGGCGCTGATCGTCTGCACCAGGGTTCGGGGAACGCGCGACACCGGAACGCGCCGCACTTCGATGCCATCCTCGCCCACCACCGGCTCGGGAACCGGAGCCTCGGCGCGCACTGGCGGCAGGCGGACCTCGTCGCCACTCGCGAGCCGCTGGTCGATCTGGCAGCGATGGCCGTTGATCCTCACTTCGCCCTTGCGGACGATCCGGAACAGCCGCGTCCGGGGCAGCTGCGGAAATTGCCCGGCCAGGAATCGGTCGAGGCGCACGCCGGCAAAGTCCTCGCCGATCGTGACGCGCCGCACACCGGCCGCAGCGGTTTCCGTAAGATGTTGTTTTTCCAAAGTCTTTGCCATATTATTACGGGGTCGTCGGGGACCGCGCTGCAAGCGTGACCATCTCCCGGCAGACGGTAGCGTGGCCTCCCGACGCAGTCCGTAATGGGCCGGGTCGAGGGCGCCGCATGTTAGTTGGTCCTCGGCAACGAGGCCATCGAAGTCAGGCTGACAGCCGCCGCGACCGGCGTCGAGTCCCAAAGACTCCCCGGCGCGCCGTCGGTTTCAGAGACCACCGCAGGTTTGACAGGCGCTCCGTCCACGCGCGACTCCGGGGAACCCGGGGCCGGTGTGGTCGGGCACAGGTAAAAGCAGGCCCATCGAGTACTTCCCGGAACGTACCCCAGTGACCGCCCGCCCCCCGACCTTTTCCGCGCCCCGTAACGCCTCTCTGGCTCTCCAGGCCGCTCGCCCATGGCCTTTGCCATCGTGCGCCGCGGCGTCCCATCGGACGACCGTCGTCGAGCTGCCGGCCCCACATCGGAGATCAGGGGCCCATGAAGAGAATGTTGGTCAATGCGACCCAGCAGGAAGAATTGCGCGTAGCGCTGGTTGACGGCCAGAAACTCTACGACCTGTCGATCGAACTTCCCTCCCGCGAACAGAAAAAGGCGAACGTCTACAAGGGACGCATCTCGCGGATCGAGCCCTCGCTCGAAGCCTGTTTCATCGACTACGGTGCCGAGCGCCACGGTTTCCTGCCGCTGAAGGAAATTTCGCGGGAATACTTCCTGAAGCCGCCCTCGGGCAACCGCATCAACATGCGGGAGATCCTGGCCGAGGGCCAGGACATCGTCGTCCAGGTCGAGAAGGAAGAACGCGGCAACAAGGGCGCTGCCCTCACCACGTTCTACTCGCTCGCAGGACGCTTCCTCGTGCTGATGCCGAACAACCCTCGCGCCGGTGGCGTCAGCCGCCGCATCGAGGGCGAAGACCGCGACCAGATGCGCGAGGTGATGGATGCGCTGAAGATCCCGAACGGCATGGGCGCGATCGTGCGCACCGCCGGTGTCGGTCGCGCGGTCGAAGAACTGCAGTGGGACCTCGACAACCTGAAGGTGCAGTGGGACGAGATCATCAAGGCGGTGCTCGAGCGCCCCGCGCCGTTCCTGGTGTACCGCGAAAGCGATCCGGTCACTCGCGCGCTGCGCGACTACTTCTCCGAGGATATCGGCGAGGTGCTGATTGACGAAGCCAACGCGTACGGCATCGCCCAGGAATACATGCAGCGCTTCATGCCCAACGAGGGTGGGCGCCGGCTGAAGCAGTACATCGACGACATCCCGCTATTCACGCGCTTCCAGATCGAGAGCCAGATCGAGTCGGCGTACGCGCACAAGGTGCAGCTGCCATCGGGCGGCTCGATCGTCATCGACTACACCGAGGCGCTGGTCTCGATCGACATCAACTCGGCGCGCGCGACGCGCGGCGGTGACATCGAGACCACCGCGACCAACACGAATCTCGAGGCGGCCGACGAGATCGCGCGACAGCTGCGCATCCGCGACATCGGCGGCCTGATCGTCATCGACTTCATCGACATGGAGGAGTCGAAAAACCAGCGCGCGGTCGAGGACCGCCTGCGCGACGCGATGAAGATGGACCGCGCCCGCATCCAGATCGGGCGGCTGTCGCGCTTCGGCATGCTCGAGATGTCGCGCCAGCGGCTGCGGCCCTCGCTCGGCGATTCGAGCCACAGCGTCTGCCCGCGTTGCCAGGGCATCGGCAGCATTCGCACCGTGGAGTCGACGGCGCTCGCGATCCTGCGCCTGATCGGCGAGGAGGTCCGCAAGGATCGCACCGCGAAGGTGATCGCGGAAGTACCGGTGGACGTCGCAACCTACCTCATCAACGAAAAGCGCGAATGGCTGCGCACGCTGGAGGACAAGAGCGACGTGGACGTGGTGGTGGTGCCGAACCTCAACATCGATACGCCGGAGTTCTCGATCCGGCGCGTTCGCGACGATGAGATCGAGTCACCCGAGAACAAGCGGCTCAGCTTCCAGCTGCCGACGCCCGCGCAGGTCGCCGACCCGGCCGGCACGCGGGAGAAGAAGGCCGAACCGGAGCCGGCTGCGGTGGCGACGTTCCTCCCGACCACGCCTGCGCCCATCATCGTGCACCTGCCGGTGCCGGCCGCCGCGCCCGAACCGACACCGGTACCGGCTCAGGTGCTGGCGCCGGCGCCGCGACTCGGCGTGCTGCCGCGCTTCAAGCGCTGGCTGTTCGGCGACCCGGTCGCGCCCGCCGCAGCGCTACCGCCGCCGGCACCGAATGCCGAGGGCGGCGCACGCGGCGAGGGGCGTCCCGGCAGCGGATCAGGATCCGGATCCGGGTCACGCGATCGCAATGATCGGAGCCGCGACAGCCGAAGCCGTGGCGGTGAACGGGATCGCGACCGGCCGCGCGGCCAAGCGCGGGGACGCGATCGCGATCGTGGCGACCGGCCACGCGACGGCGAGCGCCCGCGCGGCGAGCGGCCACGCGATCCGGCACGAGACTCTGCGGCCCCGTCGGAGCCCGCGATTGCGGGCGCCGGCGCTGCACCCGCGCCGGCAGCGCGCGAGCGCGACGCCGGGGGCCACGGGCGTGGCCGGGACGGCGGGCGCGACGGCGGACGCGGCCGTGATCGAGATCGAGATCGCGACGGTCGCGGCGGTCATCGCGACCGGCCGCCGGCGGTAGGCGGCGGTGTCGCCGTGGCGGCAGCCGCCGGATCCGGTCCCGCGGGGGATGGCGTTCCCGGCGAAGCCGGTCACGGTGCTCCGACGGAGGACTTCTTCGATCCGGTTCCGCAGGCGCTGGTGCAGCCAGGCTTCGATTCGGCGCCGGGCGCGGCGGGCGGTGACGGCCCCGGCCCGGCCCAGGGCGGCGCTACGGCAGGCTCCGATCGCTCGGGCGAACGTCGCCCGCGACGACGCGGTCGCCGCGGTCGCCGCGGCGGTGGCCCGCGCGATGGCGTGGCGCAAGGCGCGGCGGGCCAGGCCCCGTTCACGCCGAACGAGGCCGAGGGTGGCGGCAACGACTTCACCGCGGACGAAGCCGAGTCGGACGGGCTGGGCGAAGCCGGCTCCGACGCCGCGAACGGCCACGGCGGCAATGGCGCGGACTTCGCGCCGCGCGAAGCGCCACGCGCCGAGCCGCGCAGCGGCCCGATCAGCTGGACCGGACTCGCCGTGGCGGAAGTGGCACCCGCCGTCGTGATGCTCGAGTCTGTGCCGGCGACGGAGCTGGAACCTTCCGCGATCGACACCGCGGAACTGCCGACCCTGGAATCCTCGGCCGAGGACGACATTGCGGCGAGCGCTGCGCCCCTCTCCGCCACGGTAGCGCCGCTACCGCAGCCGCCTGCGTCGACCGACGAACCGGCCGCGCCAGCGCCCTCGCGCGTGGTGTGGTCATCGAGCCCGCCCGCGGTGCCGCCGCGCGATCGCGGCCCGGAAGACTGACCGCGAGTCTGTCAGCGAGCCTGGTCGCGCAGCCGCGCGATCAGGCGGCGTGACGCGTCTTCGACGAGATCGACGACGCGCTGGAAATCCGCCTCGCCACCGTAATACGGATCCGGCACCTCGAGCGTCGCGTCATGACCGGCGTACTCGAGAAACAGATGCGCGCGTGCGCGCAGTCTCGACGGCGCCAGCGCCTGCAGCGCGACGAGATTCGCGCGATCCATAGCGAGCAGCAGTTCGAAGCGCTCGAAATCCGCAGCGTCGACCTGGCGGGCCCGCAGCGCCGACAGGTCGTAGCCGCGTCGCGCGGCGACCCGGCAGGTGCGCGGATCCGGCGGATCGCCCACGTGGTAGTCCGCCGTACCCGCCGAATCGATCGAGTGCACCACCCCAGGTGCCTCGCGCGCGAGGAGGGCACGGAACACGCCCTCGGCCGTCGGCGAACGGCAGATGTTGCCGTGGCATACGAACAGCAGGTTCATCGCAGGCTCGGCCCGACCTCGGTGGCGCGCAAGGTGGCGAGCTGGCTCGCCGCGCGCTCCAGGTCTTCGGGCGTATTGATGTCCTGCCCGGGCCGCTCCAGCGCGTCGGCGACGCGGATCGCGAGCCCGTGCGCGAGCGCGCGCAGCTGTTCCAGCTTCTCCGCCGCCTCGAGGGCCGCCACCGGCAGCGCCGCGAGCCGGCGCAGCGCACCGACGCGATAGGCATAGAGGCCGATGTGGCGGCGAGCGCCGACGAAGCCCGGCGCACCGCCGACGGCGTCGTCGCGACGCCAGGGGATCGGCGCCCGGCTGAAATACAGGGCGCGGCCGTCATCGCCCACTACGACCTTCACCGCGTTCGGATCGAGATACTCGGCGGCGCTGCGCACCGGCGCCGCGAGCGTCGCGATGTCCGCGCCGTCGTCCTGCTCGAGCAGGCCCGCGACCTGGCGCAGCAGCACGGGCGGCAGCAGCGGCTCGTCGGCCTGCAGGTTCACGACGATCTCCTCGGGTCCCCAGCCCGCGTTCGCCGCCGCCTCGGCGATGCGGTCGGTCCCGGACGGGTGGCTTGCGGCGGTCATCGCTACGGCGACGCCGAAGCCGCGCGCCGCGCTTGCGATGCGCTCGTCGTCCGTGGCCACGATCACCTCGCTCGCGCCGCTGCGCCCGGCGACCTCGCAGGCCCACTGCAGCATCGGCTTGCCCCCCAGCATCACCAGCGGCTTGCCGGGAAATCGCGTCGACGCATACCGGGCAGGAATCACGACCCGAAACACGCTCAACGCTCCAGCAGCGGATCGTCGGAGGCGAGCGGCTTCGCCTCGTCCTCGAGCATCAGGGGGATGCCGTCGCGGATCGGGAAGGCGAGCCGGTCGGCGCGGCAGACCAGCAGGTGCGCATCGCGGCGATGTACGACCGGCCCCTTGCAGATCGGGCAGGCGAGAATCTCGAGCAGTCGGGTGTCCATGATGGCCTCGCGCTGATGTCTAGTGCCGCGCCGGGTGTGGATCGGCGCGAAGGGTTTGCGGGGACGCCGCGGCCCGCACCGCATCGGTCGGGGTCGGCGCCCGGCCGTCGCGGCTGCGCAGCAGCGCGACGACGTGGTCGACGATCGCGCTGCCCGCGTCCGGCTCGATCCGCGCCGTGACCGGCAGCTCCCACATCCGGGAATCGGCGAAGGCACGACATTTTACGGCATCCTTCGACGTCATCAGGATCGGATGGTCGTCATCGAAGCGCAGCTCCTGCGCCTCGAACGGATGATGATCGGGAAAGGAATGCTCGATCAGGCGCAGGCCGGCGGCCCGCAGCGTCTCGTGAAAACGTGCCGGGTTGCCGATCGCGGCGACCGCATGCACCGGCGTGCGGCGGAAAGTCTCCAGCGCGCGTTCCTCGCGGTCGCCGGTGAGGCGCCGCGCCGCGCCGGGCACGAGCTGCATCGTGAACACGCCGTGCCGCGGCCGCGGCACCGCCGGATCCGAAGCCCCCGTCGCTGCCGTGCGATTGATCACGACGAAATCGCAGTGCGCGAGACGCGCCGCGGGCTCGCGCAGCGGGCCGGCAGGCAGCAGGCGGCCGTTGCCCAGGCCACGGCGACCGTCGACGATCGCGATCTCGACGTCGCGCGCCAGCGCGAGATGCTGCAGCCCGTCGTCGCAGAGCACGAGATCGACACCGGCAGACTTCAGCAAGGCGGCGCCGGCCGGGCGCGCGGGCGAGACCACGACGGGCGCGCCGGTCGCGGCGCGCAACAGCGTCGGTTCGTCGCCGACCTCGCGGGGATCGCTGCCGGCGTCGACCGTGCGCGGCCCGCGTCCGCTGCTGCCGTAGCCGCGCGCGAGGATGCCCGGGGTCAGGCCGCGCGCCTGCAGTTGCTGCGCCAGCCAGATCGTGAACGGCGTCTTGCCGGTGCCGCCCACCGTGAGGTTGCCGATCACGACCACCGGCACGCCGGGGTGCGTGGCCTGCCGCAACCCGCGATGGAATGCAGCGGCGCGCAGCGCGACGAGGCCACCAAACAGCGCCCCCAGCGGCCGCAGCCAGCGACCGCGCAGGCCTGACGAGTCGTACCAGACGGCCTCCAGCCAGTGCTGCATGGCTCGCGCCCTCAGGCCGCGAACTGCAGGCGATGCAGCTGGGCATACAGGCCGTCGCGCTCCAGCAGTTGCGCGTGGTTGCCGGTCTCGATCACGCGGCCGTCGTCGAGTACGACGATCCGGTCTGCCTGCTCGATGGTGGACAGCCGGTGCGCGATCACCAGCGTCGTGCGGCTGCGAACGAGCCGCGCCAGCGCGGCCTGGATCCAGCGCTCGGATTCGCTGTCGAGGGCGCTGGTCGCCTCGTCGAGGATCAACACCGGGGCATTCTTCAGCAGCGCCCGCGCGATCGAGATGCGCTGCTTCTGGCCGCCGGAGATCAGCGCGCCGCGGTCGCCAACCACCGTGTCGAGGCCCTGCGGCAGGTCGCGCACGAAATCCATCACGTAGGCGGCCTCGGCCGCGGCCTCGACCGCGGCCGCCTCGCTGCCCGCCAGGCCGAACGCGATGTTGTTCCGGATGCTGTCGTTGAACAGCACCACGTCCTGGCTGACGAGACTGACCTGGTCGCGCAGGTCCGAGCGCCGGTAGTCGCGCAGGTCGACACCGTCGAGGCGCACGGCGCCCGTATCCGGGTCGTAGAAGCGCGGCACCAGGCTGACGAGGGTCGACTTGCCGCTGCCGGACTTGCCGACGATCGCGACCGTCTGGCCGGGATCGACGCGGAAACTCACGCCGCGCAGCACGTCGCCCTTGTCCGGCGCGTAGGCGAATTCCACGTCCTGGAACTCGATCTCGCCGCGTGCGCGCCCGATGCGCCGCTCGCCGCCGAGGTCCTCGGCCGGCGTGTCCAGCACCTCGAAAACGCTGGCGCCCGCGGCGATGCCCTGCTGCAGCGGCCCGAACACCTGCACCAGCCGGCGCAGCGGCGCGGTGATCAGCAGCAGCGCCGTCAGGAACGACATGAAGTCATCGACGCGCATCTCGCGCGTGAACACCTGGCGGATCGCGAAGTACAGCACGCCCGCGAGGCCGATCGCGGCGATCAGCTGCACCACCGGATTGGACAGCGCCCTGGCGGCGATCAATCGCATGTTCGAATGGCGGTTGAGCTCGTTGACCGCGCCGAAGGCCTGCTCTTCGTAGGCCTCGGCGTTGAACACCTTGATGACGCGATGCGCATCGAGCGCTTCCTTGGCGACGCGCGTGACGTCGCCCATGGAGGCCTGGATGCGGGCGCTGTAGCGACGAAAGGAGCGATTGATGTGGCGGATCAGCCAGGAGATCAGCGGCGCGAGCGTCAGCGCGAACGCGGCGAGCTGCCAGTTGAACCAGAACAGCATGCCGAGCAGACCGAGGATCGTCAGCGTGTCGCGGATCAGCACGGTCACGGCGTTGGTGGTCGCATCCGCGACCAGCTCGACGTTGTACGTGAGCCGCGAGAGCATCTGCCCCGAGGCGGCGGCGTCGTGGTAGCGCGTCGGCAGGCGCAGGTAGTGCGCGAACAGCTCGCCACGCATTGCCTTGATGATCTGGCGCCCTACCCAACCGGGGAAGTAGTTCGAGACGTAGTCGCCGATGCCGCGCAGCGTGAACAGCACGATCGCGCCGACCGGCACCATCCACAGCACGGCGGGATCCGGGTCGACGAACGCCCCGCCGAGGAACACCTTAACCAGGTAGGCGAGCGCGGAATCGGTGGCGGCGAACAAGGCCATGCCGAGCACGCCGATCGCGAACATGCCCTTGTGGGGTCGGGCGTAGCCGAGCAGGCGCCGATAGACGCGACCCGGGTCGTCGATCTGGACCGGCGCCTGGCTCAACGACTGCCCAGCGCCGGCGTGGCGGCAGCGGCCTGCGAGCCGACCGTCGCGATATCGATCTCGCGGAAGCCGAGCCGGCCGAGTACGTCCATCGCGGTGACCACAGCCTGGTGCGTTGCACGGCCGTCGGCGCGCACCGTGACCGCCTGCGCGCGATCGCCGCCCGCGACCTTGAGGATCGCCGCGCGCAGCGTCTCGGCACTGGCATTGATCAGCTCGCGATCGTTGACGCGATACCCGCCCCCCTGGGTGACCGCCACGACCAGCGGCTCGGTCGCGCCGCGCGACAGCGGCGCGGCGCTGGCTTCGGGGAGGCGGATGCGCAGGCGGTTCTCGTCGACGAAGGTCGACGAGAGCATGAAGAAGATCACGATCATCAGCACCACGTCGATCAGGGAGATCAGGTTGATCTCGGGCTCCTCCGACCGGCGCGGCTTGAGTTTCACGCTGCAGCCGGCTCGGGCGCCGCCGCGCCGCCGCCGGCGGCGGCCTCGACCGAGTCGGCCAGGGTGATGGCGCTCTTTTCCATCTCGATCACGATGCCGTCGACCTTGCCGCGCAGGTAGCGGTACGCGATCAGGGCGGGGATCGCCACCAGCAGCCCGGCCGCGGTGGTGATCAGCGCTTCGCTGATGCCTCCGGAGAGCATGCGCGGATCGCCGACACCGCCGGCGCTGATGGCATTGAACGCCTTGATGATGCCGGTGACCGTGCCGAGCAGGCCGAGCAGCGGGCTGACCGAGGCGATCGTGCCGAGGGTGTTAAGGAAGCGCTCCAGCTCATGCACCACGTGCCGACCCGTATCCTCGAGCCGCTCCATCATCACCGCGCGCGGACGATGACGATTCGCGAGCCCTTCGGCCAGCACCCGCCCGAGCGGCGAATTCTGGGTCAGCGCGTTGATCACTTTGTCGGTGACCTGCCCCGCCTCGACCAGCTGCCAGACCTTCTGCTGCAGCCCGCGCGGCATCACGCGTTGTTCCTGGAGGGTCCAGAGGCGCTCCACGACGATGCCGACGGCGGCGATGGAGCAAAAGATGATCGGCCACATGAGCGGGCCACCGGCCCGCACGATTTCCCACATCTGGCGCATCCGACTTGACGAAGCTGGCGCGATGATACCGGAGCGGGCCGGCGCCGGGGCAGTCCTTCCCGGACCGTCCGCCCCGCGTCGCGTCACTCTCTCGGCACCCGCCAGATCCAGCGTGGTTGACGGTCCACGAGCCGCGAGACCTCCAGCTCTGCCGCCGGTGGTCGCTGGCCGATCACGAGGGCGCCCTGTCGTGCGGTGCTCATGACGCGGTCCTCAGCGACGCCCCATTGCCGGGCGATGCGGCGGCGTTGCGGGTCGCCCAGCTCGCGGCTCGCGACCAACACCTGCTGCGCGCCGATGGCCGCCACGAATGACGGCGTCAGTGCCGCCGCCGAACCGCGCCGCGGCGCGAGCACGACCGCGGCGCGCAACGCGACGGCCGACGCGGGCGATGCCAGCCACGTGGCCTCGATGCGATCCACCTGCGCAGGCACGAGCAGTGCAGGGCCTCGGCCCGCGCGCGACGCGACCCGCAGTACGCACGAGGGCGCTGTTTCGGCATCGGGCGCGACGGGTGCGCCCGGGAATACGCGCACCTCGACCTCATCCCAGATCCAGCCGGCGCTGCGATCGCAGGCGGCGACGCGGCGCGGACCCGCGCTCCACGGCCCGCCGCTGCGCACCTCGCCAATCGGCACGCCGGTCAGCAGCGTGGCCACGCCTGCCACGCGGAAGCCGGTGGCCCGGCTCTGCACCACCAGGTCGAACCCTGGGCGCCCGAAGGCGCGCAACGCCGGTACGACGACCCGGGCGGCGCGGACGCCGTCGCTGCCGTAGACATCGCCCGTGTCGTAGACCAGCGCGTGGTGGCGCGTCAGCACCAGCAACGCAATGCCGTCACCGGTCTCGAGCAGGAGCGCTGCGAACTCGCCGGGCGCGAGCCCGGCACGCGCCGGCGCCAGAAGTGGCAGCAGCGCCACCAGTCCCGTGGCACGCAGCAACGCCGGTCCCGGCAGCAGCCACCACGGCAGCGCCAGCAAGGCCACCGGCAACCAGGCGAGTTCGGGCTCTACCGACCAGACGGCGCCGGGCAGGTCGGCCATCGCCTCGAACCAGGGCCAGGCCTGCAGGTAGCACTGCTCGGCGAGCCGCCATCCGCCGGAGGCGAGCGCCGGCGCGAGCGGCCAGGCCGCCAGCGACGCAAGGATCAGCGGCACCAGCAGCAGCGAAAAGAACGGGATCGCGAGCAGGTTCGCGAGCAGCCCGGCCACCGGAACGGAACCGAACAGCAGTAGCGTCGCCGGCGCGAGCGCTGCGGTCACCCGCCACTGCGTCGCACTGAGCTCGCGCGTCGCGCGCGCGCCGCGCGCCAGCAGCGCCCGCAGTCGCAACGCAGCGGCGCGCCCGCCCGTCGCCGCGGTATCGGGAGCGCCAGGAGAGGCCGACGCGGCGTCGACGCGTCCTGCGCCGCCGACCGGCACGCCGTCGGTCGCGATCAACACGCCGATGGCGGCGAACGACAGCCAGAACCCGGCCGCCAGCGGCGCGAGCGGATCGAACAGCAGCACTGCGAGCAACGCCAGGCCGATCACTTCCAGGCCCCCGTCGGGGCGGCCCGTGAGGCGCGCCATCCACCAGACCACGAGCATCAGCAGGGTGCGTTGGGTGGGCACCGAAAAACCCGCGAGCAGGGCGTAGCCGGCGGCCGCCGCCAGACCGACGGCGGCCGCGAGCGGCTCGCGCTCGCAGAGCCGACCCAGTCTCAGCGCGCGCCAGGCCCGGCGCGCGGCGATGGTGGCCAACCAGGCGAACATCGTCACGTGCAGCCCCGAGATCGCGACCAGGTGGACGGTCCCGGTGGCGCCGAACACCCGCCACTGATCGCGCGTCATCGCTGTCGTGGCGCCGACGGCGAGTCCGGCGATCAGCGCCGCGGCATCGCGGTCCTCCACGCTGTCGCGGATCCGTTCGGCGATCGACTCGCGCCAGGCGCTCCAGCCCGGCTTCGCGAGTGCCTCGCGACGGCCGAGCCGGCTCGGCACCACGACGCCCAGCGCATCGACGCGTTCGCGGAACAGGAAACGCTCCTGGTCGACCGCCCCGGGATTGACGGGCGCGCGCGGCGGGCGCAGCCGCAGCACCAGCCGCCAGCGCTCCCCGGCGCGCGGTGCAACCGGCGGCGATCGCCAGGTCACACGGACGCGCAGCGCACGCGCCTGCGACGGCGGCGCGATCAGTTCCCCGACCAGATCGAACTCGACGCCGTCGCCGCGACGGACCGGCAGCGAGTCGATCACACCAGTGACCAGCGCGCGGTCGCCGGCTCGTGCGGCCGGCCACCGAGCCTCGAGTCGGACCTGGGCAGCCGCGCCGGTGACGACCAGGCCACCCAGCAGGCAGGCGAGCATCACCTGCCGAGACGCCACGGCCACCAGCGCGATGGCCGCCGCGGCCGCGAGCAGTCCCCAGCCGGGCTGCAGCGTGCTCCACAGCGCGACACAGGCGCCCATGAGCCAGGCGAAACCGGCCGAGACCGGCAGGCCGTGACGCGAACCGATGTCGGTCGCGGAAGTGCTGCTAGAGTGCCGCGCTCGCATGCTCCGCCCCTTCATCCGCAACCTGGCCTCCCGCGTGCACCGCGTGCGCGACCGCTGGTACGCCCGCCCGTTCGCGCAGTGGCTCGGCGACGCCCGGCTCTGGTCGCTGCAGCGGCGCGGCATCACGCTCGCCTTCGGCGCGGGGCTCGCGATCTGCTTCGTGCCGTTGCCGGTGCACGTGCCGGTGGCGCTGGCGTTTGCGGCGCTGGCACGCGTCAACGTGCCGGTGATCCTCTCGACGGTGTTCCTGGTGAATCCGCTGACGGTCGTGCCGGTGTACTACCTCGCCTACCGCGTCGGTTGCCTGGCGCTCGGCGCACCGCAGGACGCGTTCAGCTTCTCGCTCTCCTGGGACTGGCTGCAGAACGGATTGGGCCCGATGTGGAAACCGTTCCTGGCCGGGTGCGGGATCTGCGCGCTGTTCGCCGGCCTGGTGGGCTGGTCCCTGCTCGAGCTGCTGTGGCGACGGCAGGTGATCAAGAAATACCGCGCGCGGCGCGGCGCCTCAAGCGGCTGATCGGGGCTCTTCGCGCAGATATCCGCCGACCAGCGTCAACACGCGATCCATGCGTGCCGCCAGCCGCGTGTCGTGGGTGACGATCACCAGGCTGGTCTGCAGCTCGCGGTTCAGCTCCAGCATCAGTTCGAACACCTGGCCGGCATTGTTGCCGTCGAGATTGCCGGTCGGCTCGTCGGCCAGCACCAGGCGCGGTTCAGTGACCAGCGCCCTGGCCACGGCGGCGCGCTGGCGCTCGCCGCCGGAGAGTTCGTTGGGCCGGTGTCCAAGCCGGGCGCCCAGGCCCACGCGGCCGAGCAGCGACTCGGCGCGACGCCGCGCCTCGGCGGTCGGCATGCGCCGCACCAGCAGCGGCATCGCCACGTTCTCCAGCGCGCTGAACTCCGGCAACAAGTGGTGGAACTGATAGACGAAGCCGAGCGTGCGGTTGCGCAGCTCGCCGCGCGCGGCCTCGCCGAGCGCGTGGATGTCGCGGCCGGCGATCTCGACGCTGCCGCCGCTGGGGCGATCCAGGCCGCCGAGGATCTGCAGCAGCGTGGTCTTGCCGGAACCCGAGGCGCCGACGATCGCCAGCCGCTCGCCCGCCATGATCCGCAGGTTGACGCCCTCGAGCACGCTCAGCATCGAGGGACCTTCGCGGAAATCGCGGCGGATCGCGCGCGCCTCGAGCACGGGCGGGACGGCGGTTTCAGTCATGTCGCAGCGCCTCCGCAGGCTCGGTTCGGGCCGCGCGCCAGGCCGGGTACAGGGTCGCGAGCGCGCACAGCGCGAACGCGACGCTGCAGATTTGCGCCACGTCGCGCCATTCGACGTAGGCCGGCAGGTCGCTCATGAAGTACACCTTCGCATCGAGGAACTGCACGCCGAGCGCGCGCTCCAGCGCATGCACGATCGACTGCAGGTTGTGCGACAGCAGGATGCCGAGCGCCGCGCCAGCGAGCGTGCCGGCGAGGCCGATCAGGGTGCCCTGCAGCGCGAAGGTCGCGAGGATGTTGCGCGGCCCGGCGCCCAGGGTGCGCAGGATCGCGATGTCCTGCTGCTTGTCCTTCACGATCATCACCAGCGTGGCGACGATGTTGAACGCGGCGACGCCGACGATGGTCAGCAGGATCACGAACATCAGCGACTTGGTCAGCTCGATCGAGCGGAAGAAATTCGCGTGGTTGCGCGTCCAGTCGCCGACGAAGAAGCCGCCGCCGAGGTCGAGCGCGAGGGTGCGCACGATGTCCGGCGCCGCGAACGGGTCTTCGAGCGTGAGACGCACGCCGGTGACGCGATCGCCGAGGCGATAGATGCGCGCCGCATCCGCCATGTTCAGCAGCGCCAGCCCGCGGTCGAACTCATACATGCCCGACTCGAACGTGCCCGCGACCGTGAAGCGGCGCATGCGCGGCACGATCCCGTCCGGAGTCGCTGCGCCCTCCGGCGCGATCAGCACCACGCTGTCGCCGCGCCGCACGCCCAGCTCCTCGGCGAGCGCCGAGCCGAGGATGATGCGCCACGATCCGGGCTGCAGGTCCTCGAGCCGGCCACCCTGGATGCGCTGCGCCAGCCCGACCGACTTGCGCTCCTCGGCCGGATCCACGCCGCGCACGGCCGTACCGACGACCCGCGCGCCGTGGGCGAGCATGGCCTGGGCTTCCACATAGGGCACGGCCTGCAGCACCCCCCGCGTGCGCAAGGCCACGCGTCGCGCCGCGCGCCAGTCCGGCAGCGCACCGTCGAGCCCCATCAGCGTTGCGTGCGAGGTGACGGACAGGATCCGCGCCCGCAGTTCGCGCTCGAAGCCGTTCATCACCGACAGCACGACGATCAGCACCGCCACGCCGAGCATCAGGCCGGCGACCGAAATCAACGCCACGAAGGACACGAATCCGCGCCGGTGGGCGGCGCGCAAGTAGCGGGTGCCGATCAGCCATTCGTAGGACGAGGCCACCTCGACGCTACTCGTACCGCAGCGCTTCGGCGGGTGCGACCCGCGAGGCGCGCAGCGCCGGGTAGACCGTCGCGAGCCCGGTCAGCAGCAGCGCGGCGCCGCCGATCCAGGCCACGTTGCGCCACTGCAGCTCGGACGGAATCCGCGTGATGTAGTACACGTCCGGGTTCATGACGCGGAAGCCGAAAAGCCGTTCGAGCAGCGGCACGATCTCGCCGACGTTCAGCGCCAGCGACACGCCGAGCGCGACACCGAGGGCGACACCGAACCAGCCGATCACCAACCCCTGTGTCAGGAACACGCCCATCACGCTTCGCGGCGAGGCGCCGAGGGTGCGCAGGATCGCGATGTCGGTGCGCTTGTCGGTGACCACCATCACCAGCATCGCAACGATGTTGAACGCCGCCACCGCGACGATCAGCAGCAGGATCAGCGCCATCATCGTCTTCTCGATGCGGATCGCGCGGAAATAGTTCGCATGGTCGCGCGTCCAGTCGCGCACCTCGAACCCCGGCGGCAGCCGCGGCTGCAGCGCTGCGGCAGCCGCCGGCGCCTGCATCGCGTCGCGGAATCGCAGGCGCAGGCCGGCTGCGCGCGGGTCGTCGGCGGTCAGCGCACGCACGTCATCGAGCGCGCCGAACACCAGCACCCCGTCGTGGTCCTGCAGGCCGACCTCGAACAGGCCGGCGATCGTGAACTCGCGCAACCGAGGCTGCGGCGCGCCGTCGCGACCGACGCCGGGCACGAGCAGCGTCATGCGATCTCCCACGCCGAGCGCCAGCAGCCGCGCGATCACGCTGCCGACGATGACCCGGTCACTGCCGGGCTCGAGATCGGCCAGGCGCCCCTCGGTCACCGCCTCCGCGGCCTCGGTGACGGCCGGCTCGAGCGCCGGGTCGATGCCGCGCAGCAACACCGGCAGCATCTCCGGACTGTGCATCGCGAGCGCCTGGATTTCGACGAAGGGCGCGGCTCCGACCACCTGGGGCAGCGCGCGCGCCGTGCGCGCGATCGCGGCCCAGTCGGCGCGGGACGCGCGAGGCGCCGCCGCCGCCGTCGAGGGCGCAGGGACATCCGGCGCATCGCCCTCAGGCGCGACGATCACCCGTGCATGCGCCGTCAGCGCCAGCAGTCGGCCGCGCAACTCGCCCTCGAAACCGTTCATGACCGAGAGGATCACGATCAGCGCGGCGACGCCCACGCAGACGCCGACCAGCGAGACCCAGGTGATGAAGGACACGAAGAATTTCTGGGTGCGGGCGCGCACGTAGCGCAGCCCGACGAACAGGGACAGGGGCTGGAACATCCGGCCGGAATTTAACCACAACGCGCCCGGCCGCCCGCGGAATCTTGAACCGCATCACAGCACCGCGCGGCCGAAGCGTGCAGGCGTCCGGCGCATCGCCTGGCGATGCTATATTGGCGATGCTTGCCCGGAGGACTTATGCGCCCGCTCATCCTGCCTGCCCTCCTTGCCCTGCTCGCCTCAGCCGCCACCCTGGCGCCCGCGGCGCGCGCCGAACTGATCCTCGTCGACGGCCAGGTCGCCCTGCGCCAGGCCGAGGGGCCGACACCGACCCGCGGCATGAGCATGCGCGGTGTCGAGGAGCGCTTCGGCGCCCCGGAAGCCCGCTCTGCCGCAGTCGGTCAGCCGCCCATCACGCGCTGGGACTACCCCGGTTTCTCGGTCTACTTCGAGCACGACCGCGTCCTGCACGCGGTGGTTCGCGGTTCCTGAACCGGGCCCGCGTCGGCGTTCACCGGCGCGTCAGCTCGCGTCCCGCGCACGCGGCGCCGCCGAGCGCGCGCGCCGCTTGCCTTCGCCCGGCGCGACGGTAAGCTCTCGCGCTCGCTCGCGACCGGCCTCGCCGCCGGATGCGGCCATTCGCATTCCTGTGCCCTGCCCCGCGGACCATGCCGGACCTGTTCAGACCCCCCGTTCCCGATGTCGCGCGGCCGCTGGTGCGCTGGCACCAGCTCTACGGCAGTTCGGCCGCGCTCGCGCTCGCCGAAGCGGCCGCCGCCGACACGCGACCCTGGCTCGTCGTCGAGCCCGATAGCCGCAGCCTCGAGCGGCGCCGCGCCGAGCTCGCGTTCTTTGCGCCGCCGAGCTTGCGGCTGCTGAGCCTGCCCGACTGGGAGGTGCTGCCCTACGACGTCTTCTCGCCGCATCCGGACATCGTCTCCGAGCGGCTGCTGACCCTCGCGGAGTTGCCGGTCTGGCGGCGCGGCATCCTGCTGGTCACGGCCGACACGCTGCTGCAGCGACTGCCGCCGCGCAACTATGTGGCCGGCCGCAGCTTCACGCTCGCGGTCGGCGAGACACTGGCGCTCGAGGCGTTTCGCACCCGCCTGGTCGAGGCCGGCTACGCCATCGTCAGCCAGGTTGGCGGGCCCGGCGAGTTCGCGTTGCGCGGCTCGCTGCTCGACGTCTTTCCGATGGGCACCGATTCGCCGCTGCGCATCGACCTGTTCGACGACCAGATCGAGGCGATCCGGCGCTTCGACCCGCAGACCCAGCGCTCACGCGACACGCTGCAAAGCGTGCGGCTGCTGCCGGCGCGCGAGATCCCGCTCGACGGCGACGCGGTGCGCGCCTTCCGCCGCCGCTGGCGCACGCGCTTCGAGGGCGACCCGACGCGCAGCCCGCTGTATCGCGGCGTCAGCGACGGCATCGCACCGCCGGGCATCGAGTTCTACTTGCCGTTGTTCCACGACGAGACCGCGACGCTGTTCGACTACCTGCCCGCCGACGCCGTGGTGGCGGATACCGCCGAACTCGCCGGTGCGCTGACGCGCAACTGGGACGCCATCGGTGCGCGCTTCGAGGACCGGCGCTACGACATCGAACGACCGCTGCTGGAACCGGCCGAACTGTTCATCGCCCCTGACGAGGTGCTGCGCGGCATCGAGCGCTTCCCGCGCGTCGAGGTCTCGAACTTCAAGGCCGAGACGCCCGAGGCCGGCCTGATCGCCAATTTCCCGACCGCGGCGCCCCGCGAGTT
>JAYTNX010000382.1:0-28496 GCA_043748075.1 Pseudomonadota bacterium
GTGTGCTTCGACTGCGCCGCCCACTCCTGGAAAAGCTCATCCCGGGTCCGGATACCCGCCCGCGGCAGGGCGTGGTTGACCACGTAGTTGGCGCCGGCATGCGTGTTGTCCCACATCGACTGGTGGGCGCGCGGCAGGTCGGGCCACTCGACCACCATCGGTGGCGTCACCTCGAGCTGGCCGGCCGAGATCATGTCGTTCATCCGGCTCACTTCGAATGCGTTGCACAGGTGCGTGCCCGCGATGGTCGCGCGCGGCATCAGGATCCGCCGCTGGCGCATCCAGACCTGCGGCGCGTAGAACGTGTAACGCCGGCCGGCCATGTCCTCGCAATACACCACGCGGCCGGTGAACGGCTTGACCAGCGAAGTGCTGGCCGCGAGCGCGTCGTGGCCGGCGCGCTCGACGATCAGGTCCGGGTAGCCACGCGGGTTGTCGACGCTGCGCAGATAGCGACCGATTGCGCCGCCAAACGGCTTCATCGTGCGTTCCTGGTAGAGGCGCACGGCTTCCTTGAACTTCGCCGTCTCGCGCTTCGCATCCGGCATCGGCGGCAGCGCGGCGGGCCAGTCGAAGTCGGCGCCTTCCTTGCGACGGATCTCCTCCAGCGAGACCACGCCGCGCACCGCATCGCCGAAGCCGAGCGATTGCACGAACTCACGCTGCGCATCGGTGGCCGTCGCCACGACCAGGCGCGCGCCCGCCGCACGCACCGCCTCGATCGCCTCCAGGCCGACGGCATCGAGCAGGGCGGGGTCGCCGACACCGTAGTAGAGCAGCACCGCCTCGCCGGCGCGCAACGAGGCGCGACGCAGCAGGGTTTCCGGGCTCTCCGCACCGCGCTTGCCGACGAACGAAAACCAGTAACCACTGGTGGCGCCGTAGAAGGTCAGCGTGCCGCCGTCGGCGAGCAGCTGGAACGAGCGCGGGAACGACTCCTGCCCGGCATGCGACACCGCATAGTCGGCCAGGCGTCCGTCGGTCCGCGCCCGCATCGCCGCGCACAGCGGCTCACCCGCCGCCTCCCAGCTGGCGATCGCCGCGGGCGTCGACGGCACTGGTACGAACGCGCCCGCCCAGCGCGGATCCTTGCGGTTGATCGCGCCGACCGCACCGAGCGTCCGCACATAGGCCGCGCGGTCGTCGTTCGACACCAGGCCCACGGCCGCGAGCCCGTTCTTCGCGGCGCTCTTCAGCGCCTCCATGCCCGTACCGGTGGCGGCGCCCTCGACGAAGATCGTACGGCCGGGCTCGACCTTCAGCGTCGTGAACAGCGCGCGCGCGATGGTGCCGAGGTTCAGCACGTACGAACCCGCCGCCTCGAGCGTCAGATCCGTCGGCACCGGATGCAGCTGCGGCCCCTGCACGAGCAGGAACTGCTGGTGGCTGCCGGTATCGGTCTCGTAGCCCTGGATCGCGAAGCCGGCGTACATCGGATCGCGCGCCGCCAGCGGCGAGAGCAGCTCGCTCTGGCCGCTGTAGATCGTGACCAGGTCGCCGCTCTTCAGGCGCGCCTCGCGCTTGACCTCGCTGCCGAGTGCGACCACGAGACCGACACCGCCCGAGCCAGTGACCTGGTAGTCGAGATCGTGGTTCTCGAACGGCGAGACCGGGATGCCGGTGATCGCCCAGATGTCGTTGAAGTTGACCTCGGAGGCGAGCACGTAGACCAGCGCCTCGTTCGGCCCGGGCGCAGGCACCGGCAGCAGGATCTCCTGCTCGGCATCCCGCGGCAGCCCGTGCGCGAGCGCACCACTGACCGGATCCTTCACGACCGCGTGCCCGTACTGCCAGGCCGGCAGCGGCGTGAAACCGGGGAAGAACGGGCTGCCGAGCGGCAGCAGCTCGCCGCGCGCGACAAGTTCGGGGGCTTGCGCGCGGGGCGGCAGGTGGTTGCGTCGGGTCGGCAGCGGCGCGCTCTGCTTGTCGATGAAGGCGCGAATGCCGGCCTTGCCGCCGGCGGGGTCGACGACGGCCGCGGCGAACAGCCGCGCCTCGTGTTCGAGGCCGGCGTCGATGCCGCGCGTCCAGCCGGTGCGCAGCGCGTCGACGATGCGGTTCGCCGTCCGCTCACGCCCGACGAGGCGTGCCTGCGCGAGCAGCCGTCGCACCTCGTCGTCCGCCAGCGCAGAATCGAATGCGGCGCGCCCCGGCTTCCGCCAAGCCTCGTTCGCGAGCCGCCGCGCCCGGAACGCGCGGGCGACCAGGCCGTCGCCGGCGGGTTCGCGCACGTAGTCGGCGGCCAGCCGCACGGCCTCGCTGACCACGTCGCGCTGGTCCGAGATCGCATCGAGCAGGCCGTCGGTGCGCGCCTCGTCGGCCGACAGCGTGCGACCGCCGAGCACGATCTCGATCGCACGCACCAGCGGCGCCGGATGCCCGGCGGCCTCGAGCAGCCGTGGAAGGCGCTGCGTGCCGCCGTAGCCCGGCAGCAGGTTCAGGCGCACCTCGGGCTGGCCGAACGTGGCGCCGGGCTCGGCCACGCGTACGTGGCAGGCCATCGCGAACTCCATGCCGCCGCCGAGCGCGACGCCGTTGATCGCGGCCAGCGCGGGCTTGCCCATCGACTCGATCTTGCGGAATGCGAGGTGCGCGTTGTTGGGCAGCGGCAGGGCCTCGTCGAGCGTGTGCACGTCCTCGAGCAGCTGGCGCACGTCGGCGCCGGCGACGAACGAGGCCGTACCCTGGCCGGTGAACACCACCGCCTTGACGTCGTCGCGGCGCGCCACGTGATCGACCACGATGTTCAGCTCGTCGAGCGCGCGTTCGTTCAAGGCATTGACGGGCGGGTTGGTCACCGTCACGAGCGCGATCCGCGCGGGCGGCGCGCCGGACGTTCCCGCCGCATCGGGCAGCGCGTGGTACTGGATGCGGAAGTAGCGATAGTCCTCGAACAGTTGCTGCTCATCGGCGACGCGCTGGCGCGCGAGCCAGTCGTCGATCGCACGGCGCAACTCGGCAATCGACTCCGGATTGCGCAGCGTGGAGGTGTCGCCGACGTCAGCGCCCTCGACCAGCGCGCGCACCATGCGCCGCATGTACTTGCCGCTGCGCGTCTCGGGGAACTGCGAGACCTCGATGAAATCCTCGGGCACGGCCACCGCGCCCTTCTCCTGGCGCACCGTCTCGTTCAGCCGCCGCCGGTCGTCGACGGTCAGCTTGCGGCCCGGCGCGGGCTTCACGAACGCCAGCGGCGTCAGACCCTTCTGCGCATGCGGCGCACCGACCACGATCACGTTGCCCACCGGTGAATCCGGGTTGACCTGCTTGTCGCGCAAGATCGCGCCCTCGATCTCCTCGGTGCCGAGCCGGTGGCCCGAGACGTTGATGACATCGTCCGAGCGGCCATGCAGCGAGAAGCCGCCGTCGGCGTACTTCACCGCGAAGTCGCCCTGGGTATAGGCGTAGCGGCCCTGCCAGCGCGTCCAGTAAGTGTTCGTGAAGCGCTCGAAATCGCCCTTCCACGCCGGGCTGATCCGCGCGCCCTCGACGCGGAACTGCGCGGCGTCGCCCCAGATCGTGCGGCACAGATACGGATACGGCGCAGCGACCACGATCTCGCCCTTCTCGCCGATCTCCGCTGTTCGCGCCGCCACGCGGCCCGTCACCGGATCCGGCTCGCTGTCCGGCACCCACACGTCGCCCATCACCCAGGGCAGCGGGTAGGTGTGCGCGTCGGCGCGCAGCGGGAAGTCGCCGTTGCCGTAGAAATGCGTCCAGACGATGCCGCCATGCTCGGTCGCCCAGTACGAATTGATGTACCAGGGCGTGACCAGATCCATCCCGAACTGCTGCACGCTCGGCGAGGTCGGCTCGGCGCAGAACGTGGCCACGCGCAGCGAGCCGAGCCCGTAGGCCTTCACGTCGGCGACATTCTGCGGATCCGTCATCACGGTCTTCAGGAAGGTGACGCCGGCCTTGAAGATCTGCACGCCGAAGCGCTCGATGATGCTCGCGAAGCGGCCGGCACTCGGGAACACCGGCGCGCCTTCGGTGATGACCGTGGTCACGCGCGTCGCCAGCGCGGCGGCAATCATGTAGCTCTGGCCGGTGATCCAGCCCGGATCCGCCACCACGTAGATCACGTCGCCCGGCGTCGCGTCGAACACGACCCGCATGGTGTACGAAATGCCGGCGAGCCAGCCGCCGTGCACGTGCACCACGCCCTTGGGCTTGCCGGTCGAGCCCGAGGTATAGATGAAGAACAGCGGGAATTCGGCATCCACCGGCAGCGGCGGCACCGCCGCCCAGACGGCGGCGACCAGCGCGCGATCGTCGAGGGCCAGCAGCGCGGTGGAGACTTGCGCTGGCGTGACCTGCCCTGGCGGACCAGGCGACAGTCCCGGCAGCAGGCCAGCGTCGCGGGCAGCCGCTGCAATCTCCAGCAGGGCGGCATCGGTGAGTTCATGCGCCCAGCGATCGCGTTCGGCGCGCCACAGCAGATCGGCCTGCGCCGCGTGGCGCACGACGATCACTGCCTCGACCCGCGACGGTGTTTGCACCAGCGCCGAGGCGATGGCGGTGCGGATGCGGCTCGCGTCCGCGGCGGCGAGACCCGCGATCGCTTCGAGCGCACGGCCGATGCCACGCATCAGATCCGACCGTTCCAGCGTGATCTCGTTCTTCACCGCCTCGCGGGCGCCGGCGAGTATCGCGGCGCGCACCGGCGCGGCGATCCCGCCGGTGCCCTCCGCCAGCGAGTCGAGCGCTCGCTCGACCGTGGCGATCGCCACTTCGGCGGGCACGTAGGCATCGAGCGCCGGGTCGGTATAGATCTCCTTGAACGGCACGATCTGCGCATTGCGGAAACCGCCGTCTGCGGTGATGACCACCCGCGCGCCGGCGTTGTGGATGCGATCCGAGAGCGTCTTGTCGCTGAAGCCGCCGAACACCGGGGTGTAGACGATGCCGAGCCGCTTGCAGGCCTCGGTCCAGTACACCTGCTGCGGAATGTTCGGCATGTTGATCGCGACACGATCGCCCGCGACCAGGCCGAGGCGGCGCAGCGCGAGCGCGCACTTCGCCACCTCGAGCACCAGCTCGCGGCGCGACACCGCGTAGGACACCACCGGCCCGCCGCGGCCGCCATCGAGCGACTGGTCCCAGCGATCGCCCTCGAAGAACAGCGCAGGCTCGGCGCCGAAGCCGGACAGCACGTGGCGGTCCACCTCGTTGAAGCAGGCGTTGGTCAGGCCGCCGCGGAACCAGCGGTAGAACGGCGCCTCGCGGTCGTCGAAGGCCCGCTGCCAGGGTTCGTGATCCGCGGCATGGCCGACGTCCACGCCCTCGCCGGTGCGCGCATCGAAGCCGCTCCAGCGATCCGCCGCGTCATCGAACCGGATCCACGCGCCTTGCGCACCGATCGCGGGGTCGAACCAATGCAGCTCGCGACGGGCGATCGCGCCGTGGAATGCGCCGGGATCCTGCGTCACGGCGCGCCGCGCCGCGTCCCAGTCGGCGCGCGTGCGCAGCGGATTGTGACGCGCCGCGGGCGGCGCGATGACAGCCGGGTCTGAAGGGACGGTCGCGAACGCGTCGCGCGGGTAAGTCATCGATTCTTGTGCCGGGGACTTTTCGTCCAAGCTACCACAGACCCCGAGTGCCTTAGGCGTTGCGGATCGCGCGATCGACGAAGCGATCGCGAACGTACGCGAAGAATCGCGGCGGCAAGATTCCGTACGCCACGGACGAGAGATCTTTTCCCGGAAGCGGCCGAAGGTCGGGGCCGGGCCAGACAAACTCGTTGGCCTCCAAGATCACGATCCACGGCCGATCGGCGTCGCGTGCGTGATCGGCAGCACCAACACCTGCATGTCGCCCTACGCATCCACTCGCGTCATGTCTAGACCGGGGATCGGCGCCGGTAGCTTCACGGCGCCTAGTCGGCCAGCTCGGCATCGAGGTGTCCGTATTCGCTCGGAACAGTTGCGGCGCGCACTACGGAGAGCTGCGCCGCCGACAATTCCTCAGCGGCGAGCGCGCGCCGATCTCGACGCTTGAGGCGTTGGTACTCCTCGGCCGAGAGCAGATCCGTGCGCTCGCGACCGTTCTTGGTGAGGGTCACCGGCCGGGTCAGTGCCACATCCTGGTAGCGCCCGGGGTTGCGGTGAAACTCGACCGCCGTAATCGTCACGGTGTCATCCGGACGCATGGGCGCCTCCTCCACAACGGTATGAGGCACTAAACGTGTATCACGCATTCTGCGCATTCCGCGCTGTTTTTACTTCCGCCGTATCCGACTTCCGCCGACACACTTCCTTGGCGGGTCAGCTAGATGTCCTTCGTGTAGCGAGACTCCCTCACCGTGCTTGTCGCCGATGCGACATATCGAAGATCGCGGCGGATTGTACTTTCAACGCCCCTGCTTGCGCGATGGAGCGCTCTCGCCCTCGCCCTCGCATCCCCTGTCTCCCCGGCTTGACCTTCACCGGACGCGACCTGATCCGCCCCGCGGCCGTGCAGGCGGCGTCCATGTCTCAGCAGCGTGCCCTGCCGCAGCGGCGCCCGCGCGGCAATCGGCGAGAGCTCCGGCTCGGGCGTGTCGCAATCCCGATCTCGATGCGCCGGGATGCGCGCGATGACTTCAGGCTCTTCGATGCTCGCGATCACGCGCAGCCGGCCCCGGCAGCGGGCGGCCGCCGCTACGGCATCGTCGTTCCAGCTTGGCGATGAGCGATCGCATGCACCTGGCGCTCAATCTCAGAGGATACGCGTGCCTTCAGAATTTCCATGCAGCTCATGGGACCCAATGTGACCGAATAGCCGCTGGCAAATAGCCGGAATCCATGGCCATTGTTCCCATTTTGGGCACATGATATTGTGTTCCCATGAGGGTCATCGCCCGGCGTACCTTGCGGGACTTTGTCGCAACCCGAACCGGGCACAAAGATCAGAGTGCGTTGAGATCGGCACTTGACGCCTGGTTTCACGAGACACAGAACGCCGAGTGGCGTACCAGTGCTGAAATCAAGGAGTTCTATGCCACGGCCAGCATTGTGTCAGCGGATCGTGTGGTGTTTAACATCAAAGGCAACTCCTATCGACTGGTGGTAGCCATTGATTTCGAGAAAGGCATCGTGTGGATCAAGTGGTTGGGTGCCCACAAGGACTACGACCAGATTGATGTGACGGAGGTGGAGCATGGCGATTGATGTCAAACCAATTCGGAGCGCTGCAGATCATCGTGCCGCAATGGCAGAGGTGAAGCGTCTGTGGGGCTCAAGGAACGGTACGGCCGATGGTGATCGCCTCGATGTGCTGGCTACCCTGATTGACGCCTACGAAGCGCAGCACGAGCCGATTGATCGACCCGATCCCATTGAGGCTATCCGCTTTCGCATGGAACAGCAGGGGCTGACACGCAAGGACCTGGAGCCCCTGATTGGCACCCGCACGCGCGTTTCCGAAGTGCTCAATCGCAAGCGGACCCTCTCGATCGGAATGATCCGGCGATTACACGCAGAACTCGGCATCGCCGCAGAGGTACTGATTCAAGCCCCGCGACTCACGGCTGGCGGCAGAGCAGCACGCGCAGGCCGCAGCTAAGCCAAAGGGCCCGGACCTTCTTTGGGACGCGCTTGCTGTTGATTGACGGTTCAGTCTAGTAGGCGCGGCGTCGATCCTCGGCCGGCGTATCCCGATCGAAGGGTACGGTGCGGTCCACCACCGCCACGCCGTCGCCGTCAATGACCCGCCAGCCCAAGCTGGCAGCGGCAGCGGCAGCGGCAGCGGCAGCGGCAGCGGCAGCGTGGGTGACGGGGATCGTCGGCTGGAGAAAGCCGACCAGGGTCGAGCTGAGCGGGGTCACGCTTGGCGGGGTCGAAATCTTCGGCGGCAAATCGTGCTGCGGTGCCGGTGTCGCCGCCTCGACGGGCTGGTCGACGGCCACGCCCGCGCGCAGGTAGATGCGACGCTGGCAGCGGTCGGCGAGTTCCCGATCGTGCGTCGAGAGCAGGAACGTGGTCCCCGTCTCGCGCTGGATTTCCTGCATCAGCGCGAACGCCTGGTCGGCGTTCTCGCGATCGAGGTTGCCGGTGGGCTCGTCGGCCAGCACCAGCGCCGGCTGGTTCATCAGCGCGCGGGCGATCGCGACGCGCTGCTTCTGGCCCCCCGAGAGACGTGTCGCACGGTAGTTCATGCGGTCCTTCAGGCCGACGCGCTCGAGCAGCATCGCCGCGCGTTCGCGCCCCGCGCGGGTCTCTCGGCCGACGCGCCCGGCATGCGGAAAGAGCACGTTCTCGAGGGCCGTGAAGTCCGGCAGCAGGTGGTGATACTGGAAGATGAAGCCGATCTGCTGGTTGCGGAACTCCGAGAGGTCCTTCTCGTTCATCGTCGTCAGTTCGCGGCCGAGCATGCGGAAGCTGCCCGAGGTCGGGCGCATCAGCGTGCCGAGGATCGACAGCAGCGTGCTCTTGCCGCTGCCCGAAGGGCCGAGCATGGCGACCATTTCGCCGCGGCCGAGCGAGAAGTCGACGCCCTTCAGGACGGGCGTCTGGAAATCCTTGTCGACGAACACCTTGCGGACGTCGCGGACTTCGAGGACGGGAGCTTCCATGGTCTTCACCTCGGACGTGTATTGAATACCGGATCTGGGGCCGGCGATCATTGCAACGGCGTTCACTGGGAAATGGCTTCGACGGGATCGATGCGGGACGCGGCGCGAGCGGGCCACAAGGCCGCGCCGATGCTGGCGGCGGCCGCCAGCAGCAGCGCGAGCTGGTACTGGCCGAGCGCGGGATCGACGGGCAGGGCGCGGCCGCTGGCACCGGTGACATTGGCGAGCAGGGTGCTGAAACTCCAGCCCAGCGCGCAGCCGACGAGCGAGCCGATCACGCCGATCAGCGCGCCCTGGATCAGGAACACCGACAGCACGAAGTTCTGCGAGATGCCAAAACTGCGCATGATGCCGATCTCGGGGCGACGGCGGTACGTCGTCAGCAGCAGCGCACTGGCGACACCGACCACGATGGTGATCAGCGTGAAGAACTTGATGATGCTGCCGGAGCTGCCCTGCCCCTCGAGCGCCTCGCGCAGGCGCTGGTTCTTGTCCATCCAGGCGCTGGCCTCCAGGCCCGTCGTGTCGGCGAGCTGCTTCGCGACGTCGCGTGCCGCGTAGATGTCGGCAAGCTTGATCTCGATTTCTGTCAGGCCTTCAGGCAGGTCGAACATCACCCGCGCCGTGTCGAGGTTCACGTAGGCGAGACGGCCGTCGAGGCTCTCGACGCCCGTCGCATACAGCCCGCGCACCGTGAGGGTGCGTTCGCGACCCTGGTCACTGGCGATGAAGATCGGCTGGCCCACGCGGATGCCGAGATCGGTGGCGAGCTTGCGACCGATCAGCACGTCGTTGAGGCCGAGCCGCGGTTCGCCGTCGACAATCGTGGTGTCGATCGGCGCGATGGCCGACAGGCGGGAGGGCTCCACGCCCTTCAGCGTCACCGGCAAGGTCTGCTGGCCGCGCGACACCAGGCCCGTGCCGAGGATGTTGAGGGACACACCCGTGACGCCCGGAATCGTCTCGATCACCTGCTCGACGGTACGCCATTGCTTGATCTGCTCGCGCCGCTCCAGTGCGCGCTGCGAGACCACGAGGCGCTCGGCGCCTTCCGCCGACGGCGCGAGCGCCGGGGCGAGCTTCGCCGGCTCTAGCGTCACGTGCGAGGCGCTGCCGACGACGCGCTGGATCTGGAACTCGGCGAGCCCGTTGATCAGCGCGGCGTTGAATGTGTAGACCATCACGGCGATCGCGACGCCGCCGATCAGCAGCGCCGACTGCAGCCGGTTGGAGAGCAGGTATCGCAGGGCCACCTTGAGGTCGAAACGCATCGCTGCTACCCCGTCACATCGCCTTGCGGGCGTCGGAGCCGCGGGGGCGCTCGCCGCGCGGCGTGCCGGCACCCTCCCGGGTCGGTGCGACGCGGCGGCCGACGAGGTCGGGCCGCGGCTGCGAGACCAGGGTCTGGCCCGCATCGAGACCGGCCAGCACGATCACGCGCTCGCTCGGCCATTCGAGGAACTGGACTTTCTTCTCCTCGACGATGCCGTTCTTCACGAGCTGCACGCGCGCGGTCTGGTCGCGTCCGAGGATGGCGCTGCGGGCGACCGTGATCGCCTGCACGCGACGCTCGATGACCAGATTGACGTCCGCGGTCAGGCCCGAGCGCAGACCTTCGAGCTTCTCATCGAAGCGCAGCCGAACCTTCGCGCCGCCGGTACGCGGGTCCACCTTCGGCGAGACGTAGTAGAGCGTGGCAGCCACCGGCCGGGGGCGACCGGCGACGATGACGTCGGCTTTCAGTCCCTCGCGGACCTCGCCGAGGAACTGCTCGTCGACGTCCGCCTCGACCTCGACGTCCGCCAGCGGCGCGATTTCGTAGATCACGGTGGTCGTGCCTACCACCTGGCCGACATCGACGGGGCGCGCGAGCACGACGCCGGCCACCGGCGCGACGAGCGTGTTGTCGCGCAGACGCGAGGCCACTTCACGACGGCTGGCCGACACCCGCTGCAGCTCGACGGTGGCCTGGTCGAGGTCGAAGCGCGCCTGGTCGAAGTCCTTGACTGTCGCGAGCCCGCGCTCCTTCAGCTGTGACGCGCGCTCGAAGTTGCGCTGTGCCTCGGCGACCGCGCGCTGCGCAGAGGCCACCTTGGAGGCGACCTCGTCGACCGCGGCCTGCGGCGCATCGGCATCGAACTGCACCAGAAGCTCACCGGCGCGCACCGTCTGGCCCTCTTCCTTGGTCAGCCGGACGATCTGGCCCGCGACCTTGGGGACGATGGTGACCGTGACCTGCGGCCGGGTGCGACCCGTAATCGCCAGTACACGCTCGGCCGGGCCGGCCTTCGCCTCGACCACCCCGACGGGCAGGGGCCGCGTGCTGCGCTGCCAGAACAACAGGCCTGCCGCCAGGACCGCGGCGGCGAGCAGATACACCCGATAACGGGCGAAAAAGCCGGTGTTCTCAACGGTGTCGAAAGCCATCTGAGTGCCTTGTCCCTGTGGCAGCAAGTGCGAGTTGCGTTATCCTAGACCATATGGTCTAATTTATCAAGCCGGTGCTGGAGGGTGGCAATGACAAGGACCGTAGGCGCACGGAACGCGCAGTTCGACGAGCGACGGAGCGCCCTGATTGCCAAGGCCAGGGAACGGCTGTCCCTCCAGACCGGCGAACCTCCGAGCTTCCGCGAGCTGGCGCTGGCCGCCGGCGTGAGCGTGGCGACGCTGCGCCACTATTTCGGCTCCCGCGAAGCGCTGATCAAGTCCGTGTTCGAGCATTACCTGGTGACGGGCCGGCGCCACCTCGAGCGCGCCAAGGCGCCGGAGGCGGACGACGTCGACCTCGAGGCCTCGCTGAAGTTCTTCCTGTCGCGGGTGGTGGTCGGCTGGACCCAGGGGTTCGTCGGCGAGCTGCACCGCATCGGCCTGTCCGAAGGCCTGCGCAACACGCGCACCGCGCTCGACTACCTCAACGACGTGCTGGAGCCCACCCTGCAGGCACTCGAGCAGCGCCTGACGGGCTACGTCGCGCAGCGCGTCATCGTCGACTGCGAAACGCGCCATGCGGCGCTGATGCTGCTGTCACCGTTGCTGCTGGCGCTGCTGCACCAGCACGATCTCGGCGGCACGCGCTGCCGGCCGCTGGCGATCCCGGCGCTGATCGACGAACACGTGAAGGTCTTCGTGCGCGCGTACCGCCGCACGGGCTGACCCACCCCGCGCGGCGCGCGCTGCGCCGCCTCAGGGTTTGGCGACCGGCCGCAACAGCGGCACGACCCGCAGCCCGCCGGAGAACACCTGCGGCTCGTCACGCCCCACCACGCGCACCAGGTTGCGTCCGCCGAGCTTGGCCGCATAGAGCGCCTGGTCGGCGAGCTTGACGGCCTCTTCCGGCGCTCGGTCGAGCGTCGCATCCAGCCAGGCCACACCTATGCTGACCGTCACCTGCCCGTGCGTCGGCGCCTCGCGATGCTCGAGGCGCGCCGCCTCCACGCTGGCGCGCAGCTGCTCCGCGACCGCAGCGGCGTGCTCGCTGCTGACCTGGTAGAGCACGATGGCCAGCTCCTCGCCGCCGTAGCGCGCCGCGACGTCGAGCGGCCGGCGCGAGAACTGCTGCACGATCTGCGCGACGTGACGCAGGCAGGCATCGCCGGCCTGGTGACCGTAGGCGTCGTTGTAGCGCTTGAAATGGTCGAGGTCGATCATCACCACCGCCAGCGACGAACGATCACGCAGGCTCTGCTGCCAGACGCGCAGCAGGTGCTCGTCGAACGCGCGGCGGTTGCGCAGCCCGGTGAGACCGTCGCGCTCGGCGAGGTCGCCGAGCCGGCCGCGCTCGAGGAAGAAGCGGCGGTTGCTCTCCTCGACGCCGTAGGCGATGAAGGTGCCGACGCCGGACACCAGCGCCAGCAGCGTGCCGTCGTAGACCAGCTGGTCGGCCGGCAGCCCGTGATAGGAACCGGCGACGACGAACGTGAGCACGCCGAGCGCCGCCACCAGCAACGCGTCGTAGAACAGCAGGCCAGCGAGAAAGAACGTGGCGAAGGCCTGGGTCGTGAGGAAGGCGAGCGCCGACTCACCGCCCTCCGCCACCACCTGCGCGACGAGCGCCGACGACACCACCGAAACGATCATCGAGCTGAAGAACGCCGTGCGCAGGTAGCGCGAGGCGAACTTGCGACTCCAGGCCGCCACCAGCATCGAGACGCAGGCGGGCGTCAGCACGCCGATGCGCAGCGCGGTCTCGAGGTTCGGGCCGAGGCCGCCGAGCAGCCCGAGCCGGTAGAACGAGGAGAGCACGACGATCAGCAACAGCGCGACCTGCCAGGCGCGCACTCGCGAGGCCACGCGCTCGAGGTGCACCTTGCGAAACTCGCGCTCGAGCGACGCCGGGAACCGCAGCGTCACGCGACCCCGCTCCAGCTCCGCCTCGTAGACCGAGGGCGTCGGCTTGCTCAGGCGTTCGGGATCGGAAAACTGCAGCACGAGTGGGGGTCACCAGGTGTAGCGCACCCGGTACCGCACCACGATTTCGGCATCCTTCGCGACGCGTACCGGAAAGTGGATCGTACGCGCGTCCTCCTTGGTGAAGTCATGGGTTTTTGTCATAACCTTCCAACTGGACCACCGATACAGGTTCTCCTTCACAATCACGTCCACCGGCTGGTCCTTGTGATTGCGCAGCTTCACCTCGATCTCCTCCTCCATCCAGCGCGCCTTGGTATCGACCGTGAAGTCCGCCTGGCGCCGCTCGCCCACCACGTCGAAGGCCGAACCGAGCTTCACCCGCACCGTCTCGTCCTTCGGCGTGTGCTCGATGCGGTCTTCGCCGATGAACTCGAGGCTGTCGTCCGCCACGTCGAGCTGCGAGACACGGATGCGCCCGGCCGGCAGCGGCACGCCGAGGCCGAACTGCTTCTCGTTGCGGAACTCGAGGTAGACGTCCACCTTGCGATTCATCGGCAGGCCGAGATCGCGGTCGGTCATCGGCGAGCTCCAGCCGAACGGCTGGCCGAGACCGTAGTACACCATCACCTTTTTCGCCGGCAGTTGCTTCGCCTGGTCGAACAGCTCGATCTGCTTGGTCGAGTTGTTGGGCAGGGTGGCACGGCGGCCCAGTGTGTACAGGTGGAACTCGAAGAAGGCCTTCTGCTCGAAACCTCCCGCGTCCGTCTCCATCACCTTGTCGGCCATCGCCATCGCACGCCGTTCCATGCGCGCTGCGGCGGGCGCGCGGTTCACCTCACCCGCGATCAGCTTCAGCTTCGCTTCGGGGTATCCGACACCGGACTGGTTGATGATGCTGACCCAGGCCGACAGGTCCAGCAGACCGCTGTTGGCGTCCTTGCCGGGGTTGAACACCAGGTTGTAGTCCGCCCACCAGGTGATGCCCCCGGTCTGGTAGGTCACCCGCGCCTTCTGGTCGCCGCCTCGCGGCGAGGACAGCAGCCATTCCAGCGTCGGCTTGGTGATCAGGCCGCCGGGCAACTCGGGGAAGCGCACCGACGCGTAGTCGCGCAGCGCGGAGATCGAACCATCGGTGCCGCGCAGCACCAGGCCGTCAGTCGAGGAGAGCAGCGTGCCCGAAGTGTTCGCGGCCTGGTTGCCCACCGTGCGCTCCACGGTGACCGGCCGGTCGATGAATTTCTGCAGCAGCTTCTCCGAGCTGACCAGGTCGAACTGGAAGTTCTGCTCCAGCACCCGCGTGCCCGGATCGGTCAGCGAACTGAAGGTGACCGTGGTCGGATCGATCAGGCCCGCGACATCGCTGAAGCGCAGCGTCGAGCGGCCTGCCTCGAGACGAATCGGACGATCGTGGCGCACCATCGCGTAACCCGGCACCGCCATGCCGTTGGGGCTGCCGCCGCCCGGCACCGGGCGATACAGCTCGGGAGGGATCGCGCCGGGCTGCGCCGAGCTGTAGATCGTGATCGCCGTGTCGTCGCGGACTGGTTCGCGCTCGGCGCTGCGGTCCGCGGCTGCGCCGCCGGAGACTACACCGGCGCCGACGGCCAGCGCCGCGCCGAAGGCCTGGGTGGAACGCCAACGGAAAAACCTGCGTATCGACTGGGTCATGGATCACCTGTCTGGAGCCACTGCGGATGGGGGTTGAACGTGCCGCGCCTGCGAAGGGGTTACCGGGGCCGCAGCTCGCCAACGCTGTCACTGGCACTGGCACTGGCACTGGCACTGGCACTGGCACTGGCGGAATTGTGAGCCACGCCGCACCACTTGAGGTCGTCGCGATGCACGATAGGGCGTCTTCCTGAACCTCGGCTGATACTGGGTAATGAGCGATCGACCCGCACGGCCTGAATGGCGCGCCGCCTACCTCGACCGTACCCTCGCGCGGCGGACGCGAGGTGGCGCGGCCCAGCGCACCCCGGAGCGTTTTCGCCGCAATGTCGGCGCGCAAGCCAGCATCGTGAGCGGCGAGACGAGCGCCGCCCGCTCGTTGCGGCTCTCGTTCGTCGCTATGCTTCGCCTGGTGCCTTCCGCATGAACGCCGTGGTTTCCCCGCTGGCGCCGGTCGCACGCGAAACCATGGACCGCGAGTTCATCGAGAAGAACCAGATCGTCGAGCGCTACCTGCTCGGCAAGCTGCCGCCGCGCGGCCTGGCCGACTTCGAACGCGTCTGCCGCGAGAACCCGGCGCTGATCGACGAGATCGGTCTCGCCGAGCGGGTGCATCGGGCCGTCAAACTGATCGAGGCCAGCGGCCAGCCGGAACTGTGGCAGGAGAAGCCCAAAAAGGCCTGGGAAAAGCCCGGCATCGTGGCCGCCATCGGCGCAGCGCTGCTGGTCGCCGTGATCGGCGCGGCGATCCTGGGGAGCCAGCTCTCCGACAGTCGCGCACAGGTCCAGTTGCTCGAACGCCGCGTCGCCGAGCGCCCGATCGACCCCGCGGGCAGCCGGCGCACACTGACGGTGATCCCGAGCCGCACCGGCGCGCCCTCCACGCCGATGTTCGCCATCGGCGGCAAGGACGCCGAGCTGGTCGAGATGAAGACCGACCTGTCCTGGTCGACGTCGCGCGCATTCCGCATCGAGATCGAGCGCGCGGATCAGGGCACGGTCGCGGTGCTGCACAACGTGCAGAAGGACTCGAACGGGAACCTGCGCCTGGCGCTCAACAGCTCAGTGCTCGGGCCGGGCGTCTACGACATCGCGATCCTCGGTCTCGACTGGCGCGGGCAGGCCAGCCCGACGGCCTGGGCCTCGTTCGAAGTCGCCCCGCGCAAGGCGCGCTGAGCCGCGGCCGCGCGGTCGCAGTCGCTGTCGCGCGCTCAGATCATCTTCACGACGATCTTGCCGATGTGGTCCCCGTCACGGATCTCGCGATAGGCCTGCGCGGCGTTCGCATAGGGCACGGTCTTCGAGATCACTGGCTTCAGGCGATTCTGCGCCATCGCGGCCAGCAGGCTCTCGAGCATCGTCCGGCTCCCTGCACTGATTGCCTTCAACATCAGGTTCTTGATGTACATGCCGTTCATGTTCGGCGGGTTCGGTGGCGGCCGGCCGGTGCCGATCATCACCACGCGTGCATTGACCGCACAGGCCGCCATCGACTGGTCGAGCGTCGCGGGGCCGACATTCTCGAGCACCACGCTCGCGCCGCGGCCGCCGGTCTTCTCGATCACCTCCTTGCCCCATTGCGGGTTCGAACGGTAATTGACGGTCACGTCGGCGCCGAGCTTCTTCATTTCGGCCAGCTTCTCGTCGGAGGAGGACGTGACCACCACCTGCGCGCCCGCGGCCTTCGCCAGCAGCAGCCCGAAAGTCGAGACGCCGCCGGTGCCCAGCGTCAGCACGATGTCGTCGGACCGCACCTGCGCCACCTCGTGCAGCGCGTGCCAGACCGTGAGGCCGGAGCCCGTGACCGTCGCCGCATCCTCCCAGGACACGCCCGCCGGAATCGTTGCCAGGCTGGAGGTCGGCAGCAGGATCATCTCGCCGAGCCAGCCGTCGATCGTGTTGCCGACATCGGCAGCGTAGTTCGAAGGACTCCAGGGCCCGCTGACCCAGTTCGCCCAGTGGCAGCAGGTGACCCGGTCATCCGGCTTGATGCGCGACTCGCCGGCACCGACCGCGAGCACTTCGCCCGAGCCTTCGCTGAGCGGGATGCGCGTCGCCGGTCGCGGTCCCGGCGGCACCGGAAACATCTGGATGGCGATGCCCTGATCGCGCGCGGCGATGCCGGCGTAGTGCACGCGGATCAGCGCCTGGCCCGCCCCCGGCACCGGGATCGGGCGCTCGACGCGCGTCAGCGTCTCGAAGCTCTTCTGATCGCCGATCTGCCAGACCGTGGTCTTGCCCCGCGGTACCGTGCCCAGGATGCCGCTGACCGCGGTCGAAGCCGCCTCGCCGGCGCTCGCCGACGCTGCAGCGCCTGAGCCTGCGAGTCCAGCCGCTGTCGACGCCGCTGCGGCTGCCGAGCCGGCCAGCACCGTCCGCCGCGATACGCGTTTGTCTGCACTCGTCATGTCGTCGACTCCTGAATCGGATCCCGCGAATAGCGGCGCCCGCGCTCGTCGATGCCGCTGACCGCATAGCTGCCGTCGCCCCTCGGCCGGAGTGTCACCGTCTCGATCAGCCGTGGCGGCGTCGCTGTCGGATCCTGGGGATCGATCCGGCCCGCATTGCTGCCACGGCGATCCACCCAGCGACGTGCCACGCGATCGATGCCGATCGCATGGATCGTCAGCGCGCCAGCCGCATCGATCTGCAGCCGCAGCCATTGCTTGTAGTCCTGGATGCGCAGCGACGAGAACGCTTCGTTCGAATGCCGGCCAAAAACGCGCAGCGACAGGAACAGGTAGAGACCGAGCACCAGCGACCCGGCGATACCCCCACCGACGAACGTGAGCGCGCCCGACGCGAGCATCTGGGACACGCTGCCGAACGGCAACGCAATCCAGCGCGTCGTCGCCACCAGCGCCAGCCAGCCGACGCCGAACGCCGCGCCGAGGTGGGCGATCGCATGGGTGAGGCCGCCAAGCACCCGATACCAGCGCACATGGGTGTCGGTGAAGAACACGAACGCCGCCAGGAACGTCAGCAGCCAGAGCCCGTTGATCGGGTTGCGGATCGCGCCGGTGATCGCCGCGTCGAACGCGGCGCCCGCACTCGCGACGTCGGCCGGCGTGAACGTCGACGAGGCGAACCAGGCGGACAGCATGTACAGCACCGCCGGGATGGGCAGGTATTTCGGATTCAGGAACGGGAATACCAGATTCCACCAGGTTAGCCGCCGCGAGGTGACGACGTCCGGATAGCAGGCTCGCTCGCGGAATCCGCCGCGCAGCGTACCCGTCGCCGGCGCATGGGTCGGGTGCAAGAACGCGCCGCCGCCGCCCGAGACGATCTTCTGCACGCCGTCACGATGCTCGTGCCGCTTGTAGAAGTGCAGGTCGCCCGTGAGGAACACCGCGACGCGGCGCCGCAGCAGCTGCTGCTCGAAGAACTTCAGCGTGTCATCCGAGTAGCTCGCGTGCTGCGGGTAGCCCGCCTCGTAGATCCACTGGGGATCCGGCACGCACAGCACCACGTGTGCGCCGGCCGGCATCCGCGATATCACGTCCTGGAAATAGCGCACCTGCGGCTCGTCGAGGTCGGCACCGAGCTGCAGGTCGATGGCCAGCAGCCACCAGTCGTGCGGCAGCTGCAGCGCGAAGTAGCTGCGCGTCTGCTGCGTCCGGCATCCGGCGAAGCCGCGCTCCGGCCGGCAAAACACACGCGAGAAGGCCACGAGGCTGTCGTACCAGTCGTGGTTGCCCGGCACGGCGAATACCTGCGGGTGGCGCAGCGCGCTCTGGAAAGCCGTGCCATAGGGCGACTCGGTGCGCGTCGTGTAGGCATCCTTGGACGGATACGGGTAGACCTCGTCACCGCCGAACACCAGCACCTGGCCGCCGAGCGTCTCCACCGTCTCGCCATTGGCCGCCCGCAGGTCGAGTGTCGGCTCGGCAATTGCGCGCGCGATCGCATAGGTCGGATTCCAGCCGTCGGCGACGTCGCTGACGTAGTCGAGCCAGAATTCACCGGTTTGCCGGTTCGCCTCGAACGCGAACTCCCTCTGCGGCTGGCTCGCCAGCGCCTCGATCAGCCGCGAATCGGAGTGGCGGCCGAAGATGTTGGCCAGCGTCATCAACCAGGCGGTCTGCGCCAGCACGCCGGGGTCGTACCAGCCCACCATCCGTGCACGCCGCGACGGCAGCAGGTTCTCCACCAGCTTCCGGCCGGCATGCAGGCCCGCCTTCGCGGCCTGCTCGGCAACATTCGCCCCGGTTGGCGCAGGCTGTCCTTCAGGCGTCGGCGAGCCTTGGGGTGCCGGCGGACCTTCCGGCGCCATCATCAATTCGCCCGCAGCGTCGTGATCGGCGGCTGCCGCACCACCGAACGCGTCGCGATCCAGCCGCTCACCGCCACCAGCAAGGCGCCGCCGAACACGCCAATCAGCCAGACGCGGGCATCGAAACCGTATTCGATCTCGAGCACGAAGCGCGCCAGCAGGTAGCCGGCGGCCGACGCGCCGGCGGCCGCGAGCAACCCCGAGAGCAAGCCGAGCATCGTGAACTCCGCGAGCACGCCGCGCGCGACGACGCTGCGACTCGCGCCGAGGGTGCGCAGCATCGCGCTTTCATAGCGTCGCTCGTCGCGCGTCGCCTGCACCGCCGCGAGCAGCACCACCAGCCCCGCGCAGAGCGTGAAGACGAACACGCTCTGCACCGCGAGGATCGCCTTCTCGATCACCGAGCGAACCTGCATCAGCAATTCGTCCAGGTCGAACACCGAGACGCTGGGGAAGCGCCGCACGAGATCGGCGATCGTGCTGCCTTGCTGCGGCTTGAAGTAGGCGCTCGTCATCCAGGTGCCGACGGTGTCATCCAGCAGACCGGGTGCGAACACCAGGAAGAAGTTCGGCTGGAAGCTGTCCCATTTGACCTTGCGGACGCTGGCCACCGTCGCCTCGTAGGTCTCGCCGGCGACGTCGAATGCGAGCTGGTCGCCGATCGCAAGTCCGAGCCCCTCCTGGACCTCCGTCGACACCGAGACCAGCGCCTTGCCGGCATCCTGCGGCGTCCACCAGCGACCCGCAACGATGCGGTTGTCGTCGCCCAGCTCGGACTGCCAGGTGATGTTCTGTTCGCGACGTGAGAAGCCCTCGCCCGCCGGCGAGGCGAACTCGAGCGAATCGACGCCGCGGCCGTTGATCTCGGTGAGGCGCGCCCGGATCATCGGCAGCACGCGCGAAGTCTCCGCGCCGCTGTCCTTCAGGAACGCGACGAAGTTGTCGCGATCGCCCGGCGGAATGTTGATGAAGAAGAAATTCGGCAGATCCTCAGGGAGGCTCTTGCGCCAGTCGGCGAGCAGGTCGTTGCGCACCACGGCGAGCAGCAGCAGCACCATGATGCCGAGGCCGAAGGCCACGATCTGGATCACGCTCTCGCCGCGGCGACGGCTCAGGTTCGCGATGCCATAGCGCCACGACACGCCGACCGTGCCCCGCAAGCTCGAGGCCGCGCGCACCAGCAGGAAGCCCGCGACCGTCAGCAAGGCGACAAACACCGTCAGCCCGCCGACGAAGCCGAAGAAGATCTGCGCGTCGCGCGTGACCCACCAGATCAGGAAGACCACCGATGCGATCGCCGGACCGAAGGCGAGCCAGACCAGCGGCGGCGGCGGGCCGACGTCGCGCCGCAACACGCGGATCGCGGGCACGCGCGACAATTGCAGCAGTGGCGGCAGTGCAAAACCGCCGAGCACGGCGATGGCCGTCAGGAACCCGAGGCCCACCGGCGCGAAGTCCGGCGGCGGCAACTGCGCCTGCAGCAGGCCCTTCAGCGCCCGCAGCAGCCACTCGTGCGCGCCGAAGCCGATGGCCGAGCCGAGCAGCGCGGCGCCAATGGCCACGGCCAGCAGCTGCAGCAGGCTCACCGCCAGCGTCAGGTTTCGGCTTGCGCCGAGCGTCTTCATCAGCGCCACCGAGTCGAGATGCCGCTGGACATAGCGGCGCGCCGCCATCGCCACCGCGATCGAACACAGCAGCACCGCCACCAGGCTCGCGAGACTGAGGAAACGCCCCGCACGATCCAGTGCGTTGCGGATCTGCGGACTCGCCTCGGTGACGTCGAGCAGTCGCTGGCCCCGCTGCTTGCGCGCCTCGAGCACCGCTTTGTAGGCCTCGATGCGCTCGCGATCGCCGGCGAACAGCAGCGCGTAGCTGGCCCGGCTTCCGGGCTGGATCAGCTTCGTGGCGGGGAGGTCGGCCTCGTTGATCAGGATGCCGGGAGCCAGATCGGAGAACGTGCCGCCCTGGTCCGGCCGTGTGATCAGGACACGCGTGACGCGGAACGTGCCCGCGCCGATCGACAGGGTGTCGCCGATGCGCGCGCCGGTCGCCGCAAGCAGCTTGGAATCCGGCCAGGCTTCCCCCCGTGCGGGGCCGCCCACGATCGGCTGGCCGGCGCCGAACGCCTCCGCAGCGACCGTCACGCGCCCCCGCAGCGGATAGCCGTTACCCACCGCACGCACGTTCGACAGCTGGCTGAGATCGCCGCGGAACACGACGCTGAGCACGGCAGTGGTCCGTGCGACCCGCAGCCCCTGCCGCTGCGCCGCCGCTGCATAGTCGTCGGGCAGCGGCCCCGGCGACTCGATCCGCAGGTCCGCCGCGAGCACCTCCGTCGCCTGCAGTTCCACCGCCTGGCTGATCCGGTTGACCAGGAATCCCACGCCCGTCAGCGCCGCCACCGCCACCGTCAGCGCGAGCATCAGCACGCCGAGTTCGCCGGATTTCCATTCCCGGGCCAACATCCGCATCGCGAGCTGCAAGGCGCGCATGGTTGGCTCCGTCGGTGCACCCGCCCGCCGTCAGGCGAGCCGGCCACCCTCCATGACCAGCATTCGTCCGCATCGCGACGCGAGCTCGCGATCGTGCGTGACGAGCACCACGGTCGTGTGCGCGTGCGTGTTCATGTCGAAAAGCATCTGGGTGACACGCCCACCGGTCACGGTATCGAGATTGCCCGTCGGCTCGTCGGCGAACAACACCGCGGGGCGCGTGACGAACGCGCGGGCGAGTGCGACGCGCTGTTGTTCGCCGCCCGAGAGCTGCCGAGGATAGTGGCCCGTGCGATCGCGCAGGCCGACCCGCTCCAGTGCCTCCAGCGCACCGGCCCGGGCGTCGCGACGCCCCGCAAGCTCGAGCGGCAGCATCACGTTCTCCAGCGCCGTCAGTGCCGGCACCAGATGAAAGGACTGGAATACGAACCCGACCCGCTCCGCGCGCAGCCGTGCACGCCCATCCTCGTCGAGCGTCGTGAGGTCCGAGCCCGCGAGCAGCACGCGCCCCGACGTCGGTGTGTCGAGCCCGGCGAGCAGCGCGAGCAGCGTCGACTTGCCGGCGCCGGAAGCCCCCACGACGGCGACCGACTCGCCGGCGCGGATGCGCAATGACACGTGGTCGACGATGGTCAGGGATCCTTCCGGGCTGCTAACCTGTTTGGTCAGGTTCTCGGCTTCGAGGACGATGGCAGTGGCGGTGTCTGTGGTGTCGTTCAAAGCGAAACGGTCCTTCGTCGCGAGCGCGGTCCTCGGCGTTTGGCTCGGATGGCTGGCAGGCGCCAGCCCCGCCTCGGCGGCGGGCGCCGCGATGCCGGCCCGCACGATCCTTGTGCTCGGCGACAGCATCAGCGCCGGGTACGGCATCAACATCGAGGACGGCTGGGTAGCCCTCCTCCAGAAGCGCCTGAAAGCCCAAGGTTACGGATACCGCGTCGTCAATGCCAGCGTGAGCGGCGAAACGACCTCCGGCGGGTTGCAGCGCCTGCCGCGGGCCCTGGCGATACACAGGCCGGCGATCGTGATCCTCGAGCTCGGCGGCAACGACGGGCTACGCGGCCTGCCCATCGCCACCTCCCGCGACAACCTGTATCGGATGGTCGAACTCAGCCTCGCGGCCAAGGCCGGCGTGCTGCTGCTCGGCATGAAGGTGCCGCCGAACTACGGGTCGCGCTACAGCGGGAGCTTCGAGCAGACCTTTGCCGAGCTCGCGACACGAAAGAAGCTGGCGTTCGTGCCGTTCTTCCTGGACAAGGTCGCGCTGACCCCCGGCCTCATGCAGGCCGACGGCCTACACCCGAAGGCCCCCGCACAACCCCTGATGCTCGACGCCGTCTGGCCCACGCTCGAGGCGCGACTGCTGAAGCGTTGAGCCGCGCCGCATGGGCCGCGGCAGCCTCCCGCGGTTGCCAGCTCCCCCGCAGTACGGGCTAAATACCCGGAGGCGAGGGGGTCGCACGTGACAGAAAAGATCTGGCTCGAGTCGTATCCGGCTGGCGTCGCCGCGACCGTGGATCCGACACGCTACCGATCCCTGAAGCACCTGGCCGAGCAGAGCTTCGCCGAGTTCCGTGGCCGCACCGCCTACGTGCAGATGGGGCGCACGCTGTCGTTCCAGGCGCTGGACGAGCAGTCGCGCGCATTCGGCGCCTGGTTGCAGAACCAGGCCGGCCTGTGCAAAGGCGGGCGCGTCGCGATCATGCTGCCGAACGTGCTGCAGTACCCCATCGCGCTGTTCGGCATCCTTCGTGCCGGCGGCACCGTCGTCAATACCAATCCCCTCTACACCGCGCGCGAGCTCGAACACCAGCTGCACGACTCCGGCGCCGAAGTGATCGTGATCCTCGAGAACTTCGCGCACGTGCTGCAGGACGTGATCGCGAAGACCCACGTGAAGCACGTGGTCGTCACCAGCGTCGGCGAGATACTCGGGTTCCCGAAAGGCAACATCGTCGACTACGTGGTGCGCCACCGCCGCAAGACCGTGCCGCCGTGGAGCCTGCCGGGCGCGCTCAATTTCCGCCAGGCGCTTGCCGCCGGCCGCCGCGCCACGCTCGCCCCCGTGGACGTCGGACATGACGACCTCGCCTTCCTCCAGTACACCGGCGGCACCACCGGCATTTCTAAGGGTGCGATGCTCACCCACCGCAACATGGTGGCGAACGTGCTGCAGGCGCGGGCCTGGGTCGAGCGCACGTTCGACAGCAAGACTCCTGAGACCACGATCACCGCGCTGCCGCTCTATCACATCTTCGCGTTGACCGCGAATTGCCTGCTGTTCGTGATGCTGGGCTGGCGGAACGTGCTGATCCCCAACCCGCGCGACCTGCCCGCGTTCGTCGCCGAGATGCGCCGCTATCCCTTCATGTTCTTCGCCGGCGTGAACACCCTATTCAACGCGCTGCTCAACTCGCCCGGATTCGACAGCGTCGATTTCAGCCGCCTGCGCTGCACCCTCGGCGGCGGCATGGCCGTACAGGGCGCCGTCGCCGCGCGCTGGAAGAAGGTGACGGGCAAGGTACTCACCCAGGCCTGGGGCCTCACAGAAACCTCCCCCGCCGCCTGCATCAACATCCCCGGCGAGGATTTCAACGGTTCCATCGGCCTGCCCATCTCCTCCACCGAGATCGCCATCGTCGACGATGACGGCAACCCGCTCAGCATCGGCGCCATCGGCGAAATCTGCGTCCGCGGCCCGCAAGTGATGCTCGGCTACTACAACCGCCCCGACGAAACCGCCAAGGTGATGCTCCCCGACGGCTGGCTCCGCACCGGCGACATCGGCCGCATGGACGAACGCGGATTCGTCTATATCGAGGATCGGAAGAAAGACATGATCCTCGTGTCCGGATTCAACGTCTATCCGAACGAAGTGGAAGGCGTCGTCGTCACCCACCCCGGCATACTCGAAGCCGCCGCCGTGGCCCAAGCCGACGAAAAATCCGGCGAAGTCGTTGCACTGTTCGTCGTCAGGAAAGACCCGACTCTGACCGAGCAGATCATCATCGAGTTCTGCCGCTCACAGCTAACGGGCTACAAAGTACCCAAGAGGGTGTACTTCAGGGACGAGCTGCCTAAGACCAATGTGGGGAAGATACTTCGGCGGGCGTTGAGGGACGAGGTTAAGCCTTAGGCTTCCTTGAGGCTGGCGCGACGAAGGCAAAAACGTGGAGGCCAGCGGTTACGGTCCTACCGCGTTTCATTTTTGAGCCTACACGGCGACGGCGTGACTCCAACCACGCGCTTGCGTTGGCGACAAGATTTGCACCTTGCTCGCTCGAGAATTGCTTGAATTCGACCGCATCCTTAATCGGCAGGTCCTGAACAATCGCGGCGCGCTCTAGGAGGGGTCTAGTTTTCGACCGATCTCGTCGGTTGCTTTCGTTCGTTTCGATCAGATGCAAGATGGCCTTCCCTACGTAGCCGCTCATTTCTGGGCCATCGCCACTAAGCTGGGCTAGTGCGCTGGTCGGCGCGTACATGCCTCGGCCCAGATAGCGAACTAGTCGCTGCACCTTGAGGGAGGACAGCAACTTTTCAGTTGGCACTCTGGACCCAACTTTGGCAGCCAACGCTTCAATGCTCCTCTTCCGGCCCCGTAGCGGCAAGGGCACCGGGCGCGCGGAGGTATCTATGTATTCTTGATCTTGGTGCCAAGCGTGGAGTACCGCCGACAGCGTCACGTACAGACTCGTCAAGGTTTCGGAGTCAACCGTTGATTTCTTTGCTGCCGAGAGCGCGCGTCGCATCGCATCCGATATTTGCGCTTCGGAGGTTCCCTCCCGAAGCATCAGCATAGCGACCGAACGCAGAAGTCTTTCAAACCGCGCCAATTTTGGCTGCGCTACAGCGCGTGAGGTGAACGAGTTATTGCGCGCCACGTGCTTTCGTCCTTCGTGGCTTGAGGCGCTTCCGGGTGGGTGCGCTTGCCAATCCTTGGTTTACGGGCGCAGCTGTTAGCGTGAATGAAATCGAAAGCCTTTTTGTCGGCTGGCCGCTCTCACGGCCGGCGGCCGACTCTGAGATGGATGAAATTGCCGCTGCTGTCGTCGCTAGCGCCCGAACTACTCGTTCCGTGAGAAGAATCTCTTGAGTAGAGCCTTCAGCAAGAATGCGGACCTTATGCGCGTAAACTAAACGTGCCGCATCCGTCGTTGCTGTCGCCAGCAGATCGTTTACGTACGGCGCGACCTCCACGAGCGTACTTTGCCTCGTGCCGCGAATCGCTTGGGGTTTCGACCGCAAAGTCACGCTGTCAGGCCCCAAGCGTACAATCTTTCGAAGTCGAAGCTGTTCGAGCACCACGCGCGGGGGAACGTCGCCACTATGCAGACGAACAAGTTCCGAAAAGCTTGTGTTGCCTGATTTCAGAGGAAGACTCTTTGGCTTTCCAAATTCATCAATGAACAGGGGATCTCGGAGCCAGCCAGCCACCACCCTGGCGCTCCTATCGAGCGCCTTTGATCTAGTCGGTGGTAATCGGGACGCGCCGGCAAGGCGCCGTCGGACTTCGGCGCGTGTCAACCCTGTTATCGCCGCAACCTTTGATTGATTCACTCGGCCAGTAGGCATCCTCGAGGAACTTGCAGCGTTTGCGACTAGGGCGTTTTTTGCAATGTCGGCGATTCGCACAGGTGTTACGCCGTGTAGCAACAGCAGGGGAGCAAGAACTTCGAGGAGCTCTTGCAGAGTTCGCGCCACCTGCTGCGTTTCCCGAGACGTGCCTTCGTTTGAAGGAGGGTCCGGATCTACAGGTTGTTTGATCCTCGTTGCCATCGACCTCTAGCTGAACGAGTTCTTACGGCTTCAACGGCTTCGGAGGTACCGGGCGCGACACGCAGCTCCTTCGCGCTGAAATACGATAGCTAAACTCGCAGTCCAAGGTTGGTGCCAAAACTGGGCATTTTGGGCAATTTCGCCCAGTTGGAAGCCGAGCAAATTCATGCGAAAACTACTCGCATGAACAATTACCGGATTCCTAAAGCAGCTGCGCGGGCAAAGCCCGCGCGCATTTCAGGCGAGAACTGGCTAGTAAACGTTCGTGCCGGTTACCCCGGCAATATTCGTCCCAGTAACGCCAGCGATGTTCGTCCCCGTCACTCCATCGATGTTTGTGCCGGTGACGCCTTCAATGTTGGTGCCCGTCACACCTTCGATATTGGTGCCAGTCACGCCCTCGATGTTCGTACCGGTAACGCCTTGGATATTGGTACCGGTAACACCCTCAATGTTGGTACCGGTGACGCCCTGGATGTTGGTGCCCGTCACGCCTTCGACGTTGGTGCCAGTCACGCCCTCGATGTTCGTACCGGTAACGCCCTGGATATTGGTACCGGTAACACCCTCAATGTTCGTACCGGTGACGCCCTGGATGTTGGTGCCCGTCACACCTTCGACGTTGGTGCCGGTCACGCCCTCAATGTTTGTTCCGGTGACGCCTTGGATATTGGTCCCAGTGACCCCTTCGACATTTGTGCCAGTCACGCCCTCAATGTTCGTTCCGGTGACGCCAGCAGCTTTAATGAAGGAATCCCGGGTGTACTGAGTCACACCGAGCGTGGGAGCAGCGACGGCAGCGGAAAAAGGCACGAGCCCGCTCTTTTGCAACACCACGACTTCATCGCCGCGAAGCACTCCGTTGACATCGATTGAGCCAGACACCCGAATAAATGAGCCGCTCGAGACAGCTTGAGATAGCGAGAGAGCCTGACCGCCTACTGACAACGAACCGGTTTCTACGTTTTGCTCCAGAACGCCGAGCATGGTGACACGCGACTGATCAGCGATAGTCGCGGCAGAAGCCGCCGTGGCGATCGCAACGGCAACGACAACTCGGACTGAGTTATTTTTCATCGCTTGTGTCCCTTCGGTGATTTATTGATTCAAGAACGTCAACGACCAACTGATCTACGGGCTCAGGCTCTAGCGCAGTCGGCGCGTCTATAGCTGGGGCGGCCTCAAGCATGATCTGCGTACGCCCAACCGACGCGATATCTTCAAAGACGTAAAGACCGCAGCCATATCGGGCGCCAGCGGGATCCTCGACGATTGCCGTCTGAGATGTGAGCCAAGAATCGAGTTCGGTTAAGAGTTTCGTTCCACGGCCACGAACCTCGTCATTGAAAAGTCTGGCGCCCTTCCCACTAAGCGGAAAATCCGAAACTAAGGTCCGCTCAGCAAACGCCGAAAAGCGACTCGAATCGCCGACGATGTCGCGAGCAAACGACTCAGTGAAGTTGACCAACACCTTTCCCAAGCGATCGATACGCATAAGATTGCCGGCAGGCAAAACGTACGCGCGGGTAAGGGGGCGTATGAAGCCTCCGTCCAAATGTTCCACGCAGCGGGATGCCTCAAGGTCGCCGAGGAGTTCGTGCGGATCCGCATCCACCGCAATCTTCTCGCTCAACGCTCGGAATGACGGCTTGCCGTCATCGGCTTCAACGGGGATCTCCCGAGCAATGTCATAGACGCCCGCATACCCTGGCTCCGTGTGCCAGGCGTTAAGGAGAGCGCTGAGCATTTGAGACCGCCGCGCCAATGACTGCGCTGCCAAACCTCGTTGGGTGATTCGGTCGACCACCTCTGATTGACTCAGGCCGGCGTACATCGCGACTCTCGCTGCGGATGCAGGACGGTTCTCTTGCTTGTTAATTTGTTCAGCAAAGAATTCGACCGCCGATTGCGAATACGAGTCCTGCAACTCATGGCCCGGGACGCCAAAGTGTTGAGCGATTCGAAATAGCGGCTTGAGTACTTCCTGAAACGCCACTAAGAAGGTGTCTCGCTCAGTGTCTTTCACGCCGCGCTTACATAATGTCCCTTCGGAAACGTTAAGTCCGATCAAGGGCTTATGTCAACGACGAGTCGAGACTGTCTTGCGGAGTAGTGCTTCGCGGACGTAAAGGCTCAGAGGAGCCAGTGCCGGGCCAGTGGACCCAATGGCGAGTTGTGACTATAAGTTATTGATTTAAAAGACTTATAGTGACGTCGACTGCGGAACATGCCGACGGGCTAGTCTCAAAAATTGCGCATCCGCAAGTGCTAGCTGTATTTTTATGAGGGGTATCCGCTTAGCTCCACTGCGAGCGAAAGACTGGATGCATGTCCAGTACTTTAGGCCGCCGGCGATCGTCTGGGAAGGGGGCGCACGACC
>JAYTNX010000383.1:0-3147 GCA_043748075.1 Pseudomonadota bacterium
ATAGCGGCCGTGAAGCGGCCGATGCGGTCGTTCGCGCGGGCTCCGCATCGCCGTTGAATCGTGTTTGACCCCGGCGGTGACGCAGCGTAGCGTCCCCGCACTTCAACGGGAGCTTGCACATGGCGACGAAAGGCAAATCGAAGGTCGGGCAGAAGAATCGCAAGGCGGCCGTGATGGCGGGGCCTGCGGCTCCCGCCGGTCGCGCCAGGACGCGATCGGTGGTGGCCCGTCGCAAGGCCGGGCCGACCGCCCGGAGGCTGGCGAGCACACCCGCGACGAAGGCACCGCCGCGCCGCGCCGCGGTCATCCGCCAGCCGTCGATGTCCGAGCGCTCATACGCGATCGCGCCCAAGCCGGTGGCCTGAGCCGCGGCGGGCCGCCTTCCGACCGCGAGGCGGCGGGCCGCTTTCAAACCATGAAGATGTTCGGCGGCACGTCATGGATCGGCGTGGCGCCGTCGTCGCCGATCAGCATCAGGTCCTCCAGGTGGCAGGTGCCGCCCATGCCGGTGTCCATGATCGGGCAGTCGACGCTGAGCACCATGTTCTTCTCGAGCACCAGGCCCGCGACCGTCCGGCCTTCGGCGACGCTCGGTTGCGGATGGTCCGAGTGCCAAAGCCCGACGCTGTGCGGCGTGAAGTTCACGCTGAAGTCCGCGCCCTGTTTGTTCAGCGACTCGCGCCCGATCCGCTGCACGTCGGTGAAGCGCATGCCGGGGCGCAGCTGGGTCTGGATCTCGCGCCAGGCGGTATAGATCGCGGTCGTGCCCCGCCGAATCGTCGGGTGCGGCTCGCCGACGAAGATCGTCCGCGCGAAATCGCCGTGGTAGTGGAGACAGTGGCTGACACAGTCGATGCTGAAGGCCATGCCTTCGCGGATCGGCTGGCTGTCGATCTCCGACGAGGAGCCATCGATCACGATGAACACGGCCTGGTTGCCGCGGCGCGCGGTCTCGGTAAAGAAGCGGTTCCGCAGCTCGCCGGTGGTGCCGACGCTGCGCACCGCGGCAATGGTCGCCAACGCCGCATCGACGTTGTTCTGCGCCGCGATCCGCATCAGCGTCAGCTCGGTGGGCGACTTCGCGAGCCGGATGCGACGCAGGGCATCCTCGCCCGGCACGCACGTGGCCGCGGAACCGCGGCGCGCCAGGAGGGACTCGATCATCGGGTCGTCGGTGCCGAGCCGCCCCTTGACTAGCCCCAGGTGTCGAAGCGCCTTCACGAGCGCCCAGTCGGCCGTGGCCGACTCCGGCATCGCCGCCTCGGAGACGCGACGGCGATGCGTCTCGCGCGGCGTCAGCAGCGATTCGTCGAGGATGCGGTGCCTGCGCGTTCGGGCCGCGGCGGGCTCGGCGGCCGCAGCGCCATCCGCGACCGACGCGCCGGGATCGGCGGGGGTCGTGTACGGGAACACGACATGGTTCGGCAGCGCGACGTCGTCGGCGAAGCGGTAGTAGTGAAGGAACCCGGTCATGACCACCGCCACCGGCCGCCTCGGGTCGCGCGGATAGATCACGAACATCGAGTGACGGAAGCCCATCCGGTCGAGGTTCGGCCAGTGGTTCGCGAGGTAGAACACGTTGGCCGGCTGCGTCACCACGAACGCGTCCAGCTGCTCGCGCGCCATGATGGCCTGCGCGCGCTCGGCATTGACCAGCGGCTCGGTGCGCAGGAAGCCGAAATCGGGCCGTGGTGCCTCCGCCGCGGCGTCCACGGGCTTCCGCCCCTGCGCCAGCAGATTGGCGCCTGCGGTTCCGCCAACCGCGGCGATCAGGGTTCTTCGATTGATCATGCGGACATGCTCCCTCGGCGCACCTGGGTCGTCGGCGCGTTTTGAGGCGCCCCAGCGACAACGGCTTCGTGATCAATAACGTGATCGAGGCGCCTGTTCGATCAAGACCAAGCGCGTTCGCGCCGGTTCTCGCGGTGGGCCGGGCATTGGAGCGTCATCCTATCGCTCCCGCTGCTACTCGGGCGTGTCGTTGGACGCCGGAAAGCGAGGCGCCAGGCGCGAATAGTGCATCGCCCAGTACGCCAAGACGCCAAGGACCGGATTGAATACGCAGAAAACCGCCCACCAGATAGGGCGTATTCGGAGAACCAACCATTCGCGACGCCGCGCATCCCGCATGACCGTCCGTCCGATGAAGATACCGAACGCATAGTAGATTGCCCACCAGGACAACAGGCCTGAGAGCGGAATCGCGCTGCGCAAGGGTACGCCACTTCTTGCGGCCGTTCGATCAGAGTCTGCCAGCGCGAGTACCTTCTGCTCGCAGAGTTGGCGGTCTTCCACATCCTTGATGTGGCTGCAGACTTCGCCTGTCGGTCTGATCGCGGGCGGTTCACCCCAAACGCAAGCGGGAAGCGTGGCCAACAGGAACGCTGCGATGACCATGCGCATCGGTCGGACTCCGTCTCGCACACGACGGGAAACGGTCGGCGATCTGCGCTGCATCCCGTGGATCGTACCTGTCTGACTACCAAAGAACTACGTTCGACTGCACAGGCACCATCCGGTCGAACGTGCCGTGCGAAGTCGCGAGCGTTGCGCACGCCGTGCCGCCGACTCAGATCCCGAATGCCTTCAGCACCGCGTCCGTCAGCCCCTCGAGCCCGCGGCCCGTCACGCCGGCGCGACGCGCTCCGCCGGGCATTTCCTCGTACACGAACCGGCCGGGAGTACCCGAGAACAGGTCGTTCAGCAACGCCTCGCGTCCGAGCAGGTAGCTGACGAAGGTCTCGGTGCGGGTCGTGCGGTAGTCGAGGTTCGCGCTGAAGCCGAGCGTTGCGGCCTGGTTGATCAGGCGCGGCTGGCCGGGTTGCGGCGCTTCGGCACGCACGCCGCGGCAGCCCTTCAGGACGAGGCGGCAGGGTCCGTGGAAGGCGAGGTACCGCAGCTGCAGCGTGAGCCAGGCATGCAGGCTGCCAAGCCGCCAGTGGCGGGTGATGTGCACCGGCCGGTTCGCGGGTTTCACGATGCCCGCCAGGCCGCGCGGCTGCACGACCATGACGGCGCCGGGCGGCAGGTCGATCACGCCGATTTCGCCGAACGGGTCGTGCTGCGCGGCGAGCACGATCCGCGTGCCCGCAGCGCCGGGCTCGGGCGCGATCCTCGTCAGTGCGAACAGGCCCGATGCCAGGCTCG
>JAYTNX010000384.1:0-9062 GCA_043748075.1 Pseudomonadota bacterium
GCCGCGTCGGCCGTGCAGGGCTTCATGCAGATGGTCGAGCGGCTCGCCGCCGACACGCGCGAGCTCGCGCTGCACGAGGTGGTCGACCAGGTGCTGAACGCCAGCGGCCTGCTCGAGCATCACAAGAAGGAGAAGGCCGATCGCGGCGAGGCGCGGGTCGAGAACCTGCTCGAGCTCGTGTCCGCGGCGCGCGGCTTCGAGCCCGACAGCGCCGGGAACCTCGAGCCAGGCCAGGAGCCGATGCGGCCGCTGGAATCCTTCCTCGCCCACGCGGTGCTCGAGTCGGGCGAAGGCCAGGCCGAGGCCTGGGAAGACTGCATCCAGATGATGACGCTGCACACCGCCAAGGGCCTCGAATTCCCGGTGGTGTTTCTCGCCGGCCTCGAAGATGGCCTGTTCCCGCACCAGCGCTCGTTGAACGATCTGGACAGCCTGGAGGAAGAGCGCCGCCTCGCCTACGTGGGCACGACGCGGGCCATGAAGCAGCTCTACCTCACCTACGCCGAGCAGCGCCGCCTGCATGGCATCGACAGCTACGGCATGGCGTCGCGCTTCATCGCCGAGATCCCCGCGGCGCTGGTCGAGGAAGTGCGGCCGCGAGTCCATGCGGGGCGACCCGGCGCGCCGGCCTGGGGCGGAACGCGCAGCGGCAGCTTCGGCAGCGGCTTCGGCGCCCGCTATCGTGGCGAGGCGGACGGATCAGCCGGTAGTCGCGCCGGCGCCGGCAGCGGTGCCCGCGGCGCGGCCGCGAGCGCGGCGGCGCAGCTCGAAGAACCGCCCGCACCCGGCATGCGGCTCGGCGCCCGGGTCCGTCACGGCAAGTTCGGCGAAGGCGTGGTGCTGAACGTCGAAGGCCAGGGCGCGCACGCCCGCGTGCAGGTCAATTTCGAGAGCCAGGGCACCAAGTGGCTGATGCTGCAATACGCCAACCTCGAGCCGGTGAGGTAGACTGCGCGCCCGTGCCCGAGCGCGATTTCACAGACCTGCTGGCCCGCGCGACGCACGACCACGACTCGCTCGTCTGCGTGGGCCTCGATCCCGAGCCCGAACGCTTTCCGCCGCATTTGCACGGCAAGCCGCGCGCGATCTTCGAGTTCAACCAGGCAATCGTCGACGCCACCGCAGACCTGGTCTGTGCCTACAAGCCGCAGTTCGCGCACTACGCCGCGTTGCGTGCCGAGGACCAGCTCGAGGAAACCATCCGCTACATCCACGCGCGTGCGCCGGGCGTGCCGGTGATCCTCGACGCCAAGCGCGGCGACATCGGCAACACCGCGGGCAAGTACGCCGTCGAGGCCTTCGAGCGTTACGCCGCCGACGCGGTCACCGTGAACCCCTACCTCGGCGGCGACGCCGTGCAGCCGTTCCTCGACTGGAAGCACAAGGGCGTGATCGTGCTGTGCCGCACCTCGAACCCCGGGGCGCGCGATTTTCAGGATCTCGAGATCGGCGGCGGCCGGCGCCTCTACCACGCCGTCGCCGAGCGCGTTGCCAACGAGTGGAATGGGCACGGCAACTGCATGCTGGTCGTCGGGGCCACTTACCCCGCAGAGCTCGCCGACCTGCGCGCCCGTGTCGGCGCGCTGCCGTTCCTGGTGCCCGGCGTCGGCGCGCAGGGCGCCGATGTCGCACTCGCGGTGCGCCGCGGGCGCACACCGAGCGGCGGCGGGCTGGTGATCAACTCCTCGCGCGGCATCCTCTACGCCGGCAAGGACGAACACTTCGCGTCGGCCGCGCACCGCGCCACCCTCGAGCTCCGCGACGAGATCAACGCGGCGCGCCGCTGAGGCCGCAACACCCGTGAACCGCCGCGCCCTGTTCCCCGCCACCGTCGGTGCGCTCGGCATCGTCTATGGCGACATCGGCACCAGCCCCCTGTACGCGTTCAAGGAAGCGCTGAACGCCGCCGGTGGCCAGGCGGCCGGCGCAGCCGCGGTATTCGGCGTGCTGTCGCTGGTGTTCTGGAGCCTGCTGGTCGTGGTCTCGCTGAAGTACGTCGTCCTGATGCTGCGCGCGGACAACGACGGCGAGGGCGGCATCCTGTCGCTGCTCGCGCTGGTGCAACGCGGCCTCGGCACCGCCGGTCCCTGGGCGCGTCGCGCGCTGACGCTGGGCGTGCTCGGCACCGCGCTCTTCTACTGCGATGCGCTGATCACACCGGCAATCTCGGTGCTCAGCGCGGTCGAAGGCCTCGAGCTGCTGAACCCGTCGTTCGAACGCGCGGTGATCCCGGTGACGCTCGGCATCATCGTCGGCCTGTTCGCGATCCAGAGTCGCGGCACCGAACGCGTGGGCCGCCTGTTCGGGCCGGTCATGGTGGCCTGGTTCGCCGTGCTCGGCGTGCTCGGCATCCTCGCGATCGCCCGGCGCCCCGAAGTGCTGCTGGCGCTGAGCCCGACCTGGGGCCTGCAACTGCTGTTCTCCTCGCCCGGGCTTGCGCTGGTGATTCTCGGCGCCGTGTTCCTCGCCCTGACGGGCGGCGAGGCGCTGTACGCCGACATGGGCCATTTCGGCCGCCGACCCGTGCGCCTCGCGTGGTTCGCGATCGTCTGGCCTGGCCTGCTGCTGAATTACTTCGGCCAGGGCGCGCTGGTGCTGGGGGCCGGCGGGCCGGTCGCCAACCCGTTCTTCGAGCTGGCGCCCGCGATGCTGCTCGCGCCGTTGGTCGTGCTGGCGACTGCGGCGACGATCATCGCCTCGCAGGCGGTGATCTCCGGCGCGTTCTCCGTGACCCGCCAGGCCGTGCAGCTCGACCTGCTGCCGCGCGTCGCCGTGCGCCAGACGTCCGAGACCGAACGCGGCCAGATCTACGTGCCGATCGCCAACGGTTTCATGGCGGTCTGCGTCGTGCTGTTCGTGCTCGCTTTCGGTTCGTCATCAGCGCTGTCTTCGGCCTACGGCGCCGCCGTCGTCGGCACGATGATCATCACCACGCTGCTCGGTGCGATCGTCGCCGTGACCCAGTGGCGCTGGGCGCCCTGGCGCGTGGCGCTGGTCTTCGGCCTGCTGTTCATCATCGACCTGGCATTCGTGCTCGGCAACCTCACCAAGATCGAGCATGGCGGCTGGGTGCCCCTGGTGCTCGCCATGCTGATGTTCGGCGTATTCATCATCTGGCGCGACGGCCGGCAGATGCTGCGCGCCGAACTCGAGGATCGCGCCGTGCCGTGCGCAAAGCTGCCGGAACTGCTCGCCGGCGCGGTGCGCGTGCCGGGCACCGGCGTGTTCCTGGTCAGCAACGCCGACTACGTGCCGACGGCGCTGCTGCGCAACCTCGAGCACAATCACGTGGTGCACGAGCGCGTGATCATCCTGCACATGGAGATCGTGCGCACCCCGCGCCACGACGCCGCAAACCGGCTGCGCATCACCCCGCTGATGCCCGGGGTCTACGCGATCCGCGCCTGCTTCGGCTTCATGGAGACGCCGGACGTCGGCGAAGCCATGCGCGGCCTGCGCGGCAGGGATCTGCAGATCCATCCCTCCGAGACCTCCTACTTCCTCGGCTGGCACCTGGTGCGCGCAATCCCGCGCAGCGGCTGGCCCGGCTTCAAGATGCGCGTGTTCGCCTCGCTGCAGCGACGCAGTGCACAGGCCGCCGAGTTCTTTCGCATGCCGACCCGTGGCGTCGTCGTGCTCGCCACGGACGTCGAGCTGTGATTCCCATTCCGGAGACGACACCCCGATGAGCTGGATCGACGCCATCATCCTCGGCCTCGTCGAGGGCATCACCGAATTCCTGCCGATCTCGAGCACGGGACACCTGATCCTGACCAAGTCGCTGCTCGGCCTCGAGGGCGACGCGGCGGACCGGCAATTGATCGTGATCCAGGGTGCCGCAATACTCGCGGTCTGCTGGGAATACCGCCAGCGCCTCTGGCAGACCGCCGTCTCGCTCGGCAGCGAGACGAAGTCCCGCGTGTTCGTGTTGAACCTGTTTGTCGCTTTCCTGCCGCTGGCGATTCTCGGGCTGCTGCTCGAGGAGCGGATCGAGGCTCTGCTGTTCGCGCCGATCCCGGTGGCGATCGCGCTGATCGTCGGCGGCGTGCTGATCCTGTGGGCCGAAAAGCGCCCGCACGTCGAGCGCATCGGTTCGGTCGACGAGATGGGGCCGCTCGATGCGCTGAAGATCGGGCTGTTCCAGGCCGTGGCGCTGATTCCCGGCACTAGCCGCTCCGCCGCGACCATCCTCGGCGGCCTGCTCACCGGCCTCAGCCGCCGTACCGCGGCCGAGTTCTCGTTCTTCATCGCGATCCCGACGTTGCTGGCCGCGACCGCCTACAAGCTCTGGGGCGCGCGCGACACGATGTCGATGGCCGAGTCCGAGGCGCTGCTCGTCAGCAGCGTCGTGGCCTTTGCCAGCGCGCTCGCCGCGATCCGCTTCCTGCTGAAGTTCATCAGCAACCACTCGTTCGCGGTGTTCGCCTGGTACCGCATCGTGTTCGGCGGCCTGATCCTGCTGACCTGGCAGTTGGGCTGGGTGAAGTGGTAGCTGTCTACGACGCAGGTTGATCGTGTGGTCCCAGAGCGCATGCCCAGCCCGCGCGCTTGCGATTATCGAGTCGGATTGCTACTGGACGAGCATCACTGCCGGTGACAACCCGAGTTTCCTCGCCTGCCGGGCAAACTTGCGGTCATCGAAGGTTGCGACGCTGACGCAGGACCGGTAGGTCGCATGGTGCAGGGCGTCAGCGAAGTCGAGGCCCGCTTCGCAATTGGAAAGCGCCCGATTGACGGAATCACGATCTTCAATGCTGATGTGTGGCTGGGCAAGGAGGTGCCGCAGAGCAGACACCACTTCGGAGCGGGCAAACCTGTAGTAGCCGCGCATGACCCACTCGAGCTCCAGCACCACTGACTTGCTCACCATCAGGGGTTGGCCTGACTCGATGAGCCGCCGCGCTGCGAGGCGTTGACGTTGCGCCTCGGTGTCCGCCTCGTCGTCGATGTAGTACCGGGCGAGTACGTTGGTATCCAGGCCGATCATCGCTTGAGCAGGGCCGCCGGGTCGAAGTCCGTGGGCACGGCGGCACGGCGGCTCTTGAGCATGCCGAAGCCGCTACGAGCCTCGTCGGTCGGCGAACTTCTCACTCGCATCTCGACATGGTCGCCAACGAGTGAGAATTCGATGCGGCTGCCCTGCCGGATGCCGAGCTGTTGCCGCAGTTCCTTTGGGATGGTGACCTGCCCTTTGCTGGTGACGGAAGTAGTTTCCATGAATCCTCCGAGTATTACCAAGTAATACTATGACACGCAGGTGGCCGTGAGAACATTGGGGGCCGGTAACGCGGCGACGGCCTTCAGCCGTCGCCGTGGTCCGTCACGAGCTTGAAGTTGAAAGTGTACACTGCTATAGTGCACACTATTACTTAGTGTATGGTTCCCAGCGCATGCGAAACATTACCCTCAGTGCCGACGAACAGTTGATCGCGTCCGCCCGGGAGCGGGCTCGAGCCTCGGCCACCACGCTCAATGAGGAATTCCGTCGCTGGCTGGCCGACTATGCGAATGCCGGACATGCCGCGCAGCGCTACGACGCGGTGATGGACAGCCTGCGCGGCAAAGTTCGCGTCGCGCGCAAGCTGACGCGGGACGAGATGAATGCCCGTTGAGCGATTCATCGACAGCAACATTCTCGTCTACACGCTGGACGCAAGCGACCCTCGCAAGCAGGCGATTGCCGATGCCGCGGTGCGCGACGCTCTGGCATCGGGCAGCGGCTGCATCAGCTTTCAGGTCGTGCACGAATGTCTGAACGTCGTGCTGCGCAAGGCCGAACGTCGTCTCGACGCGGACCAGGCCCAGGCCTGGATGGACGCCGTGCTACTGCCGCTGCTGCGCGTGCACTCGAGCGCCGCATTGACGCGGCGCGCCCTGGAGCTGCAACGGCGATGGCAGTTCGGTCTCTATGATGCGTTGATCGTCGCCGCAGCGCTCGAGGCAGGCTGCCGGCGATTGCTGAGCGAAGACATGCAGCATGGTCAGCGCATCGAGCAACTGGTCATCGAGAATCCGTTCGCCTGACGCGGTTCGATAGGATGGCCAGCCTGTTGCGGCTGACCGAGGCGATTTCTCTTCGGACAATTGTCCGGCAGGCAGCTGGACGAAGGTCGACTCAGGCGCAACCGCCGCTCAGGCGTCGCGGAACGACGGCACCAGCGCCCGGATCAACAGCCAGGCGACCAGGTAGGCGCCGGCACAATAGAGGAACAACGGCAGGTAGCTGTTCGTCGCCTGCAGCACGCGCCCGGTGGTCTCGAGCATCAGGAAGCCGCCGAGATTGCCGAACAGCGCGCCGATGCCGACCACCGAGGCGACGAAGGCGCGCGGGAACAGGTCGCCGGTCAGCGAGAACACGTTGGTCGAGAACCCCTGGTGGCCGGCGAGCGCGAGCCCCACCAGCAGCGCCGCGCTCCAGTAGCTCGACATCGACAGCGCGAACGGCACCGGCAGCACCACCAGCGCGCACAGCAGCAGCGTCGTCATCCGCGCGCGCTGCAGGCTCGCGCCACCGCGCATCAGCCGGCCCGGCAGCCAGCCGCCGGCCAGCGCACCGATCGACGCCATCGTATAGACCAGCGCAATCGGCACCGCCGAGGCCTGCATGCCGAGGCCGTAGACCTTGTTCAGCAGATCCGGCAGCCAGAACAGCATGAACCACCAGACCGCGTCGGTGATGAACTTGGCGCCCGCGAATGCCCAGGTGCGCCGCTGCATCAGCAGCCTGCCCCATCGCGCGTCGTCGGCACGCGCGACCGACCCATCGGCGGCAGCGACCACGACGCTGCGCTCCACCGACGGATGGCGCACGAACAGCCAGCCGATCAGCCAGAGAAAGCCGATCGCGCCGGTGATCACGAACGTGGCGCGCCAGCCGAAGTTGACGGCCAGCACCGGGATCAGCAGCGGGCTCGCGATCGCCCCGAGATTGGCGCCGGCATTCATGAAGCCGAGTGCCAGCGAGCGCTGCGCGTCACTGAACCAGACGCTGAGCGACTTCACTGCCGCTGGCGTGTTGGCCGCCTCGGCCGCGCCGAGCACCACCCGCGCGATCACGAAATCGGCCACGTTGCGCGCCAGCGCATGCGCCATCGCCGCGGCACTCCACACCGCCACCGCGATCGCGTAGCCGCGGCGCAAGCCGAGCTTGTCCACCGCCCAGCCGGCGCCCAGGTACGCGAGCGCCGCGGACAACTGGAACGCCGAGACCACGTGTCCATAGTCGACGTCGGTCCAGCCGTAGACCTTCTCGAGTTCCGGCTTCAGGATCGCGATGATCTGCCGGTCGACGTAGTTGATCAGCGTCGCGACCACCACCAGTACCAGCACCCACCAGCGCAATGGCGAGGCGCCGATCGGAGAGGTGTTGCCGACCGGCGCCGTGGCCGCCGGCGCCGCAGTGCCGCCGGAATCGGTCACGCGGGGGCCGCCATCTGCGCGGGCGCTGCGGCCGACGGCGGTGGGGCATGCAGCGGCGGATAACGGCCGAGCGCGAGCAGCAGGAAGGCCCCGACGATGAACATGCCCGCGGCCGCGTACAGGATCGGGTCGTAGCTGCCCGCCGAGTCGCGCACCCAGCCGTAGGCGAACGGCGAGGTCGCCGACGCGATGCCGAAGCCCATGTACAGCGTCCCGTAGATGCGGCCGTAGTTCGCCATGCCGAAGTATCGACCCGCGAGAAAGGCGATCAGGTCGGTCTCCGCACCCGAGGCGAAGCCGAGCAACACCGCGGACAGGACGGCGACGCTGAACGACAACTGGTCACCGGTGAGCAGCACGCAGGAAACTGCCGGCAGGCAGAGGATCGGCAGCGTCACCAGGGGCGCCCAGAGGCGATCGAGGAGGAGACCGGTGATGATGCGCCCGGCGAAGATCGAAACGCCGAACAGGCTCATCACGACCGCGGCCTGCGACGGCGCGAAGCCCTTGCCCGCCATCATCGTCGGCATGTGCACCAGCGCGCCACCGTACGCGAACGACACCAGCAGGATCGACAGCAGCAGCAGCCAGAACTGCCGCCCCGCCATACATTCACGCAGCGTGATCCCGCCCAGCGCGAGCTTGCCGTCCGCACCGACCGCGTTGAGCTCGGGCGGTCGCTCCTCCGGCCGCGGCTCGCGAAAGAACGCCAGCCCGATCGGCAGCGCCACGGCGAGCGGCAGCAGCGCGAGTGCCGGATACGCACCCCGCCAGCCGAATTCGCCGATCAGCCAAACCGTCAGGGGCGGCAGCACGATCGCCGAGACGCTGGTGCCGACCAGCGTGAGGCCGAGCGCCAGCCCGCGATTGCGGAAGAACCACAGATTCACCGCCCGCGACCAGCTGATCGGCGTGGAACCGATGCCGACCAGCCCCACGACGACCCACAGCAGGTAGTAGCCAGGCAGCGACGACGGCGTGAATGCGAACGCGCCGAACGCGAGCCCGAAGGCCGTCAGCGAACCGAGCGCGACGGGCCGCACGCCGAAGCGGTCCGCCAACGCACCGAACGCAGGCGCGAGAAGCGCCCCGAGCACACCGTAGATAGTGATTCCGAAACTGATGTCCCGCAACGACCAGCCGAACTCGTCGCGTATCGGCCCCATCAGGAAACCCATCGTCTGGAAAGGCACCGGCGACGCACCGCAGGCCGTGCCCAGCAGGGCCGCGAGCAATACCTTCCAGCCTTTGCTGAACTCGCCCGACGAAGCTGGCTGCGCGCGTTCGTTCATCGAGCAAGCATAAACGGGGATCGGCGCCGGGGCGATGGGTACGGAGTCGGGGCTGACTGCAATCCACCGCCGGTGTTCCAGGCTGCATCGCTTACCCGATAGGCCCCGGCCGACTGCACCGCCGGCGGACCCTTCCAGTCACTGGATTGAGGAGACGTCCCGTTCCAGAACGATTCTCATTGCGAACGAGTTCTCGTGACAGGTACGCCGCATGCCCGGCGTGAAACACCGTACCGCGGCAATTTCAGCCGCAGCGGAGCCTATGATGAACGCCACCGCGCAAGTCCGCAGAATGCCAGGTTCGAGACAACGTCCGTTCGAGGAATATGGCATGTCATCCGTCGTCCGCGT
>JAYTNX010000385.1:0-6388 GCA_043748075.1 Pseudomonadota bacterium
GATCGTGCTTACGCGTTCTCGGGCGCGCAGCCGCTGCAGGTGTTCCTCGACGCGATGGACAGGGTGGCGGCGTAGCGATGCTCGACCCGCTCGAACTCACCGGCCGCGCGCGCACCCATGTGGTCGATCTCGAGACGCCGCGCTGCACGCTGCATCGCGACGCGGTCGAGCCGTTCCTGGCGATGCGCGGTGCGGCGCTCGCCGACGGCATCGATCTCGTGCCGGTGTCCTCGTTCCGCGATTTTGACCGGCAGCTCGCGATCTGGAACGCGAAATTCCGCGGCGAGCGGCCGCTGCTGGATCGCGCGAGCCAGGCGCTCGAGGCGCGGGTGCTGGCGCCTGCGCAACGCGTCGAGGCCATTCTGTGGTGGTCGGCGTTGCCGGGCGCGAGCCGCCATCACTGGGGGAGCGACCTCGACGTGATCGATCGCGCGACGCTGCCCGCGGACGTGGCGCCGCAGCTCGTGCCGGCGGAGTTCGCCGTCGGTGGACCGTTCGAGCGCCTGGAGGCCTGGCTCGGCGCGCACCTGCAACGCTTCGGGTTCTACCGCCCCTACGTCGTGGACCGCGGCGGCGTCAGCCCGGAGCCCTGGCACCTGAGCTTCGCGCCGGTGTCGGTGCCGGCGGCGCAACGGCTGTCGGTAGAGCTTCTGAGAGAAGCGCTGCGCAGCGCGCAGGCGTCGGTCTCCGGGCTCGAGGGGTGTGAGTCGGTGTTCGCGGCGCTGCCGGACATCCACGCCCGCTACGTGAGGGAGACGGATCCGCCGGGGGATCAGTCTTCGGTCCAGACCTTGCGGATGTAGCCGGCCATCAGGCCGCGCATGTTGCCGACCGGGTCGGGCACGGCGGCGAACACCGGCGGGTTGCGCCGCAGCATGCGCCAGCTCTCGCTGCGCAGCACTTCCTTGATGAAGGCCAGGTTGCGCTCGATCGCCTCGATATAGGGATTGCGGCCGCCGAACAGGATCTCGACATAGCGATACGCGGCCTCGAACTCACCGTCGAGCCGCTTGTTTCTCACCTGCTGCATGAACTCGGGCGTCTGGCGCAGCAGGTCGAGCCCCGAGGCGTAGATCACCTTGCGATAGCCTTCGGCGCTGGTCGGCAGCGCGACGCCGCCGAGCACGAACTCGGGATAGAGGCGGTCGCGGCACTTCTCCAGGTAGCAGCGATCGGCCATCTGCGCCGCCATGTCGGCGGTGCCGAGCAGCTGGCCGAGGCGGCGATCGCGCGGGTCTTCGAGCACGATCTTGGCGATCGGCTTCTCGTAGCCGGTGTAGTGGATCAGCTCGCCGACCACCGGCACCCAGTGCTCGAGGCCGACCTCGGGCAGCCAGCGGGCGAGAAAGCGCGCGCCGCGGCTGACGTGCACGCGGGTGAACTCGGCGCCGTTCTGCGCCTCGACCTCGCCCTTCTCGCGCAGGTAACCGACGTCGTGGAACAGCGCGGTGATCAGCCCGACCACCGCGCGCTCGCCGCCGAAGCGATCGCGGGCATCGTTCTGCCGCTCGTACCCGACCATCAGCCGCGCCATCGCCAACGTGATGTCGAGCGTGTGCTGCGTGTCGTGGTAGAGGGTGTCGACACCCTCGTAGCCGGGCGCCCGGCCGGAGAACATCTCCTCGAAGCGCGCGAAGGAACGCTCGACGGCGTGGAACGGCGTGCGCGGCCAGGTCTCGGCGAACAGCTGCCCGATCGCGAGGCGCACGGCGTCGGGCGAACTCACCTGCACGGTGTTCGTCACGTCGTAGTCGCTGCGTCGCGGATTCAGCATCGGGCCCTTTGTTCTGGTTGTGGAGTCGGGCGCGCCACGCAACGCTTCCCCGGGCGTGCGGGCTTCAACGCTTTCCACTGTAGAGGGCGGCATCGGGACGTAGGGGGACGGGGTCGACATTTCCGGTTCGAGCGCGATTTCTATATGTCAAAGATCGAGGTCGAAGGTCGCGATCACCGGCGTGTGATCGGACGGACGTTCGGCGCGACGCGGCTCCCGATCGATCGTGCAGGCGGTACAGCGTTGCGCGAGCGCGGCGGTCGCGAGGATGAGGTCGATGCGCAGGCCGTGATTGCGACGGAATCCCGCGGCCCGATAATCCCACCAGCTGAAGCTTTTCTCCGGCTGCTCGAAGCGGCGGAACACATCGACGAAACCGGCCTCGAGCAGCTCGCGCAGGCTGGCGCGCTCGGCGGGGCTCACGTGCACGCCACCTTCCCAGGCCTTCGGGTCGTGCACGTCACGGTCTTCCGGGGCGATGTTGAAGTCGCCGAGTACGACGAGGTTCGGATGTTTCTGCGCTTCGTCGGCGAGCCATCGGCGCAGCGCGGCCAGCCAGCGCAGCTTGTAGTCGTACTTGTCGGAGCCGACGGCCTGGCCGTTCGGCACGTACAGGTCGATGACCCGCAGCCCGCCGGTCTCGACGGCCAGCACGCGACGCTGTTCGTCGGGGAACCCCGGGATCACCTGGGCATCGGCGACCAGCGCCTGGCGCGACAGCACGGCGACGCCGTTGTAGGTGCGCTGCCCGGCGTAGGCGACGTGGTAGCCGAGCGCCTCGATCGCGGCCTGCGGGAAGTCGGCGTCGGGCAGCTTGGTTTCCTGCAGGGCGACGATGTCGACATTCGCCGTGGCCAGCCACTCGGTGAGCTGCGGCAGGCGCACGCGCAGCGAGTTGACGTTCCAGGTGGCGATTTTCATCATGGGCTCATCGCGCTGACCTTGACGAAGTCAAGGTTGCCGGAAATTCCGCATTCGTCATGAAGGCCGCCCCAGTGCACCTTGGCCATCGTCGAGCCCATAGGCCCGGGCGATTCGCTCCAGCACATCCGCGAGGGACATCCGGCCAAGCCCGAGCGCTTTCGGGTCGAGGGAGTCGTCGGCCGATGCTGCATCCAGAAACTTCCGCATGTCGTCGGCGAGTCTAGCGTCTAAGTGGATGCGCGTTGCTGGCGCAAGCAACTGCGAGAGTCGGAGGACATCGTTGGCGTGCTTTCGGCTACTTCGGGTGTCCACATGCTCGCCTCGTTCCCGGCGAGCGCTCAGGTCCAGCCAGGCAATGGCCTTCAACGGAATCAGACGATCCTCGCCCACCGTGTACAGGCCGTCGATCTCGCGCCGACCGGCGAGGGTGAAGGCGTAGTAGGCATCATCGAGAAGGATAGCGGACAGGCTGGAAACCGCTGCGTCGAACGGTATCGGCGTGAGCGGTCCGTTCTGCGCGGGTCGCAGCAGGTCGGGCGCACGTGAGAACAGTTCGACCATGACAGGAAAGCGGCTATCGGTGGGCTTCTGGAATCGGTAGTAGGTCGGCTTGCCCGTGCCACCGGCTTGCCGGATCTCATAGCCGCCTGCTTCGATGAATTTCCAGAGGGTTTCTCCAAAGGCTGGCGTAAGCGCGTCCCGGTGCAACACGATGTCGAGGTCTTTGGTAGCGCGGAAGTCCAGCCCCGCCTCTTCCATCGCCAAGGTGGCGGCCGTGCCGCCGATCAGAGTGTAGTGGTGCGGATAGTCGGCAAACCACGCCCGAAACACCTCGAGGCCGGTCACCACGGCAAGTGCGCCTGCAACGCATCCAGTGCGCTCTGGATCCGTTCATCGATGCTGTCCCGCAAACTCAGAATGAGAGACAAGGGATCCACGGTGTCGCTGCCCGGATTGAGCGTCGGAGTGTAGTTCCACAATTGCCATTCGCAGGCGTCCGGCAATGCTTCGGGCAGCTCTGCGGGGTTCAGGTGCAAGGCCTGCCACGCGGTGCGGCTCACGGCGTACACCGCCAGCCCGGTTTCGGCGAGCACCGAGAGGCGCGCAAGTGCGCTCAGACCCGCAACCCGAATGGGCAGTGACGGGCGTATGAGTGAGGATGTCCAAACGGTGCGCTGCACCGGGTTACGCAGCAGGGGCGCAGCACGTTTCCAGGTCTCTCGCGGCGGGTACGCCATGCGAAGATATTGGGCGCGGCCCGACTTGTGTGCCGTCGCGAGCCCTGCGGCTGTCAGTTCTCGCACGCCGCGCGAGAGCGTCATCGAGGTGTATCCCAGTAGGGCGACGGTCTCGGCAGGATGCCACTCAGGCTCCCAATCAGGGCGCAACAGCGCCGCAATCAATAGCGCCTGCGCAGACGGGCTGAGCGCGGCGTCCGAGGAGCCGCGGCGCCGGCGGAAGTATTCGCGCAGATCGATACCCAGATCCGGCAGGTAGAGCTGATTGCCGGGAACGATGAAAGGCACCTGCTGCTGGATCAGTCTCTTGCGTTCGTACGACGCGAGTGACTCGGTGACATAGACCGCAGGCTGCCCGGTAACCGACCGCACTTTGTCCAGACGGACCCGGATATCGGCAACGGACGGTTTCTCAGGGTGCCGTTGCAGTACCAGCAGGACCGTTTGGCCCAGGAGGTGAAGCTGCCGGAAATCGAAGGCGTCCCGAAGGAAGTAGGGCAGGCTCTCCTGATGAGGCCACGGCGCGTATTGCGTCGGCGGGAGGCCGAGCGTCTCCTGCAGGTAGTTCTGGACTCGGGTGGCTAGGACGGACAAGGAAAGCAGATATATAACGCAGTTTATGTACGATAACATTCATGTTGTTATCATTCAAATGTTGGTTTTGTCCGCACCCCCCAGACGGTTCAAGGTGCGACGTGCTTGTAGAACACGATCGTGTCGCAAAGGCCGCCGTCCGGCAGCAGCGCATAGCCGGGGATCGTCCCGCAGCGCTGCCAGCCCAGGCGCTCGTAGAGTCGTTCGGCGGAATCGCTCGCGATATCGAGCACCAGCAGCGACTTGCCGAGATCCCGCGCGAGCGCTTCGGCGGCGCGCATCAAGGCCTCACCGACGCCGCGCTGGCGCGCCCGGCGTCGAAGGGGTTCATGAAGCTCACGGAGGCACCGCCGGCGACGCAGTCAACAGCACCTCTGCCAGGCCCTGCAGGTCTGCGGTGCTCAGTGACTGCAGGTGCCGGATCTGGACCGATGGCTCACCGCGGCGCGAAGGAGTCTTGGCGTGCACGGGCTGTTCAGCGACGCAACGCGGACGCCGCGGTCGCTACGGCGCGATGCCGTGCTGCTTCAGCAGCGGCTGGATGTCTGGCCGCCGCCCGCGGAACTCGACGAAGGCATCGAGCGCGTCGCGGCTGCCGCCGCGCGACAAGATGCTGTCGAGGAAGCGGCTGGCGGTGCCGCGATCGAAGACGCCGGTTTCCTCGAACGCGCCGAACGCGTCGGCGGCCAGCACTTCGGCCCACTTGTAGCTGTAGTAGCCCGCGGCATAGCCGCCCGCGAAGATGTGGCCGAAGCTGTTGGGGAAGCGGTTCCAGGCCGGCGGGGCGATCACCGCGACCTCGTGGCGCACCTCGGCGAGGATCTCGTCGATGCGGCCGCCGCGCTCGGGGTCGTACTCGGCGTGGATGCGGAAGTCGAACAGCGCGAACTCGAGCTGGCGCACGGTGGCGAGGCCGGCATGGAAATTACGCGTCGCCACGAGCTGGGCCTGGGTGGCGGCGGGCAGCGGCTCGCCGGTCTGCACATGCGCGGACAGCTTCGCCAGCACCTCGGGGTGCCAGGCGTAGTTCTCCATGAACTGGCTCGGCAGCTCGACCGCATCCCAGGACACGCCGTTGATGCCGGCGATCGAGGGATACGGCACGCGCGTCAGCATGTGGTGCAGGCCGTGGCCGAACTCGTGGAACATCGTCACGACGTCGTCGTGGGTCAGCAGCGCGGGCAAGCCGCTGCTGGCTGCGGGCGGCAGGAAGTTGCAGACCAGATAGGCGACCGGCAGCGCGCCGCCGGCGGGCAGTGACATGCGGCCGACGCATTCGTCCATCCAGGCACCGCTGCGCTTCTGCTCGCGCGCATAGGGGTCGAGGTAGAAGCTGCCGGTGGCCGTGCCTTCGGCCGAGGCGATCTCGAAATAACGCACGTCCGCGTGCCAGGTGGGCACGCCCTGCACTTCGCGGATCGTGACCCCGAACAGGCGCCGCGCCACGTCGAACAGGCCATCGAGCACGCGCGGCAGCGGAAAATACGGCCGCAGCTCTTCCTGGGACACGGAGTGGCGCTGGCGCTGCAGGCGCTCGGCGTGGAAGGCGACATCCCAAGCCTCGAGTTTCTGGCCGGCAAACTGCTCGAGCTCGGCGAACTCGCGCAGCGCCGCCGGGCGCGCGGCCTTCGCGATCTGGCGCAGGAAGTCGAGCACCTCCTGCGTGCTGCGCGCCATGCGCGTGGCGAGTGCGTAGTCGGCATAGCTGCGGAACTCGAGCAGCCGCGCCGCCTCGTGGCGCAGGCGCAGGATGTCGGCCATCACCGGGCCGTTGTCGAGCTTGCCGTCGAGGAGGCCTGCGAACGGGCCGGTATCGGCGGCGCGCGTGGACCAGGCTTCGTAGAACGCGTGCCGCAAC
>JAYTNX010000386.1:0-7225 GCA_043748075.1 Pseudomonadota bacterium
GCGAAATTGCGCTGGTAGCCCGCGCTCGGCTTGCCGGTCTTCAGGTGCAGGTTGCGCTGGAACCAGAGGAAGAAGTTGCACTTCGTTTCCTTGTTCAGCGTGAAGTAGACGAGCGTCGAACCGAGGATGCCGATCGACGACATCATCACGAGGTACTCGGCCTTGGTGGCGATCGCGTCGGCGATGTTCTTGTCCATCAGATCCGGCACACCGAGGTAATTCGCGGACCACACGAACGAGAATTCGATCCAGCCCGTCCACAGGAAGGTGCCGGCCCAGAAGCCGTACCAAGTGGCGGCCACCTCTTTCGGCGAACGCATGCCGAGGAACAGCAGCACCGCGCCGAGCGTGCCCATCGCAAAGGCCGACTCATAGACGTAGTCGCGACCGGGCCAGACGTCCTCCATGACGATCATCACCGTGTGGCCCAGCGCCTGGACGACGAACACGACGACGAAGGCCAGCAGGCCGACCCAGGGCGGCCGGTAGAGCAGGCTCATCAACCGGCCTCCCGCCGGTGCGTCCGGGCCGGCGGGCGGGCCACCGGGCGGACCGACGGAGTAGCCGGCCGGCGGGGCGGCATCGGCAGGGGCTGCGGCGGGCGTGCTCATGAGTCGAAACTCCGTGGGGCGCTCAGGGGCGACCCGGGTATTGCCAGACTGTAGGCTTCCCGGCTCGCGCCGTGTGTCAACAGGACGTCAACAGACTGAAATCCGCGGGAATCGTCAGGCAGGATGGGTCGCATGGAACCTGGTGCGCCCCGCATCCTGCTGATCGACGACGACGTCGCGCTGGCCGCAATGCTGCGGGAATTTCTCGAACTGCAGGGGTTCTCGGTGGCAACGGCGCACGACGCCGAGACCGGGCTCGCGCGCCTCGACGAGGATCCGCCCGACCTGCTGGTGCTGGATGTCATGCTGCCCGGCATCAGCGGCTTCGAGGCGCTGAAGCGCCTGCGCCTGCGGCACGACCTGCCGGTGGTGATGCTGACCGCGCGCGGTGAGGCGTCCGAGCGGATCCTGGGCCTGATGGACGGCGCGGACGACTATCTTTCGAAGCCCTGCAGCCCGCTGGAGCTGGCAGTGCGGATCCGCGCCATTCTCAAACGCAGCCGAGTTGCGTTGGTGCCCGCCGCCAGCGCCGCACCGGTGTTGATCGCCGGGGCGCTGCGTCTCGACACGCGTCGCCGTGAGGCTTTCGCGCGCGATGCGCCGCTGGCGCTCACCGCGGCGGAACTTCGCGTGCTCGAACAGCTGATGCGGCACTCCGGCGAGGTGCTGTCGCGCGCGCGGCTCACGCAGCTCGCGCTGGACCGGCCGATTGAGGCCTACGATCGCAGTATCGACACCCTGGTGAGCAAGCTGCGCCGCAAGCTCGAAGCCGCGGGCATGCCGGCGGGCTGCATCGGTGGCGTGCGCGGCGAGGGCTACGTACTGGACGTGGGGCAGGTGCCCGACGCCGGGCACGCGGGCTGACGCGGTGACGATGCCGTCCTCCCGGCTGTACTGGCGCATGGCGCTGTACATCGGCACCGCCCTGGTCGCCTTCGTCGTACTGTCGTTGGCCAGCGTCTGGTTCGTCGCGGCGGGCGAGCTCGAGAACTACACCGCCACCAAGCACGGCGGGCTCGGCCGCGAGGCCGCGCGCGTGCTGAATGCGGGCGGTCGGCCGGCGCTGGTGCGCTGGCTCGACAGCGAAGCGGCGATCCCGCGCGACGTCACGGTCTACGTGCTCGATGCGCAGAGCATCGACCTGCGCGGCCAGCCGCTCCCCGACCTCTACGCGGACTTCGTGCGGCGCTCCGTGGTCGGCGCGCCGCAGGAGCGCCAGGACCGCTACCGTCCGGTGCGGCTCGCGCCGCAGCTGGTGGGGCCGGAGGGTGAGCTCTACACCTTCCTGGTGCTGCCGAACCGCATCACGCTCGTCGGCAATGCGCTGACGACCGTGGGCCTGCTGGCCGTTGCGATTCTCGTGATCGCGACGGTGGCGTGGTGGATCGCGCGTTCGGTCGGCCGACCGGTCGGCGAGCTGCAGCGAGCGGTGCGCGACCTCGCCTCGGGCCAGACGGATGCGCGGGTGCCGGCACAGATCGCCGAACGCGGCGACGAACTCGGCTCGCTGGCCGCCGATTTCAATCGCATGGCCGGCCAGATCTCGGGGCTGCTCGCGAGCCGTTCGCGCCTGATGGGCGAGCTGTCGCACGAGTTGCGCTCGCCGCTCGCGCGGCTGCAGGCGGCGCTGGCGCTGGCCGCGCACCACGGCACCATCGGGGCGAGCGAGGTGGAGCGCATCGAGGCCGAGATCGGTCGCATGGACCGCGTGATCGGCGACCTGCTGAAGTTCTCGCGTCTCGAAGCCGCGCTGCCCGTGCCGCAGCGGCTGGTGCGTCTCGAGGCGCTGCTGCAGGCCTTGTTGCGCGACGAGGAGCTGGAGGCGGGTGGGCGCGGCTGCCGACTCGAGTTGCTCGCCACGGCGGGGCCGCCGGTACTCGGCGACCCGGAACTGCTGCGCACGGCGGCCGAGAACGTCCTGCGCAACGCGATCCGCTACGCGCCGATCGGGTCGGTGGTGACGGTCGAGCTGCGGCGCGGTCCGGACTGGCAGTGCGTGCGCATCGCGGATCGCGGACCCGGGGTGCCGACCGGGTTCCTCGAACGGATCTTCGACCCTTACGTGCGCGTATCCGAGGGTTCTGATGGCACCGGCCTCGGTCTCGCGATCACGCGGCGTGTGCTCGAGGCGCATGGCGGCACGGCGGTGGCCCGGCTGCGCGAGGGCGGCGGGCTGGAAGTGGAGTTGCGGTTGCCGGCGAGGCGCGTCGCCTGATCGCCCCTGCATCGCGCGCAGCCGGTTGCGTCAGTCGACCGCCTGCATCGGCACGCGACAGCAGATCGCGGTACCGCCGCGGCGCGGGGTCTCGACCCGCAGTTCGCCGCCGAGCATGCGCGCCCGGTATTCCATGATCCGCAGGCCCATGCCCGCGGACGAGCGGCGGTCCGGCGCTGGTATGCCGCCGCCGTTGTCGATGATCTCGACCTTCACCTGGTGGGTGTCGGCGGAGAGTCGCAAGGTGATGAACGTGGCGCGTCCATGCCGCACGGCGTTGTTCACGCCCTCCTGCGCGATCCGGTACAGGTGGTTGGCCTGCGCCGTGTCGAGACGCAGCGCCGCATCGACGTGCGTGCGGAACTGCGCGCGGATGCCATAAGTGCGGCGCACCCGGCCGGCGAGATCGGAGAGCGCGCCGGGCAGGCCGCCGAGCTCGAGTGCCGCGGGAGCGAGGCCGTGCGCGAGCGCGCGGGCGCTCTGCACGGCGGCGTCGAGCAGCGAGGTGGCTTCGCGCAGCAGCGACTGGCCGGCCGCCGGGTCCTGCGCGAGCCGCGCCGCTGCCGAGCGCAGCAGCAGCGCGATGCCGGTGAGTTCCTGGCCGAGCCCGTCGTGCAGGTCGCTGGCGATGCGCTGCTGCTCGAAGGTCGAGGTCTCGATGATCGCGCGCTCGAGCTGGCGACGGTCCGTGACGTCCTGCAGCACGCCGATGATCATCGGTTCGCCGGCGAACTCGACCGCGCTGAACACGCCCTCGACGAGGAACTCGGAGCCATCGCCGCGACCCGCGAGCCATTCCCGCGACGACGCGGTGGCGCCCTGGTCCTCATCGGACTGCAGGCGGGCGATCCGTTCGAGCATGTCGGGCGAGAGCGCGAGCCGGCTGACGGGCGCGCCCACCAGCGACTCCGGCGGCACGCCGAACAGGCGCCCCGCGGCCGGGTTCGCCAACCGGATGTCGCCGGCGCGCCGGAACAGCACCACACCCTCGCGCATCGTCTCGAGCACGCGCGCCTGGGTGCGCAGCGTCTCCTCGGCATGCTTGCGACCGGTGAGATTGGTGACGCGTACCGAGAGCCCGATCGACTGGCCTTCCTCGATCACGGGTGCCGCGGAATACTCCAGATGACACCACTCACCCCAGGGCATCTGTTCGTAGGTCTCGGCGAACTGCGGCGACTGTTCCGCCAGGGCGCGCGCGCAGGCGGCGCTGAGCAGCTCGCGCACCGAAGGGTCCAGCAGGTCCAGGCCGTTGCTGCCGATCACGCTGTCGGCCGGGTAGCCGCGCAACGAGCGGTTCGTGTACTGCACGCGCAGCTGCGGGTCGACGAGGATCAGCCAGTCCGGCGCGTTGTCGGTCAGCGCACGCTGCACCGCGATCGCTTCGCGTCGCGCCTGGTCGGCGACTTTCAGCGCCGTGATGTCCTGCTTGGCACCGTAGAGGCGCACCGTGCGCCCGTCGACGCGCTCGGCCTTGCCGACCAGCCGCAACCAGACCGTCCGGTCCTTCAACGTCCGGGCACGCACCTCGATGTCGAACGGCTCGCCGCACTCGATCGCGGCGCCCATCGCCGCCTGCATCGACGAATGGAACGCGGGGTCGTACAGCAGGAACGCGCCCTCGATCGAGGGTGAGTACTCGGCCGGGGTGGTCTCGAACAGCGCATAGGTCTCCGAGGTCCAGCTCAGCGACTGTGTCCGCAGATTCAGTTCCCAGCCGCCGACCGAGGCCGCCGCCTGGGTTTCCTCGAGGAACTCGCGCATCTTCTTCTGCGCCGTCACGTCGAGGCTGGTGCCGAAGATCCGCTGCGCGTTGCCTCGCGCATCGCGTTCCGGGGCGCGGGCGCGACTGAGCAGCCAGATCCAGTCGCCGCATTTCGTCTGGAAACGGTGTTCCACTTCGAGCGAGTCCCGCCGGCCGGACTGGAAGTCCTCCACCTTGCGAATCACCCGGTCGCGATCGTCGGGATGCACTCGCGCATGCCAGGGCGACTGCATCCGGTTCCATTCTTCGCGCGAGTAGCCGCTCATCGACAGCCAGTTGTCGCTGACGCTCGACTGGCCCGTGGTGCCGTCCCAGCTCCAGAAGCCGACGTCGCCGCCCCACAGCGCGGTTTCCAGGCGGCGCTCGCTTTCACGCAGCTCGCTCTCGGCGCGGCGTCGCTCGTTGACGTCCATCATCACGCCGCTGAGGCGGGTGGGACGTCCATCCGCGTCGCGCGCGGAGACCCGGCCCCGCGCGTAGACCCAGTACCAGACGTCGCCGGAGAGTCGCGCGCGGTATTCGGTCTCGAACCACGGCGTCTCGCCGCGGATATGCCGCATCAGGGCCTCCCGGGCGCGCGCGAGGTCCTCCGGATGCGTCATTGCGGCGAACTCGTGCAGCGCCACGGTGGCGGCGACCGGCTCACCGCCGATCAGCGGCAGCACCCGGGCGTCGAAACGGTGCATGCCGGTCCCGACCTCGAAATCCCAGGCGCCGATCCGCGCCGCGTCGAGCGAGAAGTCGAGCAGCGCGCGGTTTCCGGCGAGCTCGGCCTCCGCCGCCTTGCGCCGGTCGATGCCGCGGGAGACGACCACCAGGCCGTTCACGGCAGGGTCGTCGAAGGCGTTGGTGGCGATGATCTCCACCCAGCACCAGCCGCCGGCCTTGTGACGGAAGCGGGCCTCGGCCAAGGAGCCCAGGTTTCCTGCCGCGTCTGCCAGATGGCCTTCGAATCGCTGCCGCAGGTTGGCCACATCATCCGGATGCGCCAGTTCGAATACATTGCGGCCCACCAGTTCCGCAGCACTGAAGCCGGTCAGCCGCTGGCAGGCGGGACTCTGGTATTCGATCACGCCGGTGCGGGAGAGGACCGTGATCACGTCGAGCGTCTTCTCGACCAGCACGGCGAGGCGACGCTCGGCCTCCGAGCGTCGCAGTTCCGCGCGCTGCAGCGCGGCGGCATCGCGCGTCATGATCAACAGACCCGCGACCGTTCCGTCGCGACCGAGGATGGGTCGGAGCGAGGTGGACAGCGCCATCGGCTGCGCGGCCGGCACGGGCAGCTCGACGCGGTCGAAATCCAGCGACTCGCCGGCGAGTGCACGGTCATAGAACGGCCGCCGACTGGCGAGACAGGGAACGACATCGAACCAGGCGCGACCCACGAGGTCGCTGATGGGTCGCCCGATGCTGGTCACCGCCATCGGGTTCAACCAGGTGATGCGCAGCTGCCCGTCTAGCCCGATCATGCCGACGGGCAGGGTGCTCGCCGCGAGCTCGATGGCCCGGCGCTTGCTGATGTCGGTGAAGGTGGCGAGCACCAGCGCGTCCTCGCCGCAGTCCTCGAAGCGACGGAACTGCGCCTGCGCCCACCAGCGGTTGCCGTCGGCGCGGACCAGGCCCAGTTCGATGCGCCGCGTGGACGCGCTGCTCCAGGCCGCGCCGATCGCGCGCTGCGCCTCGGCCGCGCTCGAGGGGTCGAGCCAGGACTGCAGGGGATCGCCGCCCAGCGCCGTGGCCGGCACGCCGAACGATGCGGCCAGTGCCGAATTGGCCAGCCGGATCCGCGCCAGCGGCCCGGCCACATCGAGGACCGCGAGGCCGTCGGCCGCGAGCTCGAAGGCCTGCCGGACCAGCGAATCGTTGCGACCCGCGCCGGCGACCAGTGACAGGCGCTCGGCAGGCGGCCGCGTGTTCATGTCAGCGTCGGCTGCAGCACGCCGAGAATCGCCTCGACGAGCTCGTCCGCCGTGAACGGCTTGCGCAGTGCCGGGAATTCGCCGGCGCCGTCTTCGGCAAAGCCGGTCTGCAGCAGCACGTGCAGCTCGGGAAAGCGACGCGTGGCCCAGCTCGCCAGCTGGAGGCCATCGAGCTGGCCGGGCATGCGGATGTCGGAGAACAGCAGCGACGGACAGGGGCCGTCCTCGAGCAGTGTTCGGGCTGCGTCGCCGCTGGCTGCCGCCGTGACCGCGAAGCCGATTTCCGCCAGCGACAGTTGCAGCACACGGCGCAGCCGGTCGTTGTCCTCGACCAGGAGCACGGAGAGCCCGTGGAATCGGCCCTGGATGTTTGGCGGTCTCACACCTGAAATGATCGGCGCTGCCGGCCCGGCGGGCAAGCCTATTGTGTCGGTCCCCAGGACCACGCCCATGCCCGCGCCCACACCCGACCGTCAGTGCCCGAGGTTCTGCAGGTCGAGTACCCGGTGGCCGGCGTTCGCGAGGCGCGGGTACCATGACCTTTGCCACCGCAATCAGGCCCCGTCCACCGCCTTGGAACCCGACTCGGTCACTGTCGCGACAGCCGGATCCGCCGGCATCCTCACGCTCGATCGCCCGCGCGCGCTCAACGCGTTGACGACGGCGATGGTCGAATTGCTGGACCGCGGTCTGACGCGCCTCGAGGCCGAGGCAT
>JAYTNX010000387.1:0-2173 GCA_043748075.1 Pseudomonadota bacterium
ATCCGGCCCTGGGAACCCTGGCTCGGGATGGGCGATGCGCCGGGCCACGTGATCTGGCAGTACGACGGCGTGAAGCTGGCGGATGTGGAGCTGCTCGACGCGGACTATCTGGCGCGTGCGCGGGCGCATACGCCGCTGTTCGACCGGAGTCCGGAGTTCGACGAGGGTCCGTCGTTCTTTGAGCGCGTGATCCAGAATCGCGGCGCCAAGCCGGCGGGCTGAACGCTACCAGGGTAGGGCTTCGCCGCTCCATAGCCAGAACCGCCCGGAGTTCTGCGGCGTCAGCCCTTCGATGACCTGGCGCAACCCGGCGATGCTTGGCGGCGCCTCGAGCGGCGCAAAGGCGCCCCCCATCCGGGTCTTGATCCAGCCGGGACAGAATGCGGCGGTGACGATGCCGCGCGCCGCAAGGTCGAAGGACAGGTTGTGCATCAGCATGTTCAGCGCGGCCTTGCTGGTCTTGTACGCGTGGATGCCGCCCTTGGCGCGCTCCATCGAACCCTCGATCGACGAGATCGCGACGATCTTCTTCTGCGCGCTGGTGGCGACGTGCCCGACGAAGGCCTCGGCCATCTTCATCGGTGCCATCAGGTTCACGCGCAGCACCTCGGCCCAGATGTCGTAGTCCATCGAGCCGAAATTCTGGCGCGGGTCCTTGCCGTCGAGGGGGCGCGGTCCGAACACGCCCGCGTTGTTCAGCAGCACGTCGATCGGGCGGCCCGCGAGCGTGGCGGCGAGGCGATCGACGGTGGCGAAGTCGGCGACATCCAGCCGGTGCATCTCGAGCGCCGGATGCGTCGCGCGCAGCGTCGCCAGTTCCGTCGCGGAGCCCGGGTCACGACAGGTCGCGAACACCGTCCAGCCGGCGGCGAGGTACTGGCGTGTGAACTCGAGTCCGAGGCCGCGATTGGCCCCGGTGATCAGGACGCTCGGCATGCTTGGCTCCCCGCGATGTGGAGACGCGACCCTATCACGCGCGGCCAAGTCGAGCTCTCGACCGTCGGCGCGGACGCACAGGGCGAGTGCGCGCGCGCCTACAAGGCCCCACGCCGCGTCCGTGATAGCCTCTCCGGCCCCCGCAGCCCCCGGCATCGCCCATCGTGACCATCCTCCACGTCCGCCACAAGACGACCTATCGCTATCGCCAACCCGTGCAGTTTGGCGAGCATCGCCTGATGTCACGACCGCGCGACAGCCACGACCTGCGGCTGATCGATACGTCGTTGTCGATCTCGCCGACGCCGGGATCGGTGCGCTGGCTGCACGACGTGTTCGGCAATTCGATCGCGCTGGTGAATTTTTCGCAGCCCGGCTCGCTGCTCGTGTTCGAATCGGGCTTCCGCGCGGAGCATTTCCCGGCGCCCATGCAGGCGAGCGAACTCGAGCCCTACGCGGCGAGCTTTCCGTTCAGCTATGCGGCGGAAGACGCGATCGACCTCGGCCGCACCAAAGAGCGCCATTACAGCGATCCCGAACACCGCGTCGACGTCTGGGCGAAGGGCGTGATGGAACGTACACCCGGCGGCGGCACGCTCCAGGTGCTCGAAGGGATGACGAAGGCCATCAAGGCGCAGTTCGGCTACGTGGCGCGCGACGCAGTCGGCGTGCAGTCGCCGCTCGAGACGCTGGCGCTCGGCACGGGCAGTTGCCGCGATTTCGCGGTGTTCATGATGGAGGCGGTGCGCAGCCTCGGTCTCGCAGCGCGCTTCGTCTCGGGCTATCTCTATGACGAGCGCCTGATCGGGGGCGCCAGCGGGCTCGTTGGGACGGGTGCGACCCACGCCTGGTTGCAGGTTTACCTGCCGGGCGCGGGTTGGGTGGAGTTCGACCCGACCAATGCACTGGTCGGCAGCCGCAACCTGATCCGCGTGGCAGTGGCACGCGATGCCTCCCAGGCCGCGCCCCTGGTGGGCAGCTTCAGCGGGCTCGCGTCGGATGCGCTCGGGATGGAAGTGGAGGTCCAGGTCACGACGGAGTGAGCGGCTCGACGCGCACGCGCACCGTCAGTTCATGACGTCCCCCGCCGACGATCACGCCGCGCAGCGGCGAGACGTCGCCGAAGTCGCGGCCCCACGCGATCGCCACGTGATCCAGGCCGACGAAGCAGCGATTGGTCGGATCGAGCTCGATCCAGCCGAACGGCGGCGCATACACGGCGACCCAGGCGTGCGAG
>JAYTNX010000388.1:0-2237 GCA_043748075.1 Pseudomonadota bacterium
CCTGCGGGCACGGCAATCGCGGGGAGGCCGAGATAGTTGAACGGTGCCGTGTTGTGCACCAGCTTCGCCAGCATGGCCCACATCGCGGCGCCGCCGCCAACGTCGACCTCGTCGAGCCGCGGCACCGGCACCGGCAGTGTCGGCGAATGCAGCACATCGCAGTGCGAGAACACCGCGCCGACGAAGCGCTCGAGCAGCGGCATCCGCAGCAGCAGGGCCTCGAGGTAGACCGAGGCGGGAATCGCGATGCCGGTGCTGGCCCGCACCCGCACCTGGGATGAATAGACGCCGGGTCGGTCGCGCAGCCAGGCGCCGTGCAGCGCGGTGGCTTCCGAGTAGACGATCGCACGGCTCAGTTCCGACATCGCGCCGACATCGGGCACGTCCACGTCGACGCAACGCGCGCCCTCGCGCTCGAGCGCGGCGAGGCTGGCCTCCATTGCGGCGCGGATCTCCGCGGTCGCGACGTCGTAGAAATAGTTGCGCGGCACGCCGATCCGCAGGCCCTCGATGCCGCGCGTCGTCTCGGCTTCGTAGTCGGGCACCGGCCGGGCCGTCGTCGCCGGGTCGCGCGGGTCGTGGCCGGCGATGATCGTCAGCATCCGCGCGCAGTCACGCACCGATCGCGTCAGTGGGCCCACGCCGTCGATCGAGGGCGAAAGCTTCATCGCGCCGCTGCGCGGCACGCGCCCGTAGGTCGCCTTGAGGCCGACCACGCCGTTGGCCGCCGCGGGAATGCGCACCGAGCCGCCCGTGTCGGAACCGAGAGCCGCGTACGCGGCGTGCGCACCGACCGCGGCGCCGGAGCCGCTCGAGGAGCCACCGGCCATGTAGTCCGGATCGATCGCATTGCGGCAGTCGCCCCAGATCGCGTTGTGGCCCGTAGCGCCGAGCGCGAATTCCGCCATGTTCAGCGCACCGATGCGGATCGCGCCGGCCGCTTCGAGCCGCTCGATCACGGTCGCGGTGCGCGTCGGCACGAAGTGGCCCCGCACGCGCGAGCCATAGCGGACCGGGCGGCCGGCGATGTCGAACATGTCCTTGTGGGCGAGCGGCACCCCATGCAGCAATCCGAGGCTTTCGCCACGCGAGTGCGCCGCGTCGGCTGCAGCGGCGGCCCGCAGCGCCCCGGGAGCGTCGATCTCGAGGAAACAGTTGAGCTGCGCCTGCGCCGTCGCAGCGCGCTCGAGCAGCGCCGTGGTGACCGCGACGCTGGTCAGCGAGCCGTCGCGGATCTGCGCGGCGACTTCGACCAGGCTGAGTGCGGGCAGGTCGGCGGTCACGCAGCACCGTCCGTCGGTGCCCCATCCGCGAGCCGCTCCAGCGTCGCCAGATAGTCGTTCGGCTCGAGGTCGAACAGCGTTTCGCGGACGCTGGCGCCGACGGCCGCGATCGCGGCGCTCGCACCGGCGGCGATCCGCGCCGCACACGCCTCGTCCTCGAGCGGCAAACCGGCGAGGCGCGCGAGGTCACGGACCGTCGCGGGATCCAGAGGACCGCTCATTGAGCAGGCCCGACGGGGGCGACCCGCGCCCAGGGCTTGTGCTCCATGATCTCCGCGTCGCTGAGACCCTGCAATTCGTGCGGGAACACCAGCCAACGGTCGGTGCGATGCACGAAGTAGTCGGGGACCCGTCGGCTGCGGTTGCGGGCCGGCTTGTAGTAGACCGTGGCGACTTTCAGCTGCTCGGGCAGGTTGCGTTTGCAGCGCGTCGCCAGCGCGTCGACCACCGCATCGAGGCTGCGCCCCGAATCGAAGACATCGTCGATCAGCAGCAGCCGGTCGTCGAACGACAGCCGCGACACCAGGTAGTCGATGCCGTGCACGCGCACGGACTTGTCCTGCCGGTCGATCCCGACGTAGGCGGAGGTGCGGATCGCGATGTGGTCGGTCGTCACCCCATGATGCTCGAGGAACTCTTGCACCGCGATTCCGATGGGCGCACCTCCGCGCCACAGCGCCACCAGGAACGAGGGGCGGAAGCCGCTGGCGAGTATCTGTGCCGCGAGCGCGAAAGAGTCGCGCAACAGACCCTCGGCGGTGATGTAAGTCTTGTCGGCGACAGGATGCGCGATGGCGTCGGTCACGGCAGTCTCCGGGCGGCGGGCGCGGCCACCGGGCCGTGCTCAACCGTGGGACATTCTGGCAGACCGCGCGCCGCCGCAGGGGGCGCGGTTCGGCATCGATCAGTAGTAGAGCAACACGCCGTCGATCGCCTCGAGGCGGCGCGACGTCA
>JAYTNX010000389.1:0-24410 GCA_043748075.1 Pseudomonadota bacterium
AAGCGCGTCGCGCGCGTCGATGGTGAGCCTGAGACGTTGTCCGGCACAGACGTTGGCGCCGAAGGCTCGGCGACCGAAGCCGTCGCCGATACGCCTCACGGCCCCGTGGACGGTCGCGGCCCGCTCGACGGTAAGGAGTCGACCTGATGGCCCGCCATCCGAGCAAGGCTCCTCAGAGCGCCGAGGCCGCCCGGCTGCGTCGCCGCGAACTTTGGCAGCGCGATCGCGCGCAGTCGGAGCCGATGCGCAACGTCTGGCCGCAGGTCGACCATCTGCGCGTCGAACTCGCGTTTCATGACGCCACCACGGTCATCGCGCCGTCGGCGCAATCGCACGTCCTGAACCCGCCATCGCGCGCGTTCTTCCGTTTCCCCTGTCCCTATGCCGACTGCGATGGCGAGTTCGACCTCGGCGTGGCGGTGAGCAGCACCCTCGGCGCCCACCGTATCCACGGGGGCAGCCAGCTGCGCTGCGAAGGTGTGCGACCGCGCAATCGCCTCTCGGGCGATCGTTGCGGTCTGGAGCTGGAGTTCCGCCTGCTGGCGCAGTATGCCGGCGCGACGGTGGCCTGAGCGGCGAGTTCCTTAGCCCCGCTGCCACACCAGCAGCTGGTTGTGGGCGGGCATCGGGTAGTCGGTCATGAGGGCGAAACCCTGTGCCGCCGCCAGCACGTGGATCCATTCCACGTCCCGGACCCCGCTGTCCGGGTCGCGCTGTTTCAGCCCCGCATCGAACTGCGCGTTGCTGTCCGTCGTGAACCTGCCGCCGTAACGAAACGGCCCATAGACCGCGAGGCGTGCCTGGGGTGCGAGTGCGGTACCGACGCCGCCGAAAAAACTTTCGACGAGTGGCGGCGCAACGATGTGCAGCGTGTTGGCCGTAAAGGCCGCATCCCATTGGGGGCCACCGCCGGGTCCGGCGGGCCAGGACGCCTCGGCCAGGTCCAGTTCGAACGGCGCGCGCAGGTTGGCAGACCCCTCGAGGGCCACGCGGGCGCGCAACCCCGGCAACGCGTCGGCTCTCTCGCTCGGCTGCCAGTGCAACGCAGGGAGTGCTGCCGCGAAGTGTACGGCGTGCTGCCCAGTGCCGCTGCCGATCTCGAGCACCTCGTGGCAGTCGCGCAAGGCGTTGCGCAACACCGCCAGGATCGGCGTGCGATTGCGTTCGCAGGCCGCGGAAAACGGCAGCGATGTGAGGCTCACGAGGCCACGTGGACCAGCTGCTTGCCAAGGTTGCGGCCCTCGAACAGACGGATCAGCGCCTGTGGCATCCGCTCGAGGCCTTCCAGCACGTCTTCCTGGTAGCGCAGGCGGCCTTCCGCGATCCAGCGCGCGAGCTGCGCCTCGGCGCGTTCGAAGTGCTCGGCCAACTCGTAGATGAAGAAGGCTTCCATGCGCGCCATCTTCTTGAAGATCGCGAACGCATTGTCGAGCGGCCGCGGGCGCTCGGCGCCGTCGACGTACTGCGAGATCGCGCCGCACAGCACGACGCGAGCATGGCGCCGCAGGTGAGCGAGGCCGGCGTCGAGAATGGCTCCACCGACGTTGTCGAAGAACACGTCGATGCCGTCAGGACACAGTTCGCCGATGCGCCGCCCGACGTCTTCGCGGCGATAGTCGATCGCCGCGCGGTAGCCGAGCGACGTGGTCAGCAGTGTGCACTTCTCGGCGGATCCGGCGATGCCGATGGCGCTGGCGCCGAGGTTGCGGGCGATCTGCCCGACGTTGGACCCGACGCCGCCGGCCGCGCCCGACACCAGCACGGTGTCGCCGGGCCGCACCGCGCCAATGTCCACCAGTCCGAGGTAGGACGTGAACCCGGTGAGGCCCAGGACACCCAGCGCCGTCGACACCGGCGCGACGCGCTGATGGACCTTGTACATCAGGAAATAGGGCGTGCCGTCCGCGATCGCATAGTCCTGCCAGCCGAGCTTGCCGTGAACGAGGTCGCCAACCGTGAACTGCGGATGGCGCGACTCCACCACCCGGCCGACGCCCCGACCGTGCATCACGTCTCCGAGTTGCAGCGGCCGCTCGAATTTCTCGGTGTTCAGCATGTAGCCACGCATGACGGCGGCGACGCCGAGATAGAGCGTCTGGACCCGGAATTCCCCAGGTTCGAGCGCACGCAGCGCGGTCTCGATGAGTCGGAAGTCGGACTCGCGGACGGCCCCTTGCGGCCGCGCGGCCAGCACCCACTGGCGGTTCATCGAGCGTCCTGGGGTGTACGTTTGCCGACGCCATCGCCCGCCGCGCGTCGAGGCGGACCGAGCCGCCCGGTCACAGGTCGTTGCCCCGCGACTCCTTCATCAGGAACAACGACAGCACGAAACAGGTGCCCATCACCGCGATCGGATACCACAGCCCCGACAACACGTTGCCGGTGCGCGCGACGAGCCAGGCGGCGGTCAACGGCATGAAGCCGCCAAACCAGGCGCTGGTCAGGTGATACGGGACCGACAGGGACGTGTAGCGGATGCGGGTCGGGAAGATTTCCGACAGCCAGGCCGCGCCGGGTCCGCAGGTGAGTCCGGCACCGATGATCATCAGCAGGATCCAGCCGATCAGCTTCAGGTGCGACGACTCGACATCGGCAAAGGACGCGAGTTTCGGTGTCGCCGGACGCGTCGGGTAGCCCGCTTCGGCCAATGCGCCGGCGAGCGAGTCGCGATCGAAGCCGGCGAGGCGGCGGCCGGCAACCTGGATCGTCAGGGGCTCATCGGCCAGCGGCGTGGCGTTCGAGTAGGAGATGCCGCGCCGGGCCAGGAAATCACGGGCGCGGGTCGCGGCATCGAGTTTCGACGCATCGGCGAAGGGATCGAAGCGTGTCGGCGCGGCGAAGACAGTCACCGGTGCGGACTGCTGCGCCTGCGCGAGCTGCGGATTGCCGACCGTCAGCAGGCCGCGGTAGGCGGGCATCACCGCGAGTGCGGCGAGCAACATGCCCGCGAGCATGACGGGGCGGCGACCGATACGGTCGGAGAGCGCGCCGGCGGCCGCATAGATCGGCACGCCGACCAGCAACGCCACCACGATGATGATCGACGTGGTACTCGAGTCGATCAGCAGCGCGGTCTGCAGGAAGACGAGCGAGTAAAACTGCGCCGTATACCAGCTGATGGCCATCGCCGCTGCGACGATGACAGCCGCGAGCATCCGACCGAGGTTCGCGCGTTGCAACAGGCTCTCCAGGATCGGCGATTCCGACAGCCCGCCCGTTCGCTGCAGTTCGGCGAACAGAGGCGATTCCGAGAGCTTGAGGCGCACGTACACGGAAAAACCCAGCAGCACCACCGACATCAGGAACGGGACTCGCCATCCCCAGGCCCTGAAGTCTTCTTCGCCGAACGCCGCCCGACAGGCGAGGATCACCAGCAGGGACAGCACGAGACCGATCGTCCCGGTGGTCTGGATCCAGCTGGTGAAGAAACCGCGGTGTTCCTTGCCGCAATGCTCGGCGATGTAGATCGCCGCGCCGCCGAACTCACCCCCGAGCGCCAACCCCTGCACCAGGCGTAGTGCGACGAGCAGCGCGGGTGCCCACCAGCCGATGCTGGCGAACGTCGGCAGCACCCCGACGAGCGCGGTGGAGGCGCCCATCAGCACGATCGTGATCAGGAACGTTCGCTTGCGACCAACGCGGTCGCCGAGACGGCCGAAGATCAGCGCGCCGAGTGGCCGGATCGCGAACCCTGCACCAAAGGTGGCGAGGCTGCCGAGCAAGGCGGCGGTGTCGTTGCCGGGCGGGAAGAACAGCGAGCCGAAGAACGTCGCGAGCGTGCCGTAGAGGAGGAAGTCGTAGTACTCGAACACCGTGCCCGTCGAGGCGGCAAGAATGACGCGGGGCATCGGCGTGACCGCCGGTGGCCGTGCTTGGGCCTCGCTGCCGGCTGAAGCGATGGGGCTGCGCGGAACAGGGGCGGGCTGGGACATGGGCGGCTCGGGTGACGCGGCAGGCCGATTCTAGGCAGAATCGAAGGCTCGCGTGACGCCTCCGAGGGAGCGTCCCGCAGCGGGAGACGATGTTCACGATGTCATGCGTATCACCCTATTCGGGAGGCGGCGCCGGATGAGCGCCGATCGGCCGTACCTCGCCGTGTTCCGCGCTGGCAGTGGCACGGTGCATCGCCGCATCCTGGCTGAAGATCCTGCACGCAACTGGGATTGCCTGCTCAATGCCTGGTCGGATCCGTCGGCGATCCCGGGGCCCGCGAGCGAGGAGTTCGTGTTCTGCGACGGCGAAAACAAGTTCGACGGGTTTGCGACGATCCTGCAGCGCGAGCAGGATCGCATCCGTCGCTACCGCTATGTCCTGCTGGCCGATGACGATGTTTACTTCCAGCCCGGGGACCTGTCGCGACTGTTCCTGTTGTGCGAGCAGCACCGGCTCTATCTCGCCCAACCCGCGCTGCGCTGGCGGACGAACATCAACCATGTCGTGACGCTGTGGAACCCTGCGAGTCGCGTCAGGCGGGTCTCGTTCGTCGAGGTCATGACGCCGGTGTTCTCGATCGACGCGCTGCTGGAGCTTGCGCCGACGTTCACGATCTCGCGCAGCACCTACGGCATCGATTGGGCCTGGGGTAGCCTGCTGCGTGATCGCGCTGCCATCCATGTCGTGGATGCCGTCCGGGTCGATCACCAGCGGCCGGTCGACTGGAGCGGCGGTGCGTTCTACCGAAAGCTCAAGGCACTCGGCGTCGATACCTCGGCCGAAATGCGCGCCGCGCAGGCCCACTATGGCGAGTTCGGCGGCATCCGGACCTTGCCGCGTGGCCACGTGCCGCGACTGCCACTCGGCCGCGCTCCTGGCGATGCGAGCGTCGTGGTGCTCGACCGCCTAGTGCTGGCCTGGCGCCTCGTGCTGGATCGCGCCTGGCGCATATGGCGGCGCCTGCGGGGCCGGCCCATCGCCCTCTTCCCGGGCGACACCGGCCCTACGGGTTGAAAGAACTGTCACACACTCCGGTACCCGGCGCGCGCCGACGAGGCCCCGCGCCTGGGATTGGCGTTTCCAATCTGCAATACAGGTGCTAGCGTGCAGCGATATCCACGCGGTTACTTCGACGCCCCAACGGGGCAGGTGCACTTCCGGCGCGCAGGGCCGGCAGGCGGTACGCCGCTGCTGCTGTTGCATCAGTCCCCGCTGTCTTCGGCACAGTTCGAGGCCGTTCTGCCGGCGCTGAAGGAGTGTGGTTACGACGCCGTCGCGCTCGACATGCCGGGTTTCGGCATGTCCGATGCGGCGCCTGAGTCCGCGACCCTGGCGGACTACGCGGCCATCATTCCTGCGGCACTCTCGGCGTTCGGCTGGCCTGCGGCCCATCTCGTCGGGCATCACACGGGCGCCGTGATCGCAGCCGGGTTTGCCGTCGCCGAGCCGGACCGCGTGCGGCGGCTGGTGCTGAACGGCTTCCCGCTGCTGACGCAGGCGGAGCGGGATCATTTCGCCACGTTCTACTTCGGGCCCAAGCAGCCACAGGCCGACGGGTCGCACCTGCTGACGGCCTGGCAGAACCGTCTTCGCTCGACGCCGGGCTGGACCGACCTCGCGCTGATGCACCGTTACACCGTCGAAGGCCTGTATCGCGGCGCGACGAACTGGCGCGCGTTCCCGCTGGTGATCGGCGCCGATCTGGGGGGGCTGCTGCGCGCCTTGACGGTGCCGACGCTGCTGCTGACGAATACCGGCGAGGACCTCTACGACGCGACGCGACGCTCGCGCGACCTGCGGCCCGGGTTCTTCGCCTATCGCGAACTGTCGGGCGGCACGCACGACATCATCGACGAGCAGCCGCAGGCGTGGGTGGCGGCGGTCGCCGACTTCCTCGCGCCGGACGCCGTGCGCTGATCAGGCCCGCTGGGTCGTCGTCCAGGCGAGTGCCTCGGCGGTCTCGACGAGGTTGATCGCGACGCCATCGGGATCGCGGACGATCGCCTCATCGATGTCGACGCCGGGCAGCCTGAACCGCTCGGGCCCTGACAGCAGGCTGCCGCCGTGCGCCTGCACCGCCCGCAACGCCGCGGGCAGGTCAGGGACGTAGAACACGAGTATCGGCTCGCCGAAGCGCACCCCGTCCGGTCGCGGCGGGCAGGGTGCAGCGGCCGAGCCGAGCTCGAACAGACCGACCATCCCGAAGTCCGGCGCGGCGCGACCCTCGATCTGCGCCGCCTTGAGTATCACGGCACGCACCGGTGTTCCCGGCGGCAGGCCGAGCAGCTTCCACGACACGGTCTGGGTCAGGTCGGCATCGAGATAGACGCCGCGCAGGTCGAGCACGGCTTCGTAGAACGGACGGCTGCGGGCGAGGTCGCGCACCATCAGGGCGGTGCGGATCAGCGGACTGGCCATGGCGAGACTCCGGCGACGGTGGAGCGGCGTACTCTAACCCGGTCCTCGCGAGGTCGAAGTCCGTCGCGGACCCGCCGATGCCGTCAGCTCCGCGGCGGTCTCGCGCCCATCGGCGGCGCCACGGGTGCGGGGAAGGTGAGGCCCGCCCAGCCACCGCCGAAATACTCCAGAACGCCCGAGGGCAGTGCCGTCGGTGCCAGCACGCGCTCGACCGCCGCGCGGCCCGGCTGCGCGAGATCGACGATCTCGGCCTGGGCTGCGGGCAGGGAGTCGTCGAACAGGCAGACCAGTGGCAGGAGGCGCGCCTGCTCGCTGACCCGCAGCACGCGTGCGACGTTGCCATCCGCCAGTGCGACGAACGAACCGGGCGGGTAGATCGTGAGCGCCGCGATCACGTGGTCGACCGCGGTGGCGCCGCAGGCGCCGCGCAGGTTGCGGTACAGGTGTGCGAGCGCGGTCGCGGGCGGCGCTGCGTCGTCGCGGGTGGCGCGGACCTGAAATTCGCGGATCGCGCTGACCACCAGCGCCAGCGGATGGATCGCGTCGCCGGAGTCGCCTGCGGGGTAGCCGCTGCCGTCGAGACGCTCCCGATGCTGCCTCACGATACGGACGACCTCGGGCGGAAAGTCGCCGGTTTGATGCAGCAGATCGGCGCCGAGGCGTGGGTATTCGCGGAATTCCCGGATGGCGTCCCGAGTTTCGAGTCGTGTCTCGTCGCGCAACTGTGGCGCGATGCGCGACAGACCGATGCTGTGGAGTAGTGCGGCCGTCGTCAGTGTCTGCAGATCCTCGGCGCCGAGCTTCAGTCTCCGGCCGACGGCCGCGGCAAGTGCGGCCGCATCGCGGGACAGACAGGCCTGCCGCCGCTCGGCGCCGACCGGTCTGGTGACCGGGGCAAGGGTCAGTGGCCGCTCGCGGCCCGCGGCGAGGGCGAGTACCCCGCGTACTGCGGCGCGCGTCGCCTCCACCGCCCGGGGTTCACCAGCGCCCAGCATTGCCAGCGCGCCGCCCGCGCCCTCGACGGCGACCACGTAGTCTTGTCGCGACTGCGCCAGATTCTCGCGCGTGCGGTGCACGTCGGCGGTGTGGCTGGCCTTGCGCGTCTTGAGTCGCGCGGCGCCGGCGACGGCATCGGCGATCTCCGGCACCGCGGCAGTCTCGGCCGCTGCCGCCGCGGCGCCGCCACTACCGACGCGGAGCAGCTGCGAGCGCGCCGGGTCGATGAACAACTGCGACAGACCCGCGGCGCGGATCATGGCGAGCTCGTCGGCGGTCGAAATACGGAATCGGTTCTGCAGGAACGGATGATCGAACCAGCGATCGCCGATGCGCACGAAGTGTCCGACCCGCAACTGGTCCGCCCCGACGCTCTGCCAAGACACCGAATTCACGACTGACACCTCGATTGTGCTGGCCGGGTCACCGCCCGCCACGTCGGCGCACCCCTGGAACGTTACGCTCCGGGCTGCCGTGGCGATGCGGCGCCAGTGCACAAATGGCGTGGGGTCGGGTCGCGCGACTGCGGCGAATTGTGATTCGCGTCCGCCGGCCGGCCGGAGTTTGCCGCTCGAGACGCCGGACCCCGACGCCCGGTCGGGTCTACTTCGCCGTGGCGGCGGCGCCGCGGGCCGACGCCGGCGTCGCGCCGAGGGAGGCCGGCGGGGTCATCCTGTAGCCGATCTGGCGATACATGCTGACCAGGTCCGCATTGCCCCACCGCTCGACCACCCGGCCGTTCTCGAAGCGGTAGATGTCGATGCCGCTGATCGCGTAGGACTTGCCGGTCGGGGGGTTGCCGTCCACGCCGGTCGTGTCGGCGTTGTGGACCATCGTGCGCACGATCACGTAGTCGCCGGCGCAGATGATCAGGTCATCGGCGAGTACGCGGTCCGGGTTGTTCTTCTTCGATGCGGCCCACATCGCGCCCATCTGTGAGGACTTGACCTTCGTCGCGACATTGCCGCCGCTGTCCTGGTTGTGGGACAGCACTTCGGGCGCATAGAACTCTTCGACGCGCGTCGAGTCGCGCTCGGTGAACAGCACCTGGTGGATCTTCAGGTAAGTCTGCAGGTTCTTGTCGCTGCCCTGGCAGGCGATGGTCGGCTTCGCCGCCGCCCTGCCTTCTGCGGCGTGCGGAGGCGCGGAACTGAGGGCGAGTACGGTGAAGGTCGCAACGAGAGCGGGCATCGGCAGACGCATGGCGTAGGACTCCTGGCAACGAATGTGGCTGCGACCCGGGATGGCCGCAACCGGATTCTAGCCTGAGCAGGTGTCGGCAGCGGCCGGATCCTCGAACGCCGTCGGGTCGTTGGACGGCGAACCGGACGCTGTGGCATACGTGGCCGATGTCACCGCTGCTCACCCTGGAGGTTCGCGACGCACTCCTCGACGCCGCTCGCGCCGGTCGGCGCAAGCTCGACTGCTCGCTCGACCTCGAGCGTACGCGCACGACCGTCGAGGTCGATTCCGCCGGCTGGTCCTGGCAGGGCGCGCGCTATCCGCATCTCGAAAACTGCCGTGAGCGCACGGTGTACCACTGGGTCGGGAAGTCGTTCGAGCCCGTGGCGCGCTTTTCGGGTTCGCTGATCAAGCTGGTGCCCACGCGTTGGGGCGCGCCGACTTTCGAGATCGACGGCATCAAGATGCTGCCGAGCGAGACCGTTTCACCGTGGACAGACGCCGGCGCCAAGGTTGCGCGGATCGTGCCTCGCGGCAAGCGCGTCCTGGATACCTGCGGCGGGCTGGGCTACTTCGCGGCGTGGTGCCTCGCCGGGGCGGCGGCGCGCGTACAGTCATTCGAGAAGAACCCCGACGTGATCTGGTTGCGCGGCTTCAACCCGTGGTCACCGGCTGCACACGAGTCGCTGGTGCTGGAATGCGCCGACATCACGCAGCGGATCGAAGGATTGCCCGCAGCCTCTTTCGACGCGGTCCTGCACGATCCGCCGCGCTTCGGGATTGCGGGCGAACTCTACTCGCAGCATTTTTACGACGCGTTGGCGCGCGTGCTGGTGCGCGGCGGCCTGATGTTCCACTACACCGGCTTGCCGAACCGCATCACCAGCGGCCGTGACTTGCCGTCCGAAGTGTCGACCCGTTTGCGAAGCGCCGGCTTCCGGACGCAACGGGTGAGCGATGGGGTATTGGCGGAACGTGCCGGGCAGCCCGGTTGGGGGCCGTCCGGCAGGCGCGTTCAGAAGTTCCAGCGCCGGGACACGCCGAAGTAGCGGCGGTCGTCACGCGGTACACCGCGTTGCGTATTCGGGCCCGTCAGGATGTTCGTCGCGTTCGACTCGTCCGCCGGTTTCTTGCCAATGACGGCCAGGCGCCACCATCCGTCGGGGCCCCGGAACCGAATCAATTCGCCGAAAAAGGTATCGCGGGGAGACCAGCGCCGTTCATGAGCGTCGGACGCGCCGTCGGCTTCCAGGCGTAGCGGACTGCCCGCGGCGAATCAACTGCGGCGGCCATGACGATGACGGTCTCGCCGTCGATGCGAGCCTCTGCGTCGACGAAGGTCGTGCCATCGCCCGAGAGCTGGAAACCCGTGACCGGGCCGCCAAACCGCGTGAACAGGCCCGGCGCGCGGTTGAAGTACACGCGAATCGAACTCCCCTCGGCCACGTGCTTGCGATAGACCGGGCCTCCCCAATTGAGGTCTCCCTGGCCGGAGTCCAGGGAAACAGCCCACCGCTGCAGGCGGCGACCGATCTCGTACTTGTTCCTCGGGTGAAGGTCGTTGACGTCCTCCACCAGGTCGATGACCGGTATCAGCGCGAGGCCACGCGCCGCGGACGTTCGCAACTGCGCCTGCCAGATCAACGGCAAGCCGTCCGGATCCGGGTATGCAAACGGAGCAACCTGCACCAGGGCAATCGGCAATGCCGGATCACGCCATACCTTCCGCATCGCGACAACGAACGCGTCCAGGCGCCGGTCGTACAGTTCCGCCTCCGCGACATTCGCTTCGCCTTGGTACCACGCGAGCCCACGAATCTGGTAGTTCACCAGCCCGCTCACCATGCCGTTATAGAAGCACGTCGGCGCGCCGTACCATTCACCCGGGTTTGCGGGAACACCGGTTGGATGATCGCTTTCAGGGGCACGCTGCAATGCACGCTCTGCCCGCTCGAGCCACTCTCGGTCCCGCCTGAAATCATCGTTGCCTTGAAACGCAGCGCGCGGTGTCCAGGCCTCGATTCGCGTACCACCCACGGCAACCTGCACGACGCCGATTGGAACGCCAAGGCTGCGTTGCAGTTCCGCACCCATGTACCAGCCGACGGCTCCGAACCGATTGGCGCTCCACCGCACGCTGCTCAGCCATGCCTGCGGCTTCCCTTCGTAGCGCCACGCAGGATCAGCGTCCGATCGAGGCGTGGCGCTGCACGCCTGCCGCGCCATGAAAAGCCGCAACTTGGGATTCTCGGCGTTATCCAGCGCGTATTGACCGTCAACCGTATGCACCAGGCGCAATTCCATGTTGGATTGGCCACCCACGACCCAGACGTCTCCGACGAGAATGTCCGAGAACTTTCGCGCCTCCCCAGACGACGATTTGACGAGTAACTCCCGCGGCTCGGAGGATGCGGGTAGCGATGCGAGCTCCACGAGCCACTCGCCTGTGGATGATGCGCGCGTCGAGGCCTGACCGCCGGCAAATGCAACATCGATACGCGCACCCGGAGAAGCTCCTCCCCAGACGCGAACAGGCTTATCACGTTGTAGCACCGCGCCATCCGAGTACATCTCGGACACTGTGAGTGACGCCGCTCCCGACAAACTCGATGCGCACCATGCAAGAACGAAGCAGGTCAGTGACCGGGCATTGATTGGCATGCTGCAGATCCTGGATTGCGACTCGCCCCGGGGTGTTCCCGAGACTCATCAGAACATTGCGCCTGCACTCTTGCTGCGCCGCCACACTGTCCTGCGGCGTTGATCGTAGTCGCCAGGCAACCCATCGAGCAAACCTGGCCGCCCAAGCCAGCCGCGCCGGAAGATTATGAATTCTTATATAAGACTATAGAGTTGACTTACATGGAGTCCTGGTCCAGTCTGTGCAGTAATTGGATTTCGGTCCGGAAGAACAGACCGCTCCACGATTCAGATTTGTCAGGGGGGGTCATGCGCATTTCAATTATTCGAAATTTGGCAGTACTTGTAGTCGCGGTTGCGGCGACGTTCAGCCAGGACGCTCTCGCACAAGCCAAGACCGATGAGCCGACACTCTTCGAAGTTGTCGTGACGGCACAGAAGCGCGAAGAGAGCCTCAGCAAGGTACCGCTCGCGGTATCGGTCGTGACCGGCGACGTACTGGAGCGCCAGGCGGTGTTCCGGGCCGACCAGCTCGCCGAGGCCATCCCGTCGATCACCTACAAGCAGGGGCAGGCCAGCGTCCTCAACGTCCTGCAAGTGCGCGGCATCGGCTCACTGACATTCTCGACTGCTGCCGAGCCGAGCGTCGCGGCCTACGTCGATGGTGTCGTGATGGCACGTGGCGGACAGGCGTTCCTGGAATTCAATGACGTGGAGAGAGTCGAGGTGCTGCGGGGACCGCAAGGTACGCTGTTCGGCAAGAACGCGTCGGCCGGCGTCATCCAGGTCATCAGCAAGCAGCCCAGCGAGTCGTTCGAGGGCAACGCGGAAGTCGGCTACTTCTCGGGCGACGAGCTGCGGGTCCGCGGCGGAGTCTCCGGTCCGCTCACCGACAACGTGGGCGGCCGCCTGTCGGTGATGTATGGACAGTACGACGGAAATGCCAAGAACTACTTCGACGGTCGTACCGTGAACGGCTACGAACGCTACGCCGTCAGGGGAAAGCTGAGATTCGAGTTCAGCGACTCTGTCGACATGACGCTGATGGCCGACTACCAGAAGAACGACGATGACTGCTGCGCCGACGTCATCGGCGAGTCCATACCGAACGCTGCCGTGACCAACATCCTCGTTCCTGCGCTCGGGTCGGCCACGCCCGGAAAGCAGGCGCAAGACATCAACCAGGATCTCGCGCCGTACTACACCGACAAGCATCAGGGCGTTTCCGCGCAGATCGGCTTCGACATCGGGCCGGCGACGCTGACCTCGATTACCGCCTGGCGCAAGTGGGACACGGAGTTCGTGCGTGATGGCGACTTCTCGACCCTGAGCGCCAACTACATCACCGGCGTCGCCAACCGCCTGCACGATTTCGGCGACAACACGATAAAGCAGGCTACGCAGGAGCTGCGAATCACGTCGAATGCCGATCAGGCATTTGAGTACGTCGGCGGCCTCTTCTATTTCAATACCAAAGAGACCGACTACTTCCAACGCGCGGTGCGTCAGTGCACGGCGACAACCACGGCGCCCAACGCAACCACGTTCGCCCCGTGCACGCCGACCGCCAGTACCATCGTCAATCCGTTCGCCAGCGCGATCTGGACGGTCGAGTTCAAGAGCGTTGCCGCGTTCGGTCAGATTGGCGTTCCGATCGGCGATCGCGTGAAGCTGATCGCGGGTGCACGGTACACGGACGATCAGATCGACTATGTACACAACCGAACCACCCTGCTGGCCGGTCCCGCGATCGGCGCGCCCTTCACGGGTAGTGGTCAGGTCAGCGCGACCGAGACGACGTTCAAGGTCGGCGGCCAGTTTCAATACAACGACGATGTCATGGCGTACGCGACCTACGCACAGGGCTACAAGGGCCCCGCCGTCAACGTGTTCTTCAACATGGCCGCGCCGAACCAGGCACCGATCAATCCCGAGACTTCCGATGCCTACGAGATTGGCTTGAAGGGAACCACCGCTGGCCGTCGTCTGTCGGCGAACATCGCGCTCTTCAAGACGGACTTCGAGGGGTTCCAGGGAAACAGCTTCATTAATCTGAACGGTACAATCATTTCGAATCTCGTGAATGTGGGCAACGTCCGCTCGCAAGGCGTGGAAGTAGAAATGCAGTGGCGGGCACTTGACTCGCTCACTCTGGCATTCGCTGGCACCTTCATGGATGCGAAGATCCTCGAGTACACCTGTCCTGCTGGTCTGAATGCTGTGCAGCTGGCGTTCTGTCGTGACCACAACGGCAAGCCGTTGCCGTTTGCACCGGACACGAAGCTCTACGCATCTGCCGAGTGGCAATTGCCATTGGCCGACAGATTCACGACGGCGTTCAACGTCAACTACTCCTACCAGTCCGACATCACGTTTGACGTCGACCAGAATCCCCTCGCAACGCAGGATGCGTACGGCCTCTTGGGCGCTTCGCTCTCGTTCACGACTACCGACGAGCGCTACCGTCTGTCACTGATCGGTCGCAACCTGACCGATGAGTTCTATACGGCTTTCAAGACGCCACAGGGTTCTGCCGCCGTTCTCGGGGGGGTGCCGCCGGCCGGCAGTTTCATCCGGCAACTGGTGCCACGCGATGCGGAGCGCTACTTCGGGGTGATGCTGACCGCGAAGTTCTGATCGGGGCGAGCGGGCAACGGCACCACGCCTATTTAGCCCTGCATTGATACCTTACAACATCAAAGCGCGAGTTCGGCCTGATGCCAGAACGCGCCGATCAGAGACGTTCTGCGCTGCATTGAACCCAGACTGTTGCGGGCGCGTGCCTTGAGATCGGGGAAAATACGCGCGTAGAGGCTGGCGAGTTCGTGATGCTTCAGATGACCCCAGATGTATTCGGTCGGATTGCACTCGGGCGCGTAGGCGGGCAACTCCACTTGCCCGGCGCTCCGGGCGTCGAGTTCTTCGTCGACGGTGTCTATGACCGAGGCGAGCGCATCGTGGTGACGTACCGAGGGTTACCTGCGGATCCTATCGCCGCAGGCCTGTCGAGCGAGCAGACGTTCGTCTGCCGCAAGCGTGGAGGCGTGGATGGACGCCCCAGGTTCGATGCCGACGGACATCGCGTGCACCTCGATCACGTCGTGCGTGCGGGTGTCCGCCGCACCTTCACTGTGCACCTGCCTCGTGAGATCGCGCTGCGTCGTGGGGTTATCACCCTTTCCGAGCTGGTCGAGGGGAAGAGCTGTAGCACCGCAGAGACGTGGAGTGGCGGGCGCGCATGCCACCGAGCTGGTCTCGCGACCCGACGCCGCGATCGGCGCTGCGCCTGGTGGCGATGAACGGCGCGCGGGTCAAGGGCTGACCGGGGGGGGGCGGCGGCGGGGCGTAGAATTGAGGCATGCCGCCTCTGCTGTCCCCGCCCGTCACGCTCCTCTACGTCGTGGAGTTGGTCCAGGAGATCGCTCGAGCGGCGCAGCCGGCGGACCCGGTCTATACCGTGCCGTCGCTTGTGCCGATTGCGGCGCCGAAAGATCACGATCCACCGGAGTGGGTGGACCTTCGCGTACCGCCGATGCCGTTCCACCAGCTCGACTGGCCGAACCCCGTGGTGGACGACGACTGGACCGCGTGGCTTGGTACGACGCCCGTCCGGAACGGGCTACTGCTGGACGCCGCTTGAGCGAGGGTTGCGAACATGAAGACCTCTCGATTTCGCCGCTGCACCGCGCTTTTTCTTGCCGTCTGGTCGGTCATCTGCGAGTGGTTGAGCCAGCATTTCCCCAGCACAGTGCCCGCTGCCCGTGTTATCGCGTGGCATGAGATCCATGTGCATAGCGAGATTGGGATCGAGCGCGTCGTTGCGCGAGTGCAGGCCGAGATTCGACCTCCGCAGGTGATATTGCCTGGGCGCTGGGTGCGTTCCGCTCCTCAGGCCGCAGAGACCCTGCAACCAGGCAGCGCGGTGTGGGGGTCTGTTGCGTCGATGCCGCTGAATCCAAATCCCGCTTAGGGTTTCGGGTTGACGCGTCCGACACTCGACACCGTCACGTAAGCGGTGGACGAAAGACTCCACGTGTCGGCTGCCTGAATATCGAGTGTCTCGCCACCGGTAATCGAACCATCCGCCGCCCGCGTCAGCGTGACGTGCCCCGCGCGCTCCGCCGAGCACAGCAGCGTCGCCAGCATCAGCGTGTGCTCAGCAGCCTGCGCCCGATCGGCCCGGGCCTTCTCTTCGGCATCCCAAAGCGACCGCTGGTAGTACCAACGAGCTGGCGCGAAACCTATGGCCCCGCCGACGAGAAGTTCTATCCAGGCGGGCATAGGCACCTCGAGCAGGGTCGCCGCAGTATTGCTCCGACATCAATCTGGATTCTCAACCCGCAATCGCAGTGAGGATTACAAGGTAAGTGATTGATTCTAATGGTCGGGGTGAAAGGATTTGAACCTTCGACTCCTACGTCCCGAACGTAGTGCTCTACCAGGCTGAGCTACACCCCGATGACGGTCAGGACGTGCGTTCGACGGCGAACCGGGCGAGCGCGGCGAGGCCTCTCTTGTACGGGGACTCGGGCAGCGCGTGCAGCGCGGTCAGAGCCTGATCGGCCTCGTCCTGAGCGAGCCGGCGAGTGTACTCAAGGGCACCGGTCGATTCAATTGTGGCCAGGATCCGCTCCATCTCCTCGAGCCCGCCCTGTTCGATCGCCAGACGGATCCGCTGTCGGTCGGCCTCGTCGCCGCTCTGGCGCAGGGCGTGGATCAGGGGCAGGGTGGGCTTGCCCTCGGCCAGGTCGTCGCCGAGGTTCTTGCCGCGCTCCTGGGGGTCCGAACGGTAGTCGAGGACATCGTCGATCAGCTGGTAGGCCGTGCCGAGATGCTTGCCGTAGTCCGCCAGCGCGCGCTGCAGGCTCGGCGAGGCGCCGGCGAGCACGGCGGCGACCTCGGAACCGGATTCGAACAGGCGGGCGGTCTTGCGATAGATGACCTCGAGGTATCGCTGTTGCGTGGTTTCGGGATCGTTGGCGTTCATCAGCTGCAGCACTTCGCCCTCGGCGATGACGTTGGTCGCCTCGGACATGATCTCCATGACACGCTGCGAGCCGATCGCCGCCATCATCTGGAAGGCCCGCGAATACACGAAATCGCCGACCAGAACGCTGGCCTGATTGCCGTAGATGGCGTTGGCGGTGAGCCGGCCGCGGCGCCGCGATGAGCCGTCCACGACGTCGTCGTGCAGCAGGGTCGCGGTGTGGATGAACTCGATGAAGGCGGCCGCATCGATGTGGCTGCTGCCGCCGTAGCCGCAGGCCCGGGCCGCGAGCAGCACGATCAGCGGCCGCAGCCGTTTGCCGCCGCCGCCGATGATGTGATCGGCGATCTGGTCGACCAGGCCCACCGAGCTCTTGAGGCGCACCCGGATCACGGCATCGACCGCTCCGAGATCGGGACGGACCAGTTCCTTGATGTCGTTCAGTTGCATGACGCGGCGAATCGTAACGGAGCGCGGGGGCGGGGAGAATGGCGTCGGCGAGGGCGAGAGCGTTGACCGGTGCCGGTTGGCACCTCGAGCGGCATCGGGCGGCGGGTAGTCCGATGCCTGTTGCGCCGCCCCTTCGCTTCGTGAATTGGTTTGGCAAGTGCCTGAAAATCAAGAAAATCAACGTTTGACCGATGAGCGGGCAGACCGTAGAATGCGCGGCCATTTCGTATTGGAGCGCAGCATGTACGCGGTCATCGCCACGGGCGGCAAACAGTATCGGGTCGAGGCGGGTAGCGTGCTGCGCATCGAGAAGCTCGCGGCCGAGCCGGGCAGCGAAGTGAAGTTCGACCAGGTCCTGCTGGTGGGTTCCGGTGAGTCGGTCAAGGTCGGTGCGCCCCTGCTCGGCGGGGCGTCGGTCAGCGCCACGGTCGAGAAGCACGGCCAGGGCGACAAGGTCAGCGTGGTGAAGTTTCGTCGCCGCAAGCACTACCTGCGGATGAAAAACCACCGTCAGAAGTACACCGAGATCAAGGTCACCGGCATCATCGCCGGCTGATCCAGCGGAGCGTTCCTCATGGCACATAAAAAGGCAGGCGGCAGTACCAAGAACGGCCGCGACTCGCACAGCAAGCGCCTCGGCGTGAAGGCCTACGGCGGCGAGCAGGTCGTCGCGGGCAACATCATCATCCGCCAGCGCGGAACCCAGTACCGTCCCGGCGCGAACGTCGGTATCGGCACCGACCACACGCTGTTCGCGCTGAGCGACGGCAAGGTCAAGTTCCAGCGCAAGGGCGCCGAACAGAAGATGTTCGTCAACGTCGTCGCGGACTGAACCACGCGCCGGATTCGAATTCGAGACCCCGGCCCCGCGCCGGGGTTTTCGCTTCTGACCCCGGCACAACTCCCGAGTACACGGCAGGCGTCATGAAATTCGTCGACGAAGCACGCGTCAAGGTCCAGGCCGGGAACGGCGGGCGCGGCTGCCTCAGCTTCCGCCGCGAGAAGTCTGCGCCCTTCGGGGGTCCCGATGGCGGCGACGGGGGTCACGGCGGCAGCGTATTCCTGCGGGCCGAAGCCGGTATCAACACGCTGGCGGACTTCCGCGTCGAGCGAAATTTCAAGGCGGAATCGGGCGAGGCGGGCAGCAGCAACGACTGCTTCGGTCGCGGCGGCAAGGATCTCTACATCCCGGTGCCGGTCGGCACGCTGGTGCGCGATTCCGAGACCGGCGACCAGCTCGGCGACCTGACGACGGTGGGGGACGTGCTGGCGGTGGTTGCGGGAGGCAAGGGCGGCTGGGGCAACCAGAAGTTCAAGTCGAGCGTCAATCGTGCGCCGCGGCAGTTCGGGCCCGGGTTGCCGGGCGAAAAACGCATGCTCGAACTGGAGCTGAAGGTGATCGCCGACGTCGGGCTGCTGGGCCTGCCGAACGCCGGCAAGTCGACGCTGATCCGCGCAGTCTCGTCGGCGCGGCCCAAGGTGGCGGACTATCCGTTCACGACGCTGCATCCGAACCTCGGCGTCGTCTACTGCGGCGAGCATCGCAGCTTCGTGATGGCGGACATTCCCGGGCTCATCGAGGGTGCAGCCGAAGGCGCCGGCCTCGGCATCCGTTTCCTGCGCCACCTGCAACGCACGCGCGTGCTGCTGCACCTGGTCGACATCGCGCCGCCGCAAGACGACGCGGATCCGGTGCGGGACGTGCGGGCGATCGTCGCCGAGCTCGGCAAGTTCAGCCGCGACCTGCTGGACAAGCCGCGCTGGCTGATCGTCAACAAGCGCGACCTGTTGCCGGACGATGAGGCCGAGAAGAAGGCGCGTGACATCGTCCGTCGGTTGCGCCACAAGGGACCCTGGTTCCTGATCTCCGGCGTCACCGGTGCCGGCACGCGCGAGCTGGCCGAGACCGTGATGCGCTTCCTCGAGGCGGAAGCCGCGCGCGAGCGTGAAGCGGCGGCGACTCTCGCTGCGGAGGCCGCAGCGGCCGCGGCGATGCTGCCACAGGTGGTGCCGCGCTATAGCGGCCCGAAGCGCAAGGCCAAGACACGCAAGCCTCGGCCGAAGATTCCTGCCGCCGCCCCACCGGCCCCATCCCCGGTCGCAGCGTCGGCCCCGACATCGGCCAAGACGCCGACGAATGCGTAATGCGAAGGTCCGGCGGCGCATTGCTGCCGGCAAGCTGAAGCTGCGCATCCGCGATCTGCGCAACCTTGGCCCACGCAGTGAGCAGCTGCTGGCGCTGGTCGGCATCCGCAGTGCCGACGGGCTGCGTCGCCGGGGCGCCGTCGCCGCCTATCTGGCCCTTCGCCGCATCGGCGCCACCCGCTCGCTGAATATGCTCTGGGCGATGGCTGGGGCGCTGGATCCCTGGCCGGAGGGCAGCGACTGGCGAGAAATCGCCGCGGGCGACCAGCGCCTGCCGCTGCTGCTAGCGGTGGACGATCCCTCGGCGCGGGAGGCGGCCGGCACCCGTCGTCGACGTACACGACCGGGACGCGAACGCGTCAGGGCGAGTGGAGGAGGCCTTTCAGGCGTCGCGGCATTGGGTGCGTGGGCACCGGGGCTGCCGTTCGATGAGGCGACCCCTGTGACCGTTGCGGAGGAGGGGGCGGACCATTGCAGCGGCGAGACGGACCGCCCGACAAGGGAGGATCGGCGGAAGGCCGGATCCTAGGGCAACGGCGGGGGACGGTGCCGGGGGGGGCGGTGCCGGGTCAGGCCAGCGCCTTGACCTTCGCGGCGAGGCGGCTCTTGTGCCGCGAGGCCTTGTTGCGATGGACGATGCGCTTGTTGACCAGCGAATCGACCAGCGAGACCGCCTCGCGATAGCTGCTCTGCGCGTCTACCTTCTTGCCGGCGCCGATGGCCTCGTTGACCTTGCGGATCGCCGAGCGCGCGCGCGAGCGGAGCGTGATGTTCCGGGCGCGATGCTTGTCGGCTTGGCGGGCGGCCTTCTCGGCAGACTTGGTATTGGCCACGAAAAACTCCGTATGAATCAAAGGCAGCCGGAGGGTTCCGGCCCCAAAAAGGGGTCGTAGTGTGCGCACCAGGCCAGGGGTTGTCAACGACGCCGTCCGGCGCTTCGCGGCGTCAGCCGGCGTCCCTTCGGTATAGTGCGGCCGCCCCATGGCTGCCGCCTCATGAGCCGAGCGATCTTCAAGAGCACCAGTGTCGTCGGGCTCACCACCCTGCTGTCGCGGATCACCGGGCTGCTGCGCGACATGGTGTATTCGCAGGCCTTCGGTGCCGGCACCTTGATGGACGCGTTCCTGGTCGCGTTCAAGATCCCGAACTTCCTGCGGCGCCTGTTCGCCGAAGGCGCGTTCTCGCAGTCGTTCGTGCCGGTGATTTCCGAGTACCGCATACGCCGTTCGCCGCAGGAGGTGCGCGAGCTGGTCGCCGGCGTGCTCGGTACGCTCGGCGGCCTGCTGACGCTGGTCACCGCGGTCGGAGTGGTTGCGGCGCCGCTGATCATCCTGCTGTTCGCGCCGGGTTTCACGCAGCAGCCGGACAAGTACGAGCTTGCGGTATCGATGCTGCGCTGGACTTTCCCGTACCTGTTTTTCGTCTCGTTGACGGCCTTGTTCAGCGGCGTGCTGAACAGCTATGGCCGCTTCGCGGTCCCGGCGTTCACGCAGGTGATCATGAACCTCGTCATGATCGCGTTCGCGCTGGCGGTGGCGACCCGCAGCGACCGCCCGGGCGTCGCGCTCGCGATCGGCGTGTTCGTCGCCGGCGTGTTGCAACTGTGCTTCCAGATGCCGTTCGTCGCCCGCCTCGGGCTGCTGGACTGGCCGCGGTGGCAGCCGGCCGCCGCAGGCGTGCGGCGGATCGGGCGGCTCATGTTGCCCGGCATCCTCGGCTCCTCGATGGCGCAAGTGAGCCTGCTGCTGGACACGCTGATCGCCTCGTTCCTCGTCACGGGCAGCATCGCCTGGCTGTACTACGCCGATCGCCTGATGGAGTTCGCGCTCGGCGTGTTCAGCATTGCGCTCGCGACGGTGATCCTGCCGGGCCTTTCGGCCCATCACGCCGAGGGTTCGGCGGAGCGCTTTTCGGCGACGCTGGACTGGGCGCTGCGCGCCGTGATGCTGCTGGTCACGCCCGCATCGGTCGCGCTGCTGGTGTTCGCCGGGCCGATCACTGCGACGATCTTCGGCTACGGCAGGTTCAGCGATCGTGATGTGCAGATGACCCAGGTCGGCCTGATGGCCTATTCCTGGGGGCTGCTCGGCTTCAGCCTGGTCAAGGTCCTGGCACCGGGCTATTTCGCGCGTCAGGACATGCGCACGCCCGTGCGGGCCGGCCTGATCGCGCTCGGCGCGAACATGGCGATCAACGTCGGTCTGGTCCTGCCCGCGAAGTACCTCGGATTCCCGCTACCGCACGTCTTGCTCGCCACCTCGACCTGCATTTCGGCGGCACTCAACACGGTTCTGCTGTGGCGCGGACTGCGGCGCGAGGGCGTCCATCGGCCGACCCCCGGTTGGCGTCCGTTCCTGTTGCGCATTCTGTTCGCCAACGTCGCGATGACGGTCGTACTGCTGTCGATGGCCGGGGAACTCTCCGACTGGCTGCAGGCCGCACCGTTCGCGCGCGCCGCGCGATTGGCGGTATCGATCGCCGTCGGCGCAGGCACCTACTTCGTGGCGCTCTACCTCGGGGGGCTTCGCTGGCATCACCTGCGGTCGGTGACCGGCGACTCCGACCCGCCCGGACGTGGGAAAGGCGACGCCGATCGCCTATAATTTCCCATTGATTTTCAAGCGTTTCGGCGGATCACATCGATGGAGCTCGTCCGCGGCCTCGGCCACTTTCGGGAGCGGCACCGGGGAGGTGTCGTCACCCTCGGTACGTTCGACGGCCTGCATCTCGGTCATCGGGCGCTGGTCGAGACGGCCGTGGGCCTGGCGCTGCGGCTCGGGCGTCCCGCTGTGATGCTGAGCTTCGAGCCGATGCCACGCGAGTTCCTGCATCCGGAGGACCCGCCGGCTCGCCTGACGAATTTCCGCGAGCGCTGGCGCCTGCTGGAGCGTACGGGGCTCGATGCGCTGTGCCTGATGCGCTTTGGTGAGCGGCTGCGCACGATGTCCGGCGAGTCGTTCATCGGCTTGATGCACGAGCTGATGCGGCCGTCATCGATCGTGGTCGGCTACGACTTCCGCTTCGGCCGCGAGGGCGAGGCGTCGGCAGCGCAATTGAGCGCCGAAGGGCAGCGGCGCGGCTTCGGTGTGCAGGTGGTCGCACCCGTGCTGGTCGGCGGCGAACGCGTCAGCAGCAGCGCAGTGCGCGGCGCGCTCGCCGGTGGGGAGATGCGCCGTGCCGCCGGCCTGCTGGGCCGGGGCTATTCGATGCGTGGGCGGGTCGTAGCGGGGCGGCGCCTCGGTCGCGAGCTCGGCTATCCGACCGCCAACCTGCGGCTCGAGCGGCGACGCGTGCCGCTCGGCGGCATCTTCGCGGTGCGGGTCCGCGGCGTGCGCGAAGGCGCGCTGCAGGGCGTCGCCAGCCTGGGCACGCGACCGACGGTCGATGGCGTGGAGCCGTTGCTCGAGACGCACCTGTTCGATTTCGAGGGCGATCTCTACGGGCGCGAGATCGAGGTGGAGTTCGTGCAGAAGATCCGCGACGAGGCCCGGTTCGATGGTCTCGAGGCACTCGTCGCACAGATGAATCTCGACGCGCGGGACGCGCGTCGAATCCTCGCCGCCTGAGCGGCGCGCAACGACCCACCGCCCGTGCGGCGGGGCAAAACAGGAATCGCAGTGGCCGACTACAAGAACACGATCAACCTCCCGCGTACGGACTTCCCGATGAAGGCCGACCTCGCGCAGCGCGAGCCGAAGATGCTGCAGCGCTGGCAGGAGCAGGGCGCTTATGCGCAGCTGCGGGAGGCCGCCCGCGGCCGGCCGCGCTTCGTGCTGCACGACGGTCCACCGTATGCGAACGGGGCGATCCACATCGGCCACGCGGTCAACAAGATCCTGAAGGACGTGATCGTGAAGTCGCGCGGCCTCGACGGTTTCGATGCGCCCTATGTGCCCGGCTGGGATTGTCATGGCCTGCCGATCGAGCTCGCGGTCGAGAAGAAGCACGGCCGACCCGGCCAGAAGCTCGATGCCGCCGGCTTCCGCGCGGCCTGCCGACAGTTCGCGACGGAGCAGGTCGTGCTGCAGCGCGAGGACTTCAAGCGTCTTGGTGTGTTCGCCGACTGGGATCGTCCGTACACGACGATGGACCCGCAGTACGAGGCGCAGCAGATCCGCGCCTTTGGCCGCATCGTCCGCAACGGCCATCTTTACAAGGGCGCGAAGCCGGTGCACTGGTGCCTGGACTGTCGCTCGGCGCTCGCGGAAGCCGAGGTCGAGTACGAGGACAAGACATCGACGGCCATCGATGTGGCCTTTGTCGTGGCCGACCGGGCGGATTTCGCACGCCGCGCGGGCGTGGCCGCCCCGGACGCGGAGATCGGTCGTGTGGCGGTCGTGATCTGGACCACGACGCCGTGGACCCTGCCGGCCAACGAGGCCGTGGCGCTCGGGCCTGAGCTCGCCTACGCGGTCTTCGAGGTGCCGCGGATCGCGGCCGCGCAGGACTCGGTACCGACCGACGCTGCGCTCGCCGCGGCAGCCGGCGACCTGGACTGGCTCGTGCTCGCCGAGGATCTCGCGGCGCCGTGCCTGACGCGCTATGGCATCGAGCCATCCGCCGCGCGCGTGGTCGCGCGCTTCGTCGGTACGGCGCTCGAGGGCCTGCAACTCGAGCACCCGTTCCACGAGCGTCGCGTGCCGGTCATCCTCGGGGCGCACGTGACGCTGGAGACGGGCACCGGCGCCGTGCACACGGCGCCGGCGCATGGCCAGGACGACTTCATCGTCGGCCAGCGCTACGGCCTGCCGGTGCGCAACCCCGTGGGCGCGGACGGCCGCTTTCTCGAGGGCACTGCGTTCTTCGCCGGGCAGAAGGTCGAGGAGGCGACGCTGCAGATCGTGGCGTTGCTGCGGTCGCGCGACCGGCTGCTCGCCGCGGCGGCCTATCGGCACAGCTATCCGCACTGCTGGCGGCACAAGACGCCGTTGATTTTCCGCGCCACGCCGCAGTGGTTCATCAGCATGGAGCAGCAGGGTCTGCGCGCGAATGCGCTGCGCGACATCGAGGCGGTCGAGTGGACGCCGGGCTGGGGCGAGCAGCGCATCACCGGCATGATCGAGAACCGTCCCGACTGGTGCATCTCCCGGCAGCGCACCTGGGGCGTGCCGATCCCGCTGTTCGTGCATCGCGTCAGCGGCGAGCTTCATCCGCGCACCGGCGAGTTGATCGACGCGGTCGCGGACCGGGTCGCCGTGGGAGGCATCGACGCCTGGTTTGCCCTCGATCCCACCGAACTGCTCGGCGCGGACACGGCCGAGTACGACAAGGTCACCGACGTGATGGATGTCTGGGCAGATTCGGGATTGTCGTTCGAATGCGTCGGCGCCTCGCGCCCCGAAGTGTCGACGCCCGCGGATCTGTATCTCGAGGGCTCCGACCAGCATCGCGGCTGGTTCCACTCTTCACTGCTGATGTCCGAGGCGCTTTACGCGCGTGCGCCGTATCGCGGCGTACTGACCCACGGCTTCACGGTCGACGACAAGGGCCGCAAGATGTCGAAGTCGCTCGGCAACGTGATCGCGCCGCAGAAGGTCATGCAGAGCCTGGGTGCCGACGTGCTGCGCCTCTGGGTCGCGTCCACCGACTATGCGAACGAGATCGGTGTCTCGGACGAGATCCTGCGCCGCATGGCGGACTCCTATCGCCGGATGCGCAA
>JAYTNX010000390.1:0-6303 GCA_043748075.1 Pseudomonadota bacterium
GCTCCAGTTTCGGGGGTAGTCTTTACCCGCTACGGGCTCTTCGGCAGGCTGGGCATCCATCCAGTAGTTCCGGCGTCACTGGAGCTAACAGGATACCCCTTATATATACAGTATTCCAATGTCCTACGCCGAACTGCATTGCCGGTCGAATTTCAGCTTCCTGCGTGGTGCTTCGCATCCCGGTGAACTGGTCGCGCGCGCCATCGAACTGGGCTACACGGCCCTCGCGATCACCGACGAGTGTTCGGTCGCCGGTGTCGTACGCGCACACACCGCCCTGAAGGAGCAGCAGCCGCCTGCGGATCTGCAGCTCATCATCGGCACGGAACTGCGCCTTGCCTGTGGTAACCGGCTGATCGCGCTGGCTGCCGACCGGCGTGGCTACGGGCAGATTGCGAGGCTCATCACGCGCGGCCGGCGTGCGGCAACGAAAGGCATGTATCGCCTGGAGCGCGCCGACGTTGCGGCGCTGGTCGAACCCGGGCCGGTACTGCTGCTGTACGTTCCGCCGCGCGTTCCGGCCGGTGCTGCGGCGGTTCCGGCCTCCAGGGCGTCGGCGGTGGCCGTCGGCATCTGGTTGCGCGAGTTTGCACCCGGTGCATCCTGGCTGGCCGTGCAACTCCTGCACGATGGCGCAGACCGCCGGCAGCTGGCCTTCTGCCGCGAAATTGCCGCGACGACCGGCCTGCCGATGGTCGCCGCCGGCGACGTGCACATGCACGTGCGTGCGCGGCGTCCGCTGCAGGATGCGCTGACCGCGATTCGCCACAACCTGCCGCTCGCCGCGGCCGGTTTCGCGCTGCTGCCGAACGGCGAGCGCCACCTGCGCGAACCGGCGCGCCTGGCGCGGCTGTACCCGCGCGCGCTGCTCGCGGAGACGCTCGTGGTCGCCGCGCGCTGCCGCTTCTCGCTCGACGAACTGCGCTACGAATACCCGCGCGAGATCGTGCCGGAGGGCTGGACGGCGAGCGGCTGGCTGCGCGAGCTGACGGAGCAGGGCGCGCGCCGGCGCTGGCCGGGCACGGGGCTGCCGCCGGCCGCGCGCCGGCTGGTCGAGCACGAGCTCGCGCTGATCGCCGAGCTCGAATACGAGCCTTATTTCCTGACGGTGCACGACATCGTCGCGTTCGCGCGTTCGCGCGGCATCCTCTGCCAGGGTCGCGGCTCGGCGGCGAACTCCGCGGTCTGCTACTGCCTCGGCGTCACCGAGGTCGACCCGTCGCGCATGTCGATGCTGGTCGAGCGCTTCATCTCGCGCGAGCGCAACGAGCCGCCGGACATCGACATCGACTTCGAACACGAGCGGCGCGAGGAGGTGATCCAGTACGTCTACGGCAAGTATGGCCGCGAGCGCGCGGCGATCGCCGCGACCGTGATCACCTATCGCCCGCGCAGCGCGCTGCGCGATCTCGGCAAGGCGCTCGGGCTCGATCCGGTGCAGACCGAAAGGCTCGCCGGCGCGATGCAGTGGTGGGACAGCGAGGTCGACCCGGCGCGGGTGCGCGAGGCCGGCTTCGAGCCCGACAACCCGGTGCTGCAGCGGCTGCTCGATCTCACGCGTCAGCTGCTCGGCTTCCCGCGGCACCTGTCGCAGCACGTCGGCGGCTTCGTGATCGCCCGCGGGCTGCTCGAGGAACTGGTGCCGGTGGAGAACGCGGCGATGGCCGACCGCACCGTGATCCAGTGGGACAAGGACGATCTCGACGACCTGAAGCTGCTGAAGGTCGACCTGCTCGGGCTCGGCATGCTGAGCGCGATCCGGCGCGCGCTCGACCTCGTGTCGCAGTGGCGCTCGCGCCGCGAGGCGCGCGCCGTCAGCTTCGCGATGGCCGACATCCCGGCCGAGGATCCGGCCGTCTACGAGATGATCTCCCAGGCCGACACGGTCGGCGTGTTCCAGATCGAGTCGCGCGCCCAGATGGCGATGCTGCCGCGGCTGCGACCGCGCAACTATTACGACCTCGTGATCGAGGTCGCGATTATCCGTCCCGGCCCGATCCAGGGCGACATGGTTCATCCCTACCTGCGCCGGCGCAACGGCGAGGAAGCGGTCAGCTACCCGAGCGAGGCGGTGGCCGGCGTGCTGCGGCGCACTCTCGGCGTGCCGATCTTCCAGGAGCAGGTGATGCAGCTGGCGATCGTCGCCGCCGGCTTCACGCCCGGCGAGGCCGACCGCCTGCGTCGCGCGATGGCGGCCTGGAAGCGCCGCGGCGGGCTCGGCCATTTCGAACAGCGCCTGATCGAGGGCATGCGCGCACGCGGTTACCGGGAAGACTTCGCCCGCCAGGTGTTCAACCAGATCCTCGGCTTCGGCGAGTACGGCTTCCCCGAGTCGCACGCGGCGAGCTTCGCGTTGCTGGTCTACGTCTCGGCCTGGCTGAAGTGCCACGAGCCCGCGGCTTTCACCTGCGCGCTGCTGAACAGCCAGCCGATGGGGTTCTACGCACCGTCACAGCTGGTGCGCGACGCGCGCCGTCACGGCGTCGTGGTGCGCCCGGTGGACGTGCTGCGCAGCGACGTCGAGAGTTCGCTGGAGGAGGTCGGCGATGTGGCTGACGGCGCGGGGTCGGTGATGGCCGGTGCGCCTCCCGTATCACCGGCGCTGCGTCTCGGCCTGCGCCTGGTGCGCGCGCTGTCGGCCGCGGGCGCCGGGCGGATCGTCGCGGCGCGCGAGGCTGCGCGGCGCGCGGGACGCACCAGGCAGCATGCCGCGTTCGACGACGTGCAGGCGCTCGCCCGCGCCGCCGCGCTCGAGCGCGGCGACCTCGAGGCGCTCGCCGCCGCCGGCGCGCTCGAGGCGCTCGCCGGCAATCGCCATCTCGCGTTCTGGGATGTCGCCGCCGCCGAGCGCGAGCTGCCGCTCGCCCCGCGCGGGGATCTGCTCGACGGCGCGCCATTGCTGCCGCGGCCCACCGAAGGCCAGGACATCGTCGCCGACTACCGCGCGGTGGGCCTCACGCTCGGCCGGCATCCGCTGGCGCTGCTGCGTTCGCGCCTGGCGGCCAGCGGCGTCCTGCCGGCGGTCGACCTGGCGACCGCGCCGATCGGTCAGTCGATACGGGTCGCCGGCATCGTGATCACGCGCCAGCGACCGGCGAGCGCCAGCGGCGTGACCTTCGTGACGCTCGAGGACGAGACCGGTCACGTCAACCTGGTCGTCTGGGAAAGTCTGGGCGAGTCGCAGCGCCGCGAACTGCTCGAGTCGCGACTGATGGAAGTGCAGGGCCGTCTGCAGCGCGAGGGGCTCGTGATCCACGTGATCGCGGAGCGTCTGTTCGATCGCTCGGCGCTGCTGGGTGCGCTGGCCGTGTCGTCACGCGACTTTCACTGACGCGCCGCGACGCGCCGCGGCGCATTCGTCGGCCGGCGGGTGTGGCCCGACTCAGCCGCGCGCCTTGCGCTTCGGGCGGGCGCCGTCCTCGAGTCCGATGTCGTAGTCGTCGAAGTCGATGGTGAGTTCGGCGGTGCGCTTGTCCTCGAGCATCCGCTCGAGCCGGCGCCAGGCCGGGTCGCCAGGCTTCGGTCCACTGCGGCGGCGGGCCTGATCGAGATCGCGGATCACGCGATCGACATCGACGTCATCCCCGGCCTCGAGGATCTCGTCGGCTTCCTCGTCGTCGAATTCTTCGGTTTCCGGTTTTTCGTTCATGGCGCGATCGAAGCGGTTCCGTTGAACGGAATCTATTTCGGACCCGCGCGTCTTGCAACGGGCGACTCAAGACGTAGCGCACATTTCCGCAAGAGACTGTGCGCGCCGGTCGCAGGCAACCGAAATGCCTTCGCGCCTGGGTGCGGCGCAGCAATATCAGCGGATCAGCGTGTTCATCTCGAAGATCGGCATCAGCATCGCGAACACGATGGCCATCACGAACAGGCCCATCAGCACGATCAGCAGCGGCCCGAGCAGGCCGACCAACGCGGCAAGGATGCCGTCGAGCTCGCGCTCCTGGCTGACGGCGGCGCGCTCCAGCATGTCCTCGAGCTTGCCGCTCGACTCGCCGCTGGAGATCAGGTGGATGGTCATCGGCGGGAAAACCTTGCTCTGGCCGAGCGACCGACCGATCGGCGCGCCCTCGCGCACGCGCTGCGCGGCGGCCTCCACCGCCTCGCGCATCGGCACGTTGCTGACCACCTGGCCGGCGATCCGCAGCGCCTCGAGCACCGGCACGGCGCTGCCGGTGAGGATGCTGAAGGTGCGTGTGAAGCGGGCGGTGTTGAAGCCCCGGACCACCCGACCGACCAGCGGCAGGGTCAGCAAGGCGCCATGGAAGCGGCGTCGTGCATCGGGGTTGCGCAGCCAGCGCGAGAACGCGAAGCCGCCAACCACCAGTGCCACGATGAGCCACAGGCCGTAGTCGCGCAGGAAGTCACTGAAGGCGATCAGCACCCGCGTCATCAGCGGCAGCTTGCCCTTGGCGGACTCGAACACTTCAACCACCTTCGGCACCACGTAGACCAGCAGGCCGGACACGATGCCCAGGCACATCACCGTCAGCACGATCGGGTAGAGCAGGGCGCCGAGGATCTTCTGCCGCAGCTCGTCGCGGCTCTCGGTGTAGTCCGCGAGCCGCTCGAGCACGGCATCGAGGTGGCCGGCCTGTTCGCCCGCCGACACCGTGGCGCGATAGATCTCGGGGAATACGCGCGGAAAATCGCCGAGGCCGTCGGCCAGCGTGTGGCCTTCCATCACCTTGGAGCGTACGCCGAGCAGCACGCTCTGCACGCGCGGCTTCTCGCTCTGCTGCGAGACGGCGAGCAGCGCTTCCTCGAGCGGCAGTCCCGCCTTGCAGAGCGTGGCGAGCTGGCGTGTCAGCAGCGCGACCTCGTTGCTCGAAACACGCCGTGCGAAGCTGAAGCTGGTGCGCTGCCGAGTGGCCTCCCGTTCGGAGACCTGGTCGACAGTCAGCGGCAGCAGCTGCTTCTCGCGCAGCAGCGCCCGCACGTGCCGGGCGGTGTCGCCCTCCAGGACGCCCTTTTTCTCGCGCCCCGCCGGATCGAGCGCTGTGTACTCGAACGCGCCCAAGTCAGTCCTCGCGCGTCACTCGCAGCACTTCCTCGATGCTCGTCTCGCCGTGCAGCACTTTCGAACGGCCGTCTTCCCGGATCGACGGCGTCATCGAGCGCGCATGGCGCTCGAGGTCGAGCTCCGACACGCCGTCGTGGATCATGGTGCGCATCGCATCGTCGATCAGCACCAGCTCGTAGATGCCGGTGCGACCGCGGTAGCCGCCGGCCGCGTCGCGCCCCGGGCGGTAGAGCACGGGCGAGGCATCGCTGGTGCCCAGATTCAGCAGTCGGCGTTCGTAGTCGCCCGCCTGGAAGGGTTCGCGAGACTCGGGGTTCAGCACACGCACCAGGCGCTGTGCGACCACGCCGATCAGGCTCGAGGAGAGCAGGAACGGCTCGATGCCCATGTCGCGCAGCCGCGTGACTGCGCCGACGGCGGTGTTGGTATGAAGCGTGGAGAGCACCAGGTGCCCGGTCAGCGACGCCTGTACCGCGATCTGCGCGGTCTCGAGGTCGCGGATTTCGCCGACCATCACCACGTCCGGATCCTGGCGCAGGATCGCGCGCAGGCCGCGCGCGAAGGTCATCTCCACCTTGGTGTTCACCTGGGTCTGGCCGATGCCGTCGATGTAGTACTCGATCGGATCCTCGACCGTCATGATGTTGCGGGTGTTGTCGTTGAGCCGCTCGAGCGCCGAATAGAGCGTCGTGGTCTTGCCCGAGCCGGTAGGTCCGGTCACCAGCAGGATGCCGTGCGGCTTGTGGATCAGCTCGTCCAGCAGCCCGCAGATCTTCGGATCCATGCCGAGCTGCCCGAGGTCCAGGCGACCCGCCTGCTTGTCGAGGATACGCAGCACGACGCGCTCGCCATGCCCGGAGGGAATCGTCGAGACGCGCACGTCGACGGCGCGGCCGGCGATGCGCAGGCTGATGCGCCCGTCCTGCGGCAGCCGCTTCTCCGCGATGTCGAGCTTCGACATGACCTTGATGCGCGACACCACCAGCGGCGCGACCGCGCGCTTGCTCTGCAGCACTTCACGCAGCACGCCGTCGACCCGGAAGCGCACCACGAGGCGGTTCTCGAACGGTTCGACGTGGATGTCCGAGGCGCCTTCCTTGACCGCCTGGGTCAGCACCGCGTTGATCAGCCGGATGATCGGCGCATCGTCGGTGCTTTCGAGCAGGTCGGCCTGCTCGGGCAGGTCCTGGGCGAGGAAGGCGAGGTCGGTGGTCTCCTCGAGACCGCCGCCGGCGGCCGATATCGCATCCGAGCCTGCCTCGTAGGCCTCCCGCAGC
>JAYTNX010000391.1:0-1562 GCA_043748075.1 Pseudomonadota bacterium
CTGCTCGCCGACCGCGCCCGTGACGCGGGCGTCGACCTGCGGATCGAGCCGTTCGCGCCCTCCACGCCACCCCAGCCGCATCGCCGCGGCCGCCTGCTCGTCGCCCCGGTGGCGCTCGGCGCGGCCGTGACGGCCGGTCGCCTCGACGCCGCGAACGCGGGTTACGTCGTCACGCAGATCGACACGGCGCTGCGCGAGGTGCTCGCGCAGCGCTTCGACGCGATGGTCACCGCACCGGTGCAGAAGAGCGTGATCAACGACGGCGGCATTGCCTTTACCGGCCACACGGAGCACCTCGCGCGGCACAGCGGCACGACGCGCCCGGTGATGCTGCTGGTGGCGGGCCGCCTGCGTGTCGCGCTCGCGACCACCCACCTGCCGCTGCGTGAAGTCAGTGCCGCGATCACGCCCGCGCTGCTCGAGGAGACGTTGCGGATCATCGACCATGACCTGCGTCGCTTCTGGGGCCTGGCACGGCCGCGGATCGCCGTTTGCGGCCTGAACCCCCACGCAGGGGAGTCGGGCCACCTCGGCGACGAAGAGCTGCGGGTGATCGGCCCCGCGATCGCTGCCGCGCGCGCGGCCGGCATCGACGCCATCGGCCCGATGCCCGCCGACACGGTGTTCGTGCCGCGCGAGCTCGCGCGCCACGACGTGGTGCTCGCGATGTACCACGACCAGGGCCTGCCGGTGCTGAAGCACGCCGGCTTCGGCCACGCCGTCAACGTGACGCTCGGGCTGCCGATCCTGCGCACCTCGGTCGACCACGGCACCGCGCTCGACCTGGCCGGCAGCGGCCGTGCCGATACGGGCAGCCTCGAAGCGGCGCTGGAGCTCGCGCTCGAGCTGGTGCAGCGGCGGCGGACCGCTTAGCGTGAATCGGCCCTGATGCCCTTTGCCCGCAAGCGCTTCGGCCAGCATTTCCTGCACGACCCGTCCGCGATCTCGCGGATCCTCGAAGCCATCGACGCGCGCGCCGGCGAGGCGCTGGTGGAGATCGGGCCGGGACGCGGCGTGCTGACCACGCGGCTGCTCGAGGCCGCCGGCGCGCTCGACGCCATCGAGATCGATCGCGACCTCGCCGACGGGCTGCAGCGCGCGCTCGGCGCGCGCCCCGAGTTCCGCCTGCACGTGGCCGACGCGCTGGAGTTCGACTTCGCCGCGCTCGCAGCACAGCGCGGCCAGCGGCTGCGGGTGATTGGTAACCTGCCCTACAACATCTCCACGCCGCTGATGTTCCATTTGTTGCGCACGCCGGCGGCCATCGCCGACCTGCACGTGATGCTGCAGAAGGAGGTCGTCGACCGCATCGCCGCCACACCCGGCGGCGGCGACTACGGGCGATTGACGGTGATGCTCGCGCCCTGGGTCGACGCCGAGAGCCTGTTCGACGTGGGTCCGGGCGCGTTCCGCCCGCCGCCGCGGGTATGGTCGTCCGTGGCGCGTCTGACCGTGCGTACCGAACCGCGCTTCCCGGTCGATGTGCGCTACGGCAGGGTGGTCGCAACGGCCTTCAACCAGCGCCGCAAGACGCTGCGCAACGCCCTCAGGACACTGCTCGA
>JAYTNX010000392.1:0-3475 GCA_043748075.1 Pseudomonadota bacterium
AATCCATGCGGATCAGTCGATCGGCGATGCGCTGCGGGTCGGCCTGATAGCGTCCCTGCTCGAGCGCGAGCGAGGTGGCGGCCACGCGGGCGTCATCGACGATCGGCAGCGCGGCGATTGCCTTTTCGAGCGTCGCCAGCTGTCGGGCACTGTCGGTGATGCTGACCTCGGCGGCGCCCGCGGCCGTGGCGGCAGCGTCCTCGCCGGTGGCGACGTCGCGCACCCGGGCGACGGGCTGGCCGCCGGAGACGGCGACGGGTCGCGTCTCGACGCCGTTGATCTTGGTGTTCATGGTCTGAACCTCTTCACCTGTTGGCAGGCTATCGGCCTGCGGGGGAAAAACCTGAGGCCGCCGCTGCAAAAAGCGACCGCGTTCGCGTCACCGGTCCACCTCGACCACACCGGCTTCATCGGCGCGACCTTCGATGATCTTGAGCGAATTCACATTCTGCACGCGGACCCGATCCCCGGGCCGGGCGTCGGCGAGCGCCCGGCCCGGCACCCGGATTTCCAGGCCGGACAGGTTCGCAACCAGGGTCACCGCCTCGCCGCGGCGTACGACCGGGGCCGCGGCCAGAAGATCACGGGTCAGCGCTTGGCCGGTCGCCACGGCGCGGATCAGGTGCTGGGCGCGAATCTCATTGAGATTACTTATATAGAGAGTGGATATTCCAGGCAATGAGCGACGAGCGGACCGGACATCGGCCGTGCCGGGAGTCTGGCCTCGGCTCATCGGGCGCGCGGCGATCAGCAGCTCGGCGTCCGTCTCCAGGCCCACGGGCACCAGCACACTCCAGCGCGCCGTGCTGGCCTGGCAGCTCACCTGCACGAGGGTTCGCGCCCGCAGACCACCTGAGACTGCGGGCAGCACCGCAACGAGCGGCGTTGGGCAGGCCGGCAGGCGGAGTCTGGCATCCGGGGCACGTGCCGCGATGCGGTGGCGGGTTGCGCCATCGCTCACCGCTTCGGCCGCGGGTGACGGGAGCAGCTCGCGGACCGCCTCTTCCGCCCGCCGTGCCACCTCCGCCAACGATTGGACGCCGGTAGGCGCGGCGACCGACGCGCCGGGGTTGAACAGCGTCAGCAGCAGGCCCCCGACCGACGCCGCGGCGCGGCGGCGAGTCGACGGTTTGTTGTCGTTGCAGTCCACGCGCAGGGGCAGAGCAAGTGTCATGCCAGCGTCGAGGCGGCTCAAGAAACCCGGGACGCGCGCCGATATCGTCGTTGACCGCGGCTCTACCCCGCGCGGCGTTGCCGCGCGCGGCATCCGCCTGCCGCCCGTGCGGAACCGCGTCACGCGCGTCCGGCGCGGATCGCGCTCGAGGGCCTCCCACACCCCGAACAGGGGTCTGGCACGGCACTTGCTAACTCCCCCAGCGAGACACTTTTCTGGCGGAGGTACGCCCCGTGTTCGATCTCGACGCACAGCTTGGAGTGCATGCCGACGCACTGCGGGTCCGCTCGCAGCGCGCGGAACTGATCGCGAACAATCTCGCGAACGCGGACACGCCGGGATTCAAGGCGCGCGACGTCGATTTCCGCGCGGCACTGGCCGCCTCCGGCTATGGCGACGCGTCGGGCGGCCTGGCGCTGAGCACCACGCAGGGTCGTCATGTCGGCGGGCCCGCGGCCCTCGGCGGCGCCGATCCGGCACTGCAATACCGGCAGCCGCTCGCGCCTTCGCTCGACGGCAATACCGTCGACGTGCAGGTGGAGCAGGCCTCGTTCGCCGAGAACGCGGTGCGCTACCAGGCGACGCTCACGTTCATCAATTCCCGGCTGCGCGGCCTGATGACCGCGATCACCGGCCAGTAGCCGCGGAGCGACTGACGCATGTCCACATTCAAGGTCTTCGACATCGCCGGCTCCGGCATGGCGGCGCAGTCTGTGCGCATCAATACGGTGGCGAGCAATCTCGCCAACGCCAACAGCGTCAGCGGCGATCCCACCACCGTGTATCGCGCCCGGCATCCGGTGTTCGAGGCCGTGCGCAGTGCCATGGCGGGCGGTGCGAACGGCGGCGAGCCGGGCGCTGCCGTGCGAGTCACGGGCATCGTCGAGGCCGACGCCCCGCCGATGGCGCGCTACGAACCCGGCAATCCGCTGGCGGATCCGACCGGCTATGTGTACGCGCCCAACGTCAACGTGGTGGAGGAGATGGTCGACATGATCTCGGCCTCGCGCTCCTACCAGAACAACGTCGAAGTGATGAACACCTCGAAGGAGATGCTGCTCGCGACGCTGCGTCTCGGGCAGTCCTGAGCGTCGCGCCATTCGCACGGAGTAAACACCGATGTCTCTCAGCTCAGTCACCTCCTCGTCGGCCAGCGATGCGCTGCGCAATCCGCGCACCAGCGTCGACTCGGCCGGCTCGCAGTTCGGCCAGGACCAGTTCCTGACCCTGATGCTCGCGCAGCTGCGCAACCAGGATCCGCTGAAGCCGCTCGAGCCGAGCGAGTTTCTCGGCCAGCTCGCGCAGTTCAGCACCGTCACCGGCATCCAGGACATGAAGGGCTCGGTGAGCGAGCTCGTCGGATCCTTGCGTTCCTCGCAGGTGCTCGAGGGCGCCACGCTCGTCGGACGCAGCGTGCTCGCGGCGGGTGCGGATGCACGGCTCGATGCTTCCAGCCCGGTGCTCGGCGCCGTCGGTGCGCCGGAGGGCACCTCGAGCATCGAGGTGACGGTGCGCGATACCGCCGGCGCCGTGGTGCGCCGGTTCGCCGTGGAGCCGCAGGCGGGGCTCACGCCGATCCAGTGGGACGGCCTCGACGCCGACGGCGATCGCGCGCCGAGCGGAAATTACCGGATGGACGCCATCGGACGCGTCGGCGGCCGCGGTGAGTCGCTCGAGATGCTGCTGCAGCAGCGCGTCGAGAGCGTGACTCTCGATCCCGCCGGCGGCGCGATGACGCTCAACACCGCCACGGGCACGCTCGGTCTCGGCGACGTGCGCCGGGTGATGTGACGGGCGCGCCCCACGCCATCGTTCGAAACACCGTCGTTCGAAACAGGAGAGTACGACCATGTCTTTCAGGGTAGCGATTTCAGGGTTGAATGCCGCCTCCGCCGATCTGGCGGTCACGGCCAACAACATCGCCAACACCGGCACCAACGGCTTCAAGGGCTCGCGCGTCCAGTTTGCGGAGTTGTTCTCGGTCTCGGCCACGGGCGTCAGCAGCACGGCCTCGGGAAACGGCGTGCGCGTGGCCGATGTCGCGCAGCAGTTCACGCAGGGCAATATTGACTTCACCGATAACAGCCTCGACCTCGCGATCAGCGGGCAGGGCTTCTTCATCCTCAACGATGGCGGTGCGACGGCCTATAGCCGCGCGGGCGCATTCCAGGTGGACCGCGAGGGCTATGTCGTCAACAGCACGGCACAGCGGCTGCAGGCCTTCCCGCCCACGCCGCAGGGCGGCTTCAATACCGGCGCGCTCGGCGACCTGCGGCTCGTGACCGGCGAGAGCCCGCCGAC
>JAYTNX010000393.1:0-1758 GCA_043748075.1 Pseudomonadota bacterium
CGCCCGCCCTGACGCGTGCCGATGTTCACGACGGGCAGCTTGAACGATGCGGCTTCGATGATTCCGCTGGAGGAATTTCCGACCATTGCGGCGGCGAGCGCCATCATGCTGAAGTAGCCGTGCGCGCCGAAGCTTTCCACCAGCCGCGCGTCGTCGTGGCGGCGGACGAAATCCTCGATGGCACGGCGCACATGGCTGGAGTGGGTGTCGGCGTTTGGCGCGGTCAAGACGACGGGGAGCGCGGCCTCGGCGAGCGCGGCGAGCAGCTCGTCCGTCTGCGCGCCGGCCTGCCTGTGTTCGAGGGTCACGGGATGGAAGGTAACGAGCAGCGGGGGGCGCGCGAGGTCGAGGCCGAAGCGCTCTTCCAGTTCCGCGCGAGTCAGCAGCGGCATGGTGTGGAGGGCATCGAGCGCCAGCGCGCCACTCACCGTCACGCGCCAGGCCTCCTCCCCGAGCTGCCGGACGCGCCGGGCGTACGTCTCGGTGGAGACAAAGTGCAGGTGGCTGAGCTTCGTCAAAGAATGGCGGAGCGCGTCGTCAATTGCGCCCTCCGTGAGTTCGCCGCCGTGGAGATGCGCGCAGGGAATCTGGAACGGCAGCGCCGCGAGCGCGGCGGCATACATCTCAAAGCGGTCGCCGAGCACGACGAGCAGGTCGGGCCGCCCGCGGCCAAAGGCCTGTGCGAAACCCAGCACACCCCGCCCGATAGCCTGCGCGATGTCGCCGGGGCCGTCGGCCCCGGTGAGCGTCTCGATGCGTTCGGCGATGGGAAAGCCGTCCTGCTCGACCATCGCGACGGTGAGACCGTGCGCGGGTGAAAGGTGCATGCCCGTGACGTACAGGCGCAGGCGCAGCGCCGGGTCGGCGGCGATCGCGCGGAGCAGCGGCTGGTAGATTCCGTAGTCCGCCCGCGAGCCGGTCACGACGCCGATGGTTCTCACGCGAAGTGCTCCCAGGTGAAGAGGGTGCCGGCCGGGACGGCGCTTTTCAAAACGCGGCCGACGAGCTGGGGCCGCAGCGCCGGCGCCAGCCCCGTGCCGGGCCGCTTGATGCCGATGGCGTCCTCGGTCAGCAGCGTTCCCGCCGCGAGGTCGCGCGCGGCCACGAGACTTTTGCGCGCGACCTGCGCGGTGTTCGCCTCGCTCGCCGCCGGTTCCTTGCGCCCGTGGCCGAGCGCGGATTCCACGCGCCGGATGCTGCGGACCAATTGCGCCAATTCCTCCGGCTCGACCGAGGCGCGGTGGTCGGGACCGGGCAGCGCACGGTCGAGCGTGAAGTGCTTCTCGACGATGCACGCACCCAGCGCCACGGCGGCGGCGGCGATGTCGATCCCCAGCGTGTGATCGGAAAATCCCACCGGCACTCCGAAGAGCGACGCCATCGCCGGCATCGCGCGGAGGTTCACGTCCGCCGGTTCCGCCGGGTAGTTGCTCACGCAGTGCAGCAGCGCGAGCTGTCCGTTGCCCGACGCGCGGAGGCACTCCACCGCCGTCCGCACCTCCGCCTCGGTGGCCATGCCGGTGGAGAGAATGATCGGCCTTTGCCACGCGGCGACAGCGGAGAGGAACGGCAGATTGGTGATCTCGCCGGACGGAATCTTGAAGGCCGCGACCCCCAGCTCCGCCAGCATCGCCGCGCTCTCTTCGTCGAATGGCGTGGAAAGAAACAGGATGCCGTGTTGCGCGCAGTGCGCGATCAGCGCCGCGTGATCCGCCTGCGAGAGTTCGAGCCGACGGAGCATCTCATATTGCGACTCCC
>JAYTNX010000394.1:0-26806 GCA_043748075.1 Pseudomonadota bacterium
TCCGCCCGCGTCAGCGACAGGATGCCGTCGCGAGGCAAGTGCAGCGTGTCGAGGCCGGCGACCAGATGCAGCGGTGTGGCGAGCCAGGCGCCTGCGGCGCCACGCGCAGCGTCCGTCGAGCCTGCACCGGCAGCCGCTAGCGCCACCGTTGCGGCCAACGGCAAAGAATCGAGATCCGGCCGTCGCAGCCGGGCGGCGAGCCAGCCCCGCCAACCGCCGGCGAGGCGCTCGGCAGCGCCGAACCGGAGCGTCCCGAGCGCGGCGGCGAGCGCCTCCCGCGGGAGACCGGAGGCGAGCATCAGATCGGGAACGACGAGCAGGAATTCGCGCACATCGCGTATGTTATCGAAGCATGAAACTGACGATGGAAAACCCGCCGGCAACCCAGCTCGTGCGCGGCTATCGCGACGGCGAAGTGCGGATCGGCGCAAGGTCGGTGACGAGCACCTGTCTCCTCGCCGCGCAGACCTTGCTCGTGGACCTGCGGCCGCAGACACCCGCGGACCTCGAACTCGCGGATCTGGAATCGTTGTTCGCGCTGCAGCCGGAGGTCGCGATCGTCGGCTGGGCCGGTGGCCAGTTCCTGATGCCACCACGACAGCGCCGCTGGTTCCTGGAGCGGAAGATTGGTGTCGAAGTGATGGCGCTCGGCGCCGCCTGCCGCACGTACAACGTGCTGGTGGAGGACGGAAGGCCGGTGGTTGCGTTGCTATTTCCGCGCCGCGGCTGAAGCGGAGGGCGCCGTGGCGTGCGGGGCGCCGGGAACCGGGGCCTGCACAGGTCGACTCGAAGAAGACACAGGGAGAAGAAGCTCGTTTCGACCACCAATCATTCGAAGCTGACAGACTCGAACAATTGTCAAAAAGTTCTTGTTCTTGTTCGGTTTTTCTTCTTTTGTTCCGACTTCCCCCATCATCCCTGTGTCTTCTTCGAGTCCCCCTGCGCGACGCGCTTTCGGAATAAGTTGTCTGCGGGCGGCGACAGTGTAATCAGGTCGCAGATCTTCTTGCAACTCAACCACTTGAAGACGTTATTTTGCAACACCCGAGTGAGTGGCGATGCGGCATTTCAGCTCGTTGTTTATTGATATAAAACAATTATTTATGGTGATTATCTCATGTGATTTAAGCCCGCGCGACGCGGCGGTCAACCCACCCCGCCGAGCAACGGCACGAAGGCCACCGGGCCGAGCGCCTGACGATCGACTTTCTGCTCCCGTTTGATCAGCCGTACCAGCTCCTGCTGCCCTTCCGGGCCGACCGGCATGATCAGCCGGCCACCGACGGCGAGTTGCTCGAGCAGCGCGTCAGGAATGCGCAGCGGCGCCGCCGCGCACAGGATGCCGTCGTAGGGCCCCTGCGACGCCCAGCCGAGAGTGCCGTCGCCATGGCGGAACCGCACGTTCTTGACCGTGAGCTCCTTGAGGCGCTCCTTGGCGCGTTTCAGCAGTGGCTCGATGCGCTCGATCGTGTGGATGCGACCGACCAGGGACGAGAGCACCGCCGTCTGGTAGCCGCAGCCGGTGCCCACTTCGAGCACGTTGTGCAGCGGACCGCCCTCGAGGAGGGCCTCGGTCATGCGGGCCACGATATAGGGCTGCGAAATCGTCTGCCCGAACCCGATCGGCAGCGCCGTGTCCTCGTACGCGCGGCTGGCAATCGCCTCGTCGACGAAAATGTGTCGCGGCACGTTGCGGATCCGGTCGAGCACCTCGAGGTTCTTGATGCCTTGGTCGCGCAGCCGCTGCACCAGCCGATCGCGCGTGCGGGCCGAGGTCATGCCGATGCCGGCGAAACGCGAGTCGGTCACGTCTGCACGCCCTCGAGCCAGCGGCTCACGTCGTCCAGCGCGGCATGGCGCGTGAGGTCGGTCTGCAGCGGCGTCACCGAGACGAACCCCTCGCCGACCGCATGGAAATCCGTCCCCGGGCCGCCATCCTGCTGCGCGCCTGCAGGCCCGATCCAGTAGACCGGTCGGCCGCGCGGGTCTGCCGAGCGCACGAGCGGTTCGGAGCGGTGCCGATGCCCCAGACGCGTGGTCGCGAAACCGCGCAGCCGTTCGAACGGCAAGTGCGGGATGTTCACGTTTAGGATCGTGCGTCGCTCCAGCGGCGCCGCGAGCAGACGTTCCACCAGCGCGCGCGCGACGCGTGCCGCCGCGCTGAAGTCCGGCTCGACGCCGACCGGGCGCAGCAGCGAGAGCGCCAGGGTCGGCAGGCCGAGGAAGCGACCCTCGATCGCGGCCGCCACGGTGCCTGAATACAGCACGTCGTCGCCGAGGTTCTCGCCGTCGTTGATGCCCGAGACGACCATGTCGAACTCGAAGTCGAACAAGCCCGAGATCGCGATGTGGACGCAGTCGGTCGGCGTTCCGGTAACGTAGAAGCTGTCGCGCTCGACCTGGGTGACGTGGACCGGCACGTCCAGCGTCAGCGAGTTGCTCGCGCCGCTCTTGTTGCGGTCGGGCGCGACCACGGTGAGCTCGGCGAGGCCGTCGAGTGCCGCGCGCAGCGCGAGGATGCCGCGCGCGCGGTAACCGTCATCGTTGCTGATGAGAATCTTCAATGCGGAACGATGTCTTTGAGACCGCGGGGGCGCGCCAATATACTGAAAGCGTTGCGCAGGAGGTAGCGTGACACGAAAGCCCGAGGCCGACGACCTGGAGGCGTTCCGCGACGCGGTCCGGGACGTGCGTCCGCTCGCGATTGCGCCGCGCGTGATCCATCGCCGCAAGCCCCGTCCGCGCGCCGCGTTCCGGCGCCGCGACGAGGTGGCGGTGCTCGCGGAGAGCATCAGCCTCAGCGCGGTCGAACTGGAGGTCGAGACCGGCGACGAGCTGCAGTTCCGGCGGCCCGGCGTGCAGGACGGCGTGATGCGCAAGCTGCGCCGCGGCCAGTACCGCGTCGAGGCGGAAATCGACCTGCACGGGCTGACGCTGCCCGAGGCCAAGCAGGGTCTGCGCGAATTCCTCGCGCGCGCAGTGCTGCGCGAGCTGCGCTGCCTGCGCGTCGTGCATGGCAAGGGATTGCGATCCGGCCCGCGCGGCCCGGTGCTCAAGAACGGCGTCAACGTGGTCCTGCGACGCACCGACGCCGTGGTCGCATTCTGCTCGGCGCGCCAGGTCGACGGCGGCACCGGCGCGGTCTACGTACTGCTGACGGCGTCGCGTTAGCCGCGCGGCCGCGCCAGGATCGCGCCGAGGTGTTCACGCGCCTCGGCCGTGACCCATTCGGCGCCGAACACGGCGGAAACATCTTCTTCCGGCTGTTCGAACAGCCGGACCAGATCGCGACGCACCAGCGCGCGGGTGCGGGCATAGGCGCGCGGTGGCAGCGCCACGAGCTGCGCGGCCAGCTCCAGCGCACGCGCCACGACCTGCTCGGGAGCCGTGAGCTCGTCGACCAGCCCGGCGGCCAGTGCGCCGTCCGGATCGAGCATCGCACCGCGCGGCAGCAGCGACGCCGCCCGCGAGGCCCCGACCAGGCGCTCGAACGCGCGGAAGATCGTGTCGCCGGGATACAGACCCACCTGGACCTCGTTGAGGCCGATGCGAAACGCGCCGCGCGCCATCACGCGGTGATCGCAATACAGCGTGAGTACCGTGCCGCCCGCCGGACAATGGCCGGTGATCGCCGCGACGATCGGGATCGGCGAGCGCGCCAGCTTTTCCTGCAGCCGGAAGAACTCGTCGATGAAACGGCGCAGCACCTCGGGGGGCGACGCGGTCACCTCGCGCACGTCGAGCCCGGCCGAGAACAGGCCGGGCCGCCCCGACAGCACCAGCGCGCGCACCCCCTGCTGGGTCGCCGCGGCGAGCTCATGGTGCAGCCGCTGTACCAGGGCCATGTTCAGCGCGTTCACCGGCGGGCTGTCCAGGCGCAACTCGCGCACGGGCCCGTGGTCTTGCAGCTCAAGCATCGTCGTCCTCCTGCGGGGCGCCTTCCGCGTCCAGCCACTCGCGGATCACGGCGGTCGCGAAACTGCCGGACCGCAAGCTGAAGGATACGCGGCACGCAGCGCCCTGCTCGAGCCATTCGAACTGCAGGTCGCGCACCGCCAGGCGCAGCGGCCGCCGCGACGCGTCCGCGCCGGCCTCGAGGATCGCGACGCGCGCCTGCGGGAAGGCCTCGGCGACGCGCGCCTCGAGCGCCGCGACCTGCCCCGCGGTGCCGGCCTCGCCGAGGCCCCAGAGCGGCCCGGTCGGGTGCAGGTCGAGTTCGAGCGCGCGACGCGCGAGCACCTCGTCGACCTGCGGCACCGCAAACACCGAATTGCGCCCGTCGAGATTGGCGCGGTCGCCGTCGCGAAGTCGATTCCAGCTGCCGTCGACGACGCGTTCGGCGAGCACCGCGTTGAACACCAGGCTGCGCGCGGCGGAGAGCACGAAACGTGCCGGTGCGCGGCCCTCCGGCAGCGCCAGCAGGTTCGCCAGGTTGGACAGCTCGCGACCGAACCGCTGCGGCCCGAAGTAGTTCGGCACGCCCTGGGCTGCCGCCAGACGCACCTGCGCCTCGAGGCCGCGGGTATCGCCGACCAGGTCGCGCAGCACGACGATGAAGCGATTGCCAGCCAGCGCGCCGCGCGGCAGTTTGCGCGCGTGCGCATGCGCCTCGAGCACTTCGAACCCTTCGCCCGCCACGCCCGCCCAGTCCGCCGCCGGGCGTCGACGACTCGGGACGGTGAACCACTGGGTGGCCACGGCCTGCCGGTCCTTGAGGCCGGCGTAGCCGACGTCGCGCGGGCGCATCCCGGCCAGGGTCGCCAGTTCGCGCGCCACCCATCCCGTGTTGGCGTCGCGCTTGCGCACGCGCAGCAGCACGTGTTCCCCAGCGCCCGAGGGCTCGAAACCGAGCTGTTCCTCGACGATGAAATCCTCGGGGCTGCGGCGCAGGGTCGCGTGACACCGCGGTGCCGGATCCGCGCGCGGCGGCGACAGCGCGAGTGCGCGCCAGGACTCGGGAATCACCGGCGCTGGACGAGCACGGTCGCCTGCGCCATCAGGCCCTCGACGCGGCCGATGAACCCGAGCGCCTCGGTGGTCGTGGCCTTGACGTTGACCGCGCCGGGGTCGAGCGCCAGCAGCGTCGCGATCCGCGTCCGCATCGCTTCGCGATGGGGCCCGATGCGCGGCGCCTGCGCCAGCACGCTGATGTCGGCGTTCACGCAGTGCCAACCGGCCTCGCCCAGCAGGCGCATCACCGCCTCGACGAAGCCCGCGCTGGCGACGCCGCGCCAGCGCGGGTCGCTGTCGGGGAAGTGCTGGCCGATATCGCCGAGCCCGGCGGCGCCGAGCAAGGCGTCGCAGAGCGCGTGCAGCACGACGTCGCCGTCGGAATGGGCCACCACACCGTGCGAATGCGGGATGCGGATGCCGCCGAGCATCACATGATCGCCCGCACCGAACGCGTGCACGTCGATGCCAGAGCCGACGCGGATCACGTCCCTGCCCCGGGGGCGGCGCGGGCTGCGAGAATCGTCGCGACCAGGGCGAGATCCGCCGGCGTCGTCACCTTCACGTTGGCGGCGGCACCGGCGACCAGCAGCGGACGCCCGAGGCCCGCCCATTCGATCGCCTGCGATTCGTCGGAGGGCACTCGGCCCTCGCGCGCCGCCGCGCGCAGCGCTTCGAGCAGGCGCCGCAGCCGGAACACCTGCGGGGTCAGCGCGCGCCACAGCCCCGATCGCGACTCCGTGCGCTCCACCGTGGCAGGCGTCGCAGCCTCGCTCTGGCGTTTCAGCGTGTCGGACAGCGGCAGCGCCAGCAGGGCGCCGTCGGGGTGGGCCGCGACCCCGGCCAACAGCGCATCGATATCGGCGCGCTCGACACAGGGCCGCGCTGCGTCGTGCACCAGCACCCAGGGATCGTCCGCGACCCGTGACGCCAGGGTCTCCAGCGCGAGTCGCACCGAGTCGGAACGCTCGGCACCGCCGGTGGCTTCGATCACCGGACGCGACAGCCGCGACCGGACCGCCGACCACCACGGATCGCCGGCCGCCACCGCGACCACCAGGCCATCGCAACGTTCATCCGCCGCGAAGGCCGACATCGACCACTCCAGCAGACTGCGGCCGTGGACTTCGAGGTATTGCTTGGGGAGGTGCGCGCCGAGGCGCTGTCCGAGACCCGCGGCCGGAATGACCAACCAGTAGCGCAAGCTCAGGGGCGCGCGGCGGTGCGCGTGCGCGGTGCCACCACGGGCGCGGACACGGCGTGGGGGACGACCTGGAAGAACGACTCGTTGCCCGCGATCATGCCGAGCTCGCTGCGCGCGCGCTCTTCGAGCGCCATCATCCCGTTCTTGAGATCGGTGACCTCGGCCGCGAGTTGCCGATTGCGCTGCGCGAAGTCGCCGTTCGCGGTGCGCTGGGCCTGCACCTCGACCTTGAGTCGCGAGACCTCCCGGATGCCGTTGTCCGACAGCCAGAGACGGTACTGCAGCAGCACCGTCGCAACGACCAGGATGGCAGCGAACCACTTCATCGGTGGGTGCAGAGTAGCGGGATCGCCTAGCGAAGGAAACCGATTCCGCTCAGATCTTTACCGGGAAAGCCTCACGTCCGGCATAGCGGGCGGCCGTGCCCAGTTCGGCCTCGATGCGCAGCAGCTGGTTGTACTTGGCGATGCGGTCGGAGCGCGACATCGAGCCGGTCTTGATCTGCGTCGCGGCGGTCGCGACGGCGAGATCGGCGATCGTGCTGTCCTCGGTCTCGCCGGAACGATGCGAGACCACGGCGGCGTAACCGGCCTCCTCGGCCATCGCGATCGCGGCCAGCGTCTCGGTCAGCGTGCCGATCTGGTTGGGCTTGATGAGGATCGCGTTGGCGATCTTCTTCTGGATGCCCTCGGCCAGGATCCGGGTATTGGTGACGAACAGGTCATCGCCCACCAGCTGGGTGCCGGCACCCAGGCGCCGCGTCAACTCCGCCCAGCCGGCCCAGTCGCCCTCGGACATGCCATCTTCGACCGTGATGATCGGATATCGGGCGACGAGCTCGGCGAGGTAACCGGCGAACTCCGGCGCCGCAAAACTGCGGCCCTCGGCCTCCAGATCGTAGCGACCGTTCCTGAAGAACTCCGAACTCGCCACGTCGAGACCCAGGTAGATGTCCTTGCCCGCCGCGTATCCGGCCCGGTCGATCGCCTGCAGGATCATCTCCAGTGCGGCCGCGTTCGACGGCAGGTCGGGCGCGAAGCCGCCCTCGTCGCCGACCGCGGTGGAGAGCTTGCGTTCGATGAGGATCTTCTTGAGCGTATGGAAGACCTCCGCGCCATAGCGCAGCGCCTCGCCCAGACTCGGCGCACCGACGGGCAGGATCATGAATTCCTGGATGTCGAGGCTGTTATTGGCGTGCGCGCCGCCGTTGATGATGTTCATCATCGGCACCGGCATCGACACCTCGCCACCCCTCGCCAGGTGCTTCCACAGCGACTGCTTCGAAGCCCTGGCCGCGGCATGCGCATTGGCGAGGGAGATCGCGAGCAGCGCGTTCGCGCCCAGGCGGCCCTTGGTCTCGGTGCCGTCCAGCGCGATCATCGCCGCGTCGAGACCCTCCTGGTCCTGCGGGTCGCGGCCGAGCAGCGCCTCGCGCAGCACGGTGTTGACGTGGCCGACGGCCCTGAGCACGCCCTTGCCGAGGAATCGTGCCGGGTCGCCGTCGCGCAGTTCCACCGCCTCGCGCGTGCCGGTGGACGCGCCGGACGGCACGGCCGCACGGCCCAGTGAACCGTCGTCGAGGATGACGTCGGCCTCGACCGTGGGGTTGCCGCGAGAATCGATGATCTCGCGGCCACGAATGTCGACGATGCGGGTCATGGTGAGCTTTCCTCGAAGGGTTTCGCTTTGACGGTCCGGTCGATGTCACGCAGCGTCTCGAGCAGCGGCGCCATGCGCGCGAGCGGCCAGGCATTCGGGCCGTCGGAGAGCGCTTTCGCGGGCTCGGGATGCGTTTCCATGAAGAGGCCCGCGACACCGGCGGCCACCGCGGCACGCGCCAGTACCGGCACGAACTCGCGCTGTCCGCCCGATGACGCGCCCTGCCCGCCCGGTAGCTGAACCGAATGAGTGGCATCGAACACCACCGGGCAGCCGGTGTCGCGCATCACCGAAAGCGCGCGCATGTCCGACACCAGGTTGTTGTAGCCGAAAGAAAAGCCGCGTTCGCAGACCATGACCTGCGTGTTGCCGGTCGAGCGCGCCTTGTCGACGACGTTCTTCATTTCCCAGGGCGAGAGGAACTGGCCCTTCTTGATGTTCACCGGCTTGCCCTGCGAGGCGACACCGCGGATGAAGTTGGTCTGCCGACAGAGGAAGGCCGGCGTCTGCAGCACGTCGACGACCGCGGCCACCTCGGCGAGCGGTGTGTCCTCGTGCACGTCGGTCAGCACCGGCACGCCGAAAGCCTTGCGCACGCCTTCGAGCACCCGCAGGCCCGACTCGAGACCCGGGCCGCGGAAACTCGCACCAGAAGAACGGTTGGCCTTGTCGAACGACGCCTTGAAAACGTAGTGGATGCCGAGGGCGCGGGTGATCTCGAGCAGCCGCCCCGCCACCTCGTGGCACAGCGCCTCGCTCTCGATCACGCAGGGGCCGGCGATCAGGAAGAACGGACGGTGGATGCCGACCTCGAAATCCGCCAGCTTCACGGGCGTGCCCTGCAACGCATCGAGCGGCGGCCGCGGCCGCTCAGGCCGACGCCGCGACCGGCAGCTGCGCCGCACGGTGGGCCCGCGCGGCGCGGACGAAACCGGTGAACAGCGGATGGCCGCCGCGGGGCGACGAGGTGAACTCGGGATGGAACTGCGTGGCCAGGAACCACGGATGCGCCGGCAGCTCGACGATCTCCACCAGGCCGTCCTTGGAGAAGCCCGAGAACCGCAGGCCGGCGCGCTGGTAGCGCTCGAGATAGGTGTTGTTGAACTCGTAGCGGTGCCGGTGTCGCTCGAGAATCTCGTCGCGGCCGTAGAGCTCGCGGGCCCGGGTGCTGGCACCGAGGTCTACCGCCTGTGCGCCGAGGCGCATGGTGCCGCCCAGCGCCGAGGCCTCGTCGCGCTGCTGGGCACCGCGGGCGCTGTCCTGCCACTCGGCGATCAGCGCAATCACCGGGTGCGGCGAGGCGCGGTTGAACTCGGTGCTGTTCGCGCCGTCGAGGCCGAGCACATAGCGGCCGAACTCGATCACCGCCAGTTGCATGCCGAGGCAGATGCCGAGGTACGGGACGCCGTTCTCGCGCGCATAGCGGATCGCCTGGATCTTTCCCTCGATGCCGCGCTCGCCGAAGCCGCCGGGCACCAGCACCGCGTCCATGCCCTTGAGCGAATGCACGCCGTGGCCTTCGATGTCGGTCGACTCGATGTAGTGGATGTTGACCCGCGTGCGGCTCTTGATGCCGCCGTGGATCAAGGCCTCGTTCAGCGAGATGTAGGAATCCCGCACCTGGACGTATTTGCCGACCATCGCGATGTCGACCTGCCCGTCAGGGTTGGCCTTCGAGTTGACGACGGCGCGCCACTCAGTGAGGTCGGTGGGCGGCACCTCGAGGCGCAGCTTGTCGACGACGATGTCGTCGAGACCTTCCTCGTGCAGCAACATCGGAATCTTGTAGATGTCGTCGGCATCGACCGCGGAAATGACCGCGCGCTCCTCGACATTGGTGAACAGTGCGATCTTGCGGCGCTGTTCCTCCGGCAGGGGGTGCTGGCAACGGCACAGCAGCACGTCGGGCTGGATGCCGATGCCGCGCAGTTCCTTGACGGAATGCTGCGTCGGCTTGGTCTTGATCTCGCCCGAACCGCCGACCACCGGGACCAGGGTCAGGTGCATGTAGACGCAGTTGTTGCGCCCCAGCTCGACGCCCAGCTGGCGGATCGCCTCGAGGAATGGCAGCGACTCGATGTCGCCCACCGTGCCGCCGATCTCGACCATACAGACGTCGGAATCCGCGGCACCGAGCAGAATGCTGCGCTTGATCTCGTCGGTGATGTGCGGGATCACCTGCACGGTGGCACCGAGGTAGTCGCCGCGGCGCTCCTTGGCGATCACCCGCTCGTAGATGCGCCCGGTGGTGAAATTGCTGTGCCGCCCGGTGGTCGTATGGACGAAGCGCTCGTAGTGGCCGAGATCGAGATCCGTCTCGGTACCATCGGTGGTGACGAACACTTCGCCATGCTGGAACGGGCTCATGGTGCCCGGGTCGACGTTGATGTAGGGGTCGAGCTTCACCATCGCGATCTTCAGACCGCGCGCCTCCAGGATCGCGCCCAGCGAGGCCGAGGCGATGCCCTTCCCCAAAGAGGAAACGACGCCGCCGGTGACGAAGACGAAACGAGGCATGGGGACCCGCCGGAGAAATGGCGCGGCCGTCATCCGCCAATGACGGCCGGCACGTCGGGGAGTCAGGGTAACAAAACGGCACCGGCGTCTCAATTCACGCGGCCATCGAGCCGGTGCACCCGGTGCGCGCGGGGCGGCGAGCCGGGGCCAGCGCGGGCCGCCCAGGCTCCGCGATCGCTGGCGCGGAGCTCGGCCTGCCTACCAGTACAGGATCCGGCGGGCGTTCTTCGGCCCTCGACTGACCGACCCGAACGAGGCGCCAGCGAGAAGCGGCGCTACGCCCGAATCGGCGGCCCACCCGACCACTCGAGCCGATAACGCGAGCGCGATCCGCGCCGTGCGGCGAACGCTGCATCGACGCACAGGTCGGCGACCGCGACCAGCCGGTCACCGGCCCGAAGAAGTGGCAACTGCGCGCGCATCCACGGCAACACCCCACCGGCCCGCAGCAGCTCCTTCACGGCCCGGCGCGGGCCGCCGGGCCGGATGCGCAGGCGCTCGCCGCCGACCCGGAAGCTCACGCGCAGGGTCGCCGGCAGGGCGGTGCCCTCGAGCGGTCCGCGCGCGTCGCGCCGCAGCACCAGCGAGCCGAGCCCGTCTCCGAGCTCGAGCGGACGGGCGCGGCGCCACCGCCACTCGAGTGTGGCTGTCGCACCCGCCGCGGATGCCGCGGCAGCGCTGACGAGCGGCGCTATCGCGTACAGGCGGTCCCGGTGGCGACGTACCTCGGCGCCCGGCCAGGCCACCATCGGCCGCGCATCGCGCCGCGCCGCACACAGCTCGCCGAGGATTCGCGCCAAGTGACGGGTATCCGGCACCGGCAACCCCTGGGCGACGATCCAGGCGCGCACCGCATTGCGACGGCGCGGCGCCGACAGGCTCGCGAGTGCCGCAATGTCGATCGCCCGATCGCGCAGCACGGCGGCGAGATCTTGCGCGGCCAGCTCTGCCAGCAACGCGCGGGCGTCGGCCAGATGCCCCGCGCTGCGCGCCGCAACGCGCGCGGCCGCGGGCCAGCGCGACCGCAGCCGCGGCAGTACCTCGAGCCGCAGGTAGTTGCGGTCGAAACGCAGGTCGGCATTGCTGTCGTCTTCGATCCATTCGAGACCCTGCGCGCGCACCCAGCCGAGCAGCTGGCGCCGCTCCAATGTCAGCAAGGGCCGCAGATGCAGGCCGCGGCCGAAACTCGCGACCTCGGGCATCGCCGCCAGTCCGTTGACCCCGGCGCCGCGCATCAGCTGCAGCAGCAGTGTCTCGAACTGGTCGTCGAGATGATGTGCGGTGAAGAGGATCTCGCCGGCACGCAGCGAGTCGCGCAGGCGCGCATAGCGCGCATCGCGCGCGGCGGATTCGACCGACACGCCGCGTCCGAGCACGACCCGCACGCGGTGCACCGTCAGCGGCACGCCGAGCGCGCGACACTGGCGTCGACAGGCGCTCGCCCATCCCCCGGAACGGGGACTCAGCCCGTGGTCGACATGGATCGCACGCAGCGGAACCCGGGCGCGACGCGGCCGCGCGCCGCGCAGACGCTGCAATCCGGCCAGCAGCGCGAGCGAGTCGATGCCGCCACTGAAGGCGACCACCCAGCCGGCGCGCGACGGCGCGGGTGCCATCGCCTCGAGGCGCGTGGACAGCCAGTCCGGCAGGTCGACGGGCGCGGCGCGCGGCTCAGCCGCCGGCTTCGGACCAGACACCGAAGCCCGCGATCTTGTCATTGCGCAGCTGGCGCAGCGTGTCGGGCGCAATGGCGCACAGCTCGTCGAGGTGGCGCTGCAGCGCGCCGCGTAGCGTCTCGGCCGTGGCGAGCACGTCGCGATGGGCGCCGCCGAGCGGTTCGCGCAGCACCTCGTCGACCAGCCCGAGGCGCGCGAGACGGTCGGCCGTCAGGCCCATCGCATCGGCGGCCAGTTCCTTCTTGTCGGCGCTCTTCCACAGGATCGAGGCGCAGCCTTCGGGCGAGATCACCGCGTAAGTGCTGTACTGGAGCATCAGTAACCGGTCGCAGACCCCGATCGCGAGCGCGCCGCCCGAGCCGCCCTCGCCAATGACGACGCTGACGATGGGCACGCGCAGTAGCGACATCTCGAACAGGTTGCGCGCGATCGCCCCGCTCTGGTTGCGCTCCTCCGAGCCGACCCCCGGATAGGCACCCGGTGTATCGATGAAGGTGACCAGCGGCAGACTGAAACGCTCGGCGAGCCGCATCAGCCGCAGCGCCTTGCGGTAACCCTCCGGCTTCGGCATGCCGTAGTTGCGTCGCACCCGTTCCTTGGTATCGCGCCCCTTCTGGTGCCCGATCACCATGACCGGCCGACCGCCGAGGCGTGCCAGGCCGCCCACGATCGCGAGGTCGTCGCCGTACATCCGGTCGCCGTGCATCTCCTGGAAGTCGCTGAAGATCATCGCGAGGTAGTCGAGGGAATACGGCCGCTGCGGATGGCGAGCGAGCTGGGTGATCTGCCACGGCGAGAGGCTGCTGAAGATGCTGTTCGTCAGCTGGCGGCTCTTCGCCTGCAGCCGCGAGATCTCGTCCTGCAGGTTGACGCTGCTGTCGGTGGTGACGTGGCGCAGCTCCTCGATCTTGGCCTCGAGTTCGGCGATCGGCTGTTCGAAATCGAGGAAACTGACGGCCATCGTGGAAGCGGGCGCCTGGGGATTGCGGAACCGCCGGCAGATTAAGGAGGTCTATCCCATCGCGCAAGCCGGCCCATCGCGCAAGCCGGCCCATTGCGCAAGCCGGCCCGGGGCGCAAGCCGCGCCGGGCGCCCGCCACTCAGCCGACGGCGGAGCTGCTGGTGCCCGCCGGCGGGCCGTACACCACCCGCACGCCCTCGGCGCCGACCAGCCGCTCCAGGTCCTCGAGCAACGCACGCGTGGCCCGCACCCGCCATTCGGGTCCGAGCTCGAGCGCGGCGCTGGCGATCTCGCCGGCATAGCGGACCGCGACGCCGCAGGGCCCCGGCCGGCACGGCGCCAGCAATTCGGCGAGCCGCGACAGCAGCGCCTCCGGCGAGGCCGCCCTCGGCCAGGTCAGCACGATGCGCTGCGCCTGCTGCTCTCTCAGGCGGTCGAGCTCGACCACGCGGCGCGCCGCAAGCCGCCAGCCATCGCTGAACTCGTCGAACCGCAGCGAGCCCTCGACCACCACCAGCGCGTCCTTGACGACCAGGTCGCGGAATTGCAGGAACACCTCGTCGAAGAAGGTGACCTCGATCCGGCCGGTGCGATCGTCGAGAATCGCCGAGGTGCGTGCGCCGCGCTTGCGCAGTTCGTGGACGTAGCCGGCCACGGTCGCCGTCTTGCCGCCGAACCACTGCCGCTCGCCGCCCTGGGAGGGCGCCGGCCGGTCACTGACGAGGTCGGCGATGCGACCGCTGACGAAACGACCGAGATCCTTTTCGAAGCGGTTGATCGGGTGCCCGGTCAGGTACAACCCGAGGGTTTCGCGCTCGCCCGCGAGCCGGATCGCCTCGCTCCATTCCGGCTGGAAGCCGGCCGTGGCAACGCCCGGACCGGCCACTGCCGGTCCGGCCGCTGCGGCGCGGGCGGGCTCGGCGCTGAGCCCGAAGAGATCCACCTGCCCCGCCTCGACCGCGCGGCTCGCTTGTTCGCCGAGTTGTATCGCCGCCGGCAACAGCGCCATCGACGTCGCCCGGTTGACGCCCAGGGAGTCGAGACTGCCCGAGCGGATCAGCGCCTCCAGCACGCGTCGGTTGAGCCGGGTGAGGTCGAGCCGGCGGCACAGCCCTTCGAGGCTGGTGAACGCGCCGTGCGCGCTGCGCTCGGCCACGATCGCCTCGACCACCCCCTGGCCGACACCCTTGATCGCCCCCAGGCCGTAGCGCACCGTGTGCGCGTCCGCGACCTCGAACGAGTGGCCCGAGGCATTCACGTCCGGCGCCAGGATCGAGAGCCCCATGCGGTCGCACTCGTCCTTGAGCGTGACGACCTTGTCGGTATGGTCCATGTCGGCCGACAGCACCGCTGCCATGAACGCCGCCGGGTGGTGCGCCTTGAGATACGCCGTCTGGAACGACAGCAGCGCATAGGCGGCCGAGTGCGACTTGTTGAAACCGTAGCCGGCGAATTTCTCCATCAGGTCGAAGATGTGCGCGGCCTGCGACTCGGGCACGCCGCGCGCCACCGAACCATCGACGAACACGCTGCGCTGCTGGGCCATTTCCTCGGCCTTCTTCTTGCCCATCGCGCGTCGCAGCAAATCGGCGCCGCCGAGCGTGTAGCCGGCCAGCACCTGGGCGATCTGCATGACCTGTTCCTGGTACAGGATCACCCCATAGGTCGGCTTCAGTACGGGCTCGAGCGACGGATGCAGGTAGTCGACCGGGCCCTCCACCCGACCGTGCTTGCGGTTGATGAAATCGTCCACCATTCCCGACTGCAGCGGGCCCGGGCGAAACAGCGCGACCAGCGCGACGATGTCCTCGAAACAGTCCGGCTGCAGGCGCCGGATGAGATCCTTCATGCCGCGCGACTCGAGCTGGAACACGGCCGTGGTCTGGCAGGTCTTCAGCAGCGCGTAGGTGGCGGGGTCGTTGACCGGCAGCGCGTTCATGTCGAGCCGTGACTCGCCGCTCGAGGCGCGCTGCGCGTTGATGAGGCGCACGGCGCGATCGATCACCGTGAGGGTGCGCAGTCCGAGGAAATCGAACTTGACCAGCCCGGCGGCCTCGACGTCGTCCTTGTCGAACTGCGTGACGACGCTGCCGCCGCCGGCTTCGCAGTACAGCGGCGCGAAATCCGTCAGCACCGACGGCGCGATCACCACGCCGCCCGCGTGCTTGCCGGCGTTGCGCGTCAGGCCCTCGAGCGAGCGGGCGAGATCGATCAGGTTGCGGACCTCGTCGTCTTCCCGGTAGAGGCGCTCGAGTTCCGGCTCCTTCTCGAGCGCCGCATCGAGCGTGATGTCGAGCTCGAACGGCACCAGCTTGGCGATGCGGTCGACGTAGCCGTAGCTGAGCCCGAGCACGCGCCCGGCATCGCGCACCACGGCCTTCGCCGCCATGCTGCCGTAGGTGATGATCTGCGAGACGCGTTCACGGCCGTATTTGTCGGCCACGTAGTCGATGACCCGGTCGCGCCCTTCCATGCAAAAATCGATGTCGAAGTCCGGCATCGACACGCGTTCGGGATTCAGGAACCGTTCGAACAGCAGGTCGTGCTCGAGCGGGTCGATGTCGGTGATGCCCAGCGCGTACGCGACCAGCGACCCGGCGCCCGAGCCGCGGCCCGGCCCCACCGGCACGTCGTTCTCGCGCGCCCAGCGGATGAAGTCGGCAACGATCAGGAAGTAGCCGGAGAAGCCCATCGGGCAGATCACGTCGAGCTCGCTGGCGAGCCGGGCGCCGTAGGCCGCGGTCTCCCCGCCCGGCGCGGTCTCGAGGCGGCGCGCGAGCCCCGAGGCGGACTCGTCGCGCAGGAACTGCTCGGTGGTCTGCCCGGGCGGCACCGGGAACTGCGGCAGCATGCTCTCGCCGAGGCGCAGCGCGAGGCTGCAGCGGCGCGCGATCTCGACGCTGTTCTCCAGCGCCTCGGGCAGGTCGGCGAACAGCTCGGCCATCTCGGCGCCGCTGCGCAGGTATTGCTGTGGCGTGTAGCGGCGGGGCCGCGACGGGTCGGCGAGCAGCGCGCCGTCGTGGATGCAGACACGCGCCTCGTGCGCCTCGAAATCCGCAGGGGTCAGGAAGCGCACGTCGTTGGTCGCGACCACCGGCACCCCGACACGCGCCGCCAGTGCCACCGTCGCCGCAATCGCCGCGTCCTCGTCAGGTCGACCGACCCGCGTCAGCTCGAGGTAATAGCGGTCCGGGCCGAACAGCTCGAGCCAGTGGGCGAGCGGCCGCTCGGCGTCACCCGGCCGGCCGGAGCCGAGGCTGCGACCGACGTCGCCCGAAGAGCCGCCGCTGAGCGCGATCAGGCCGTCGGTGGTTGCGCGGGTCATCCAGGTCCGCTCGACCTGCGGTGCACCGCGCTGTTGCCCCTCGAGATAGGCGCGCGACACCAGGCGCGTCAGGTTGCGGTAGCCGACGTCGTTCATGCACAACAGCGTCAGGCGCGACGGCGGGCTGCGTTCACCCGGCTCGGCGATCGACAGGTCGACACCGATGATGGGCTTGATGCCCAGCCGCAAGGCTTCGCGGTAGAACTTCACCATCGCGAAAAGGTTGTGCTGGTCGGTCAGCGCGATCGCGGGCATGTGCGCGGCGGCCGCCGCGCGCATCAGCTCGGGCACGCGGACGACGCTGTCGACCAGCGAGAATTCCGTATGCACGCGCAGATGCACGAACGTGGTCATGAGGCAGGGTCGCCCGGGATCAGGGACGGGACAGCGCGGATTTTACCGGTCCGAACGACCGGCGGTGAATCAGACTCGGACCCGATTGTCGCAGGGCCGCCAGGTGCTGCGGCGTCGGGTAGCCCTTGTGGAGCGCGAAACCGAATCCGGGAAAGCGTGTATCCAGTTGTTCCATCAACTGATCCCGCCAGGTCTTGGCGAGAATCGACGCCGCGCTGATCGACGCGTGGCTGGCATCGCCGCGGACGATCGCCCGCGCGTCGGCGGCGCAGGCGAGGTCGTCGAGGCGCGGCAGCCGGTTGCCGTCCACCACGACCGAACGCGGCGGCCGCGGCAAACCGAGCAGCGCCCGACGCATCGCCAGCAGCGTCGCGCCGAGAATGTTGAACGTGTCGATCTCCGCCGCATCAGCGACGCCGATCGCCCAGCCGTCGGCGCGCGCGCGGATCAGGCGCGCGAGCTCGCGCCGCCGCTCCGGCGTCAGCTGCTTGGAGTCCGCGAGCCCGTCGATGGGGCGTCGTGGATCGAGGATCACCGCGGCCGCGACCACCGGACCGGCGAGCGGCCCGCGACCGGCCTCGTCGACGCCGGCGAGGCCGTACGGCCGCTCAGCGACCGTCACGGTCGCGGCCGGCGAGTTCGAGGATCGCCCGCGCGGCGAGTGCCGCGCCGCCCTGGCGCAGCGAGTGGTGCACCTCGAGGAACCGTCGCTCCAAGTCACCGCCGCGTCGTGACGCATCCAGTTGCGCCAGCACGGCGGCGCCGAGGGTCTCGGGGCGCACCTCGTCCTGCAGCAGCTCCGGAATCGCGCGTTCGCCAAGCAACAGGTTCGGCTGCGCGACGTGCTGCACCTTGACCAGTCCGAGTCGCTTCAGCAGGAAGAACGTGGTCCCGGCCAGCCGATACGCGACCACCATCGGCCGCTTCGATAGCAGGGTCTCGAGCGTCGCCGTACCCGAGGCGACCAGCACCACGTCGGCCGCGGCCAGTGCAACCCGCGCCTGCCCATCGAGCAGCCGTACGTCCACCTCGGGGCTCGCGGTGCGCAGCGCTTGCTCAAAGCGCGCGCGCACCGCGGCGCTCGCCATCGGCGCGACGAACCGCGTACCGGGTCGTTGCCGCAGGATCCACGCGGCAGCCCCGGCGAAGTCATCGCCGAGACGCGACACTTCCCCGAGACGGCTGCCGGGCAGCAACGCCACCAGCGTCTCGTCGGCGTCGAAGCCGAGCTCGCGTCGGGCGCCCGCGCGGTCCGGCTCGAGCGGAAACTGATCCGCGAGTGGATGGCCCACGAACAGCGCGCGGACGCCGTGCTCGGCGTAGAACCTCGGCTCGAACGGCAGCAGGCAGAGCACGAGGTCGGTGGCGCGACCGATGGTGCGTACCCGCCCCTGCCGCCAGGCCCAGACCTGCGGACTGACATACTGGACGGTGCGCAGCCCCGCCGCCTTCAGCTGGCGCTGCAGGCCGAGGTTGAACTCCGGCGCGTCGATGCCGACGAACACATCGGGGCGCAGCGCGAGCATCGCGTCGCGGACGCGCCGTCGCAGCGCCAGCAGCCGCGGCAGGTGACGCAGGATCTCCGTCAGTCCCATCAACGCCAGTTCGTCGGCGTCGGCGAGCACTTCGCAACCGGCAGCGCGCATGCGCGGACCGGCGACGCCGACGACGCGCAACTGCGGCTCCCGGGCGCGCAGCGCCTCGATCAGCGCCGCACCGAGGGTGTCGCCCGAGGCCTCGCCGGCCACGACGCCGACGGTCAGGCCATGGCGAGGTGCGGAGCCGGCCATCGCGCCGCTAGCGGACCAGGCTACGGGTCGAACGCCCGAGGAAGTCGACGAACATCACGAGCTCGGGCTGCGTCTGAGCCGCCGCGCGCAGGCGCTCGACCGCGTCCACCAGCTTGAGATCGGAGCGATACAGCGTGCGGTACGCGTGCTTGATGTTGCGCACCTGCTCGGGCGAGAAGCCGCGGCGCAACAGCCCGGTGGCGTTCACCGAATGCGGCACCGCCGGCTGCCCGACCGCCATGATGTAGGGCGGCACGTCGCGGGTGACCGCGGTGTTGTTGGCGATGAACGCGTGCGCGCCGATCTTGCAGAACTGGTGCGCCGCCGACAGCCCGCCCATGATCACGTGATCACCGACCTCGACATGACCGCCCAGGGTCGCGAGGTTCGCCATCACGATCTGGCTGCCGAGGATGCAGTCGTGGGCGACGTGCGTGTACGCCATGAACAGGTTGTCGTTGCCGATCCGCGTCACGCCCTGGTCGTGCGTGGTGCCGCGATTCACGGTGGTAAATTCGCGGAACACGTTGCGCTCGCCGATCTCGAGCCGCGTCGGCTCGCCCTGGTACTTCTTGTCCTGCGGCGCGTCACCAATCGATGCGAACTGGAAGATCCGGTTGCCGGCGCCAATGCGGGTGTGCCCGGCGAGGACCACGTGCGGGCCGATGATCGTGCCCGCACCGATGACGACGTCGGGGCCGATCGTCGTGAACGCACCGACCTCGACGTCGGCAGCGAGGCTCGCGCCTGGGGAAATCACCGCTCGGGGATCGATCGCCACCGTCTCAGCCCTTCTGCGTCTGGGGCGCGACCATCATCTCGGCGCACGCGGCCTCGACCTCGCCCACCAGCGCCACGGTGGAGAACTTCCAGATGCCACGCATCTGGCGCTCCAGCTTCGCGGTGAGGATCAGCTGGTCACCCGGCTCCACCGGCCGGCGGAAGCGTGCCTTGTCGATGCCTACGAAATAGAAGCGGGTGTCCTCGTCGGGGATCACCCCCGCAGTGAGAAAGGCCAGGATGCCAGCCGTTTGCGCCAGCGCCTCGATGATCATCACGCCCGGCATCACCGGACGATGCGGGAAATGGCCCGGAAAGAACGGCTCGTTGTAGGTCACGTTCTTGAGCGCGCGGATGCGCTCTCCCTTGATGCACTCGAGCACGCGGTCCACCAGCAGGAACGGGTAGCGGTGCGGCAGCTGCCGCAGGATCGCGTTGATATCGAGAGTGATGTGTTCCGTCACGCGTCGTCCTCGTCGGGTCGGGGGTCGCCTGGGCGGGCCTTGCGCTGCAGCGACGCAAGCTTTCGCGCCATGATATCGATGCGCTTCAGGCGGCCGAGAATCCGGCGCCAGTCGGCAAATTTCTCCACCGGTACGGCATTGGCGTAGACGCCCGGCTCGGTGATGTCGTTGATCACCAGCGCGCGCGCCGTCAGCACCACGTCGTCGCAGATCGAGAGGTGGCCCGCGATGCCGCTCTGCCCGGCGATCTGGCAGCGGGCGCCGATGGTGGCACTGCCGGCGATGCCGACGCAGCCCGCAATCGCCGTGTGCGCACCGATGCGCACGTTATGGCCGACCTGCACCTGGTTGTCGATCTTGACGCCATCGCCGAGCAGCGTGTCCTCGATCGCCCCGCGGTCCACCGTGCTGTTCGCGCCGATCTCGACATCCTCGCCGATCTGCACCGAGCCCACCTGGGGCACCTTGATCCACGCGCCGCGCTCGGCCGCGAACCCGAAACCATCGGCGCCGATCACGACCCCGGGATGCAGGACAGAACGCGCGCCGACCTTCACGCCCTCGCAGAGGATCACGCGCGCGACCAGCCGGGCATCGTCGCCAAGGCTGGCATGGTCGCCGACGACGCAACCGGTACCCACGTACGCCCGCTCGCCGACCGTCGCGCCGTCGCCGACCTGGGCCCACGGACCGATGTGAGCCGACGCCGCGACCTGCGCCGACGGGCTGACGACGGCGGTGCGATGGATGCCAGCCGGTGCAGCGGGGACCGGATGCAGCAGCATCGCCATCCGCGCGAAGGTGGCATGCGGGTGGGATGCGAGCAGCACCGGTACCGGCGAGGACGCCGCAACGGCCGGCGCGAGCACCACGGCCGCGGCGCGGGTTGCGGCCAGCTCGTGGCGCAGTCGCGGGTTGACGAAGAACGCGACTGCGTCGGGTGCGGCGCCGGGCAAGGTCCCGACCGTCCTCACGGGCACGTCGGGGTCGCCGCGAAGCTCGCAGCCGAAGCGGACAGCCAGCTCGCCCAGCGTCGCGCTCATGGAACCCGAGCGACCGCCCCGCGCGCCGGCGCGCAGCGCCTCAGCGGCCGGCGGGCTTCGGCGCCGCCCCGCCCGGTGCAGCCGGTGCGGCCGGACGCGCACCGGCGGCCGCCGACGGCCCGCGTGACTGCAGCAGCTGCAACACGCCGCCGGTGATGTCGATCGTCGGCGTCGCGTAGATCACGCCGTCGGTGATCACGAGGTCGAAGCTCTGCGTCTTGGCGTAGCCGCGCACTTCCTCGATCAGCGAGCGCTGCAGCTTCGACATCTCTTCGTTGCGACGCGCGTTGAAGTCGTCCTGGATCTCCGACTGGCGGCGCGCGAGGTCGCGCTCGCCGTCGCGGATATCCTTCTCGGCACGAGTGACCTGGTCGGGCGACATCGTCGCGCGATCCTTGACCAGCTTGTCGCGTTTGCCTTGCAGGGTCTGCGCGGCCGTCTGCAGCTCACGCTGCTTGGTACCCGCCTCGTTGCGCAGTGCCTCGAGCAGCACCTTGCCCTGCGGCGACTCGTCCATCAGCCGACCGTAGTCGAGCACGCCGATTTTCAGTTCGGCCTGGACCGGAGCGGCCGCCAACGCCGCGGCCATGACGAGGCCGGGGACCCACCCACGGACGATGGACTTGCCCCAACGACGTGCTTGCCACGACGCTCCACCCGATGTCTTGACCAATCGCTTCACGCTCGATGTACCTCTGTATGTCCCGTCAGAACGCCTGTCCGACGGAGAACTGGAACCGCTCTTCCTCGTCCTGGAACAACACGCCATCACCCTTGTAGGCATTCAGCGGGATCGCATAACTGAACCGGAAGATGCCCAGCGGCGCCAGCCACTGCACGGCCAGGCCCGTGGAATGTTTCAATTTATCATACTTGAACGCGTACTCGACCGGCGTCAGGCCATCGACGCCGGTGAACCGGTAGCGATTCCCGGTGGAGAACACGTTGCCGAGGTCGTAAAACAGGCTGACGCGGGCCGAAGCGGCCCACTTTTCCGGCGTCGGGACGATGATCTCCGCCCGACCGACCACCTTCATGTTGCCCCCGTACGGGTTGCCAAAACTGTCCTTGGGCCCCAACCGGCTCTCCCGATAGCCGCGGACCGTATCCGGACCACCGGCAAAGAAGTTCCGGAACGGCGGCAGCGCGGTCGTGTCGCCGATGTCGAGGCCAAAGCCGAGCTCGGCCGCCAGCGACAGCGTCCAGCGTCCGTAGATCGGCAGGTACTGCAGGTACTCGTAATTGGCCGTGAAGTACTCGACGTCGCTGACCGGCAAGGTGTAGCCGACGGACAGCGAATGGCGCATGCCCCGGGTGGCAAACAACGCACGGTTGCGCGAGTCGTAGTTCCAGCCGACCACGAGTTCGAGGGTGTCGAAGCGCGTGGTCTCGAGCGAGGTGGGCGGCTGGATGAAGCCGTTGCCGAAATCCTGCTCGGGAATGAACTCCTGGCGGTAGTTGCCGTTGTTGCGGATCCAGTCGCGAGCCTGCTCCGCGCTGCCTTCGCCCGTCAGCAGCGAGGCGCGCTGCGCCGAGAGCCCGACCCGCAGCGCCTGGAACTCGCTGACCGGGTATCCATAGTCGACCCCGAGCGCCAGGGTCTCGGATGAGAAGTCAGACGAGGCAGAGACAAACTGCGTCACGTCGCGGTAGGTCAGCGATAGTGTCCGGGCGACGCCATCGATCGTCCTGTACGGGTCAGTATGCGAGATTCCATAGACCTTCGAATACCGACCTGAGTTGAGGTCGACGGAAATGCGCTCGCCGCTGCCCATGAAATTGCTGTCGGCGTAGTTGCCATTGAGGATGAACGACTGCGACTCGGAATAGCCGACGCCGCCGCCCAGCTGCGCCGACGGGCCTTCCTTGAGCTCGAACTCGACGTCGACCAGGTCGGGTGATCCCGGCACGGGCTTGGTCTCCGACTCGACCTTCTCGACGTAGGGCAGGCGCTGCAGGCGCTGCTTCGAGCGCTCGACCAAGGCGTTGGACAGCCAGCCGCCCTCGAGCTGGCGCATCTCGCGGCGCAGCACCTCGTCGTTGATCTTGGTGACGCCGTTGAACACGATGTGGCGCACGTAGACACGATTGCCCGGGTCGACGAAGAAGGTCATCGCGACTTCCTTCTTGCCGTCGTCAGGCGTCGGTACGGGGTCGACCTTGGCGAACGCATAACCCTCGAGGCCGAGCCGGTTCTGGATCAGTTCCTGGGTGGCGGTGATCTGCTTCTTGGAGAATGTCTCGCCCGGCTTCACCAGCAGGTAGTTGCGCAGCTCTTCCTCCGGCACGACGAAGGTGCCGGCCAGCTTGACCTCGCCGAGCTTGAAGACCTCGCCTTCGGTGACGTTGACCGTGACGAAGATGTCGTCCTTTTCCGGCGCGATCGCGACCTGCGTCGAGGTGATGTCGAAGTTGGCGTAGCCACGGTCCATGTAGAACGACCGCAGCTTCTCGAGGTCGCCCTGCAGCGACTCGCGCGAATAGCGGTCGTCCTGCCGATACCACGACAGCCAGTTCGGCGTCTTCAGCTCGAACTGCTCGAGCACGTCCTCCTGATCGAAACTCTGGTTCCCCACCAGGTTGATCTGGCGGATCTTGGCGCGCTTGCCTTCCTTGATGTCGATCTTGATCTTGACGCGATTGCCCGGCACGTCCTCGACCTGGGTGTCGATGCGAACGGCGTACTTGCCGCGGCTGAAGTACTGGTCGGTCAGGAACTGCTTGACGTCCTCGAGCACCGAGCGGTCGAAGGTCTTGCCGGTGGCGAGACCCACGTTGCGCAGGCTCTTGTTGAGGTCCTCGGTCTTGATGTCCTTGTTGCCCTTGAGCTCGAAGCTCTCGATCGAGGGCCGCTCGAGCACCGCCACCACCAGCGTGCTGCCCTCGCGCCGCATCTCGACGTCGCGGAAGAAGCCGGTCTCGTAGAGCGCGCGGATCGCCTCGCGCAGCCGCTGCGGCGTGAGGCGGTCGCCGATGTTGACGGGCAGGTAGTTGTAGACCGTGCCCTCGGAGACACGCTGCAGGCCTTCGACCCGGATGTTGCCGACGCGGAACTCCGGGGGAGGCGGAGGCGCAGGCGCGGGCGATGGCGCGGGCGCCGGCGCAAGCACCTGCGCCTGCACCGCGGCGGGCGCCTGGGCCGCGAGCACGGCGGAAACGAACAACGCAACGGTAGTGAATCGACGCACGCGCAACCCCGGTGAAATCTATCAGCCCAGCTGGCGGGCGACGTCGTTGAAGAGTGCCACACCCATCAGCAGCAGCAGCAGCGCGATGCCGAGTTGCTGGCCAAAGGCCTGGACGCGTTCGGACAGCGGGCTGCCCTTGATCCACTCAGCGAGCTGGTAGACCACCTGGCCGCCGTCGAGGATCGGGATCGGCAGCAGGTTGAGGAATCCGAGGCTCAGGGAGATCAACACCAGGAAACCGAGAAACGCCGCGATGCCGCCGCGCGCCGATTCGCCCGCGTACTCGGCGATCGAGATCGGGCCGGAGAGGTTTTTCATCGACACCTGCCCCATCACCATGCGCCAGAACATCCGCGCCTGCAGCGCGGTCATCTCCCAGCAGCGCAGCGTGGACTGCTGCAGCGCCTGCAGCGGACCATAGGTGCGACGGATGACCATCTCGGCCGGCATCGGGCCCGGCGGCGGTGTCTCCACGCGGATGCGGCCGACGCGGCGGCCATCGAGCGGCTCGGTCTCGGTCATCACGCGGGTGCGCTGACGGGTGCCGTCGCGCTCGTACTCGACCAGGATCTCGCGACCGGGCTGAGCCGACACGGCTTCGACCAGCGCGGGAAAATCAGCCACGGCGACGCCCTCGATCGCGACCACACGATCGCCGGGCCTCAGGCCCGCAGCATCGGCGGGGCCGCCAGGAGTGACGCGCCCGATCACGGCGGGCCGCACCGGCTCCCAGAAGCGGAAGCCGAAGCCGCGTGCGAACGCACTCGGCTCGGTCAGCGCGCGCCGCACGTCTGGGTCATCGACCGCCAGCGAGACACTGCGCTGCGCGCCGTCGCTCCCGCGAACCAGGAACTGGGCGTTGCCGTCGCCACTCATCGCGTCGACGAGACCGAGGACGACATCGCCGCGCCCTTCGACCTCGTCGCCGTTGAACGAGAGAATCTCGTCGCCCGCACGCAGGCCGGCGCGGGCCAGCAGCGAATCGGGTGTCACGCCGCCCACGACGGCGCGTACCTCGGGCGAGCCCGCGGCCCAGAGCATGGCCCACAGCACCACGATCGCGAACACGATGTTGAAGGCGGGGCCGGCCAGCAGCACGAGGATCCGCTGCCACGGGGGCTTGCGCGTGAACGAGCGATGCAGCTCGGTGGAGGGCACCGGGCCCTCGCGCTCATCGAGCAGCTTGACGTAGCCGCCGAGCGGCAGCGCCGCGAACACGTATTCCGTCCGATCCGGGCCCGCCACGCGCTTCCACAACGGCATGCCGAAGCCGACGGAGAACCGCAGGACCTTGAAGCCGAGTCTGCGTGCCACCCAGTAGTGACCGAATTCGTGCACCGTGACCAGCAGGCTGACGGCTACGAGAAACCACAACAGGTACCAGAACACGTTCAACCGTGGATCCCCTCTCGTGAATTCCCTTGTGAATTTCCTGGGCCTGATTTCGAGTGGCCCCCACCGCCGATGCGGCGGCAGGCTTCGACGGCCACCCGGCGGGCCTCCGCGTCGGCCGCAAGCACGCAGTCGAGATCACGTGCCGGGCCGCCATCGACCACCGTCATGACCTCTTCAATGACCTCGGCGATACCGGGAAAGTTCAAGCGCCCGTCCAGAAAAGCCGCCACGGCCACCTCGTTGGCCGCATTGGTAATCGCCGGCGCCAGGCCCCCGGCGCGCGCGGCCTCCTGCGCCAGCGCGAGGCAGCGGAACCGCTGCAGGTCGGGCGCCTGGAATTCGAGTACGCCCGCCTTCACGAGGTCGAGGGATTGTACACCGGACTCGCATCGTTCCGGCCACGCCAGCGCGTGGGCGATGGGGGTCCGCATGTCGGGGGAGCCGAGTTGGGCCAGCACCGAGCCGTCGACGTACTCGACCATCGAATGCACGATGCTCTGCCGATGGACGACGACCTCGATCCGCGACTCCGGCAGGCCGAACAGGATGCCGGCCTCGATGACCTCGAGGCCCTTGTTCATCAGCGTCGCGGAGTCGACCGAAATCTTGCGGCCCATCACCCACTTCGGGTGGGCGCAGGCCTGGTCGGGTGTCGCCTTCGCGACGTCGGCCGCGCTCCAGTCGAGGACCGGTCCGCCGGAGGCGGTCAGCAGGATGCGCTTGACGCCCGGCGGCGGCTCACCCGGTACCGCATTGCGCGGCAGGCACTGGAAAATCGCATTGTGCTCGCTGTCGATCGGCAACAGCGTGGCGCCGGCCGCGCGCGCCTCGGCGATCAGCAGCGGCCCGGCCATCACCAACGATTCCTTGTTGGCGATCATCAGTCGATGCCCGGCGCGCACCGCCGAGAGCGTCGAACGCAGGCCCGCCGCACCGACGATTCCGGCCATCACATAGGGGGCTTCCGGCAAGCCCGCGATCGCCTCCAGTCCGGCGTCGCCGGCCAGCACCCGCGTCGCGAGCCCCGCCGCGCGCAGCTCGCGTTCGAGCTCGCGCGCCGCATCCGGCTCCGCCAGCGCCGCATAGTCAGGACGGAACCGGCGGCACTGCGCGAGGAGCTTGGCGACGTTGCGACGCGCGCCTAGCGCGACCACGCGGAACGCCTCGGGGTGGCGCGCCAGCACGTCGAGCGTGTGGTCGCCGATGGTGCCGGTGGAGCCCAGCACGGCGACGCCGATCATGGCAGCACCTCGATCTGCAGCAGCCCGAGCAGCAGCACTGGCGCACCGGAGGTGATGCTGTCGATGCGGTCGAGGATGCCGCCGTGGCCTTCGATCAGGGTGCCCCAGTCCTTGATGCCGCGTTCGCGTTTGATGGCGGACATGATCAGACCGCCGAGGAAGCCAAGGGCGCATAACATCAGGGCCACGATAAAGGCCTGCCATGGCCGGCAGGGCGTGAGCCAGTGCAGGGAAGCCCCGAGCAGACTGGCCGAGAACA